>NZ_FPHO01000003.1:1438807-1795114 GCF_900117455.1 Hyphomicrobium sp. CS1GBMeth3
ATCCACTCCACGAGCAGCTGAGCAGAAGCGCTGCGCATGTGGACGAGAGCGAGACGACCTCGCCAACTCGTCTGATCGGACCCCGTAGAAATCTCATACCGTCTCCCCCAACGCCTCACACGGACTGAGCCGGCCGAGACAACACACCAAGCAACAGACAAGCGAGCATCGAGGCGACGCTCAGGATGGCGAATGCGTGCCGCTGTCGATCCTCGAGATGGGTATGGGCCGGCGCGGTCTCTGCCTCTGCGACGACCTCCTCTTCGAGCTCGAAGCCCGTTACCGGCCGCGTATCTCCCTCGGTAGATGCGACATCGCGGGCAACACGATCCGGTGTTTGCGGTTGGCGATGCCAGCGCGTTTTGTCTGCTGCGCGCTGAGAAAGCGCGACCTCGATTGATGTCGTTGTTGCCGTCTCGATAGACGTCAGGAATTGATCCCGTTGCTGCGGGGTAACGACACCGAGGTGCGCGGCAGTCTGCTCCGCAAAGCGCTGAAGCTCCGGATTGTCACAGCTCAGATGCTCGCACGATGGACCGTGACGGATGACGCTTTCGATATAGGTCTTGAGGAGGGATCGCGTCGTAGCCTCGGACGGCTGCCAATAGCCCTTGCGCACGACCTCGAGCATCCTGGCCGCAATGCCCTGCCGCGCGTACGGATTGTGCTGCTCGAAGAATGCCTCGAGGCCGAGCTCGTTGCGGTCCTCGATCCAGACCGCGTGCATCTCCTCCCACTTGGCGGCATCGACAACCTCGGGATAAACGACCTGCCAGCCCCACAGGTAATCGACCGCCTGCCACACGTGGCGCGCGCCAGCGTAGCCCTCGCGCATCATCTCGCTTCCGTATTCCGGATTGAGATAGCGCGCGCGCAGCTCCTGGCCGAGAAAACGCTGAAGAGGCTCGTGCTTCTCCGCGCCGGATTTGCGCAGGTCGGAGACATAGAACGCCGGGCTCGCACCGCCGCCGTTTGCACGCCGAACACCGAGCGCAATCGATCCCCCGTACGAGAAATAGTCGTCGTTATCGAGGGTGGCGTAGAGATTGGACGCGCGTGAATGCAGGATCAGGTCGGTGTCTTTGAGGGCGGCGCGGAACTCGTCTTCCGCGCTTTCGCCCCAGATGCCGCCGCCGTAGCCGTGCCCCATGCGGCGGATGTAGGTGTCGGCGACCTGGCTCTCGTTGTCCCAGCTCCCGCTGGCATGGGTCATCGCGTGAAGTTTGGAATCGTGCTCACCGGTCGGTTCGGCAAATATCCGGATCAGGCTTCGCTGCGTCGCGACGGTCTCGGAAAATCCGGCTTCGATGAGCGTCTGCTTGAGGGCCGCTGCGTTGCGCTTGATCGGGTTGTCCTCCTCGGGAGAGGAGGCTGCAAGCGCCACCGCGCGGTCCAGGAGTTCGACCATTCCGGGGAACGTGTCTCGGTAGAGGCTGGTCGCATGAAAGACGACGTCGATCCGCGGGCGGCCGAGGTCCGAACGCGGGATAAGCTCAAGTGAGGTGACCCGCCCGCGTGCATCACGCTGCGGCCGCACACCGAGCAGCGCGAGCCCCTGTGCCTCTTGCACGCCCTGATGACGCAAAAGCTCGACGCCCCAGAGCTGCAGGGCGACTTTCTTGGGTGCAGCGCCATGGTCTGCGAGATGTTTTTCGATCAGCTCTTCCGCGAGTTTCCGGCCCACCGCATCGGCTGCCGCCATTGGCACTTCGCGAGGATCGAAGCTCGCGAAGTTTTTTCCCGTCGGAATGGCGTCGAGATTTCTTACCGGGTCGTTTCCCGGCCCTACCGGAACATACTGCCCGCTGACACCGGCAAGCAGGCCCGCGTATTCGGAGGCGCCGGTTTGCGACAGGCGCTGCAGCGCGATCTCCCGCGATGCCTCACCGTTTGCTTCCGCGATCTTATTGACGAAGCGGGGCAGCCTATCGGGTTCGGGCGTTGCTCCGAAGGTATGCAGGCCGAGCGGGATCGTCTGGTGCGCGATTTGAGCGAGATAGTCTTCGAGCGTCGCAAAGCGATCATTGCGGTTGCTGTCGTGGATGTCGCCCCAGCCACGATCGGCCAGATCGATCGCCAATCCACGATCTGCAACAGCTGTCTCGATCTCCGATGCGAGGTCGGAAGCACGCTCGGGGGAGGTCGCGCCCGCGGCGCGCCATTCACCAACGAGATTGGCCAGCTGTTGAAGCTCTGGCGCAAGCTGATTGCCGCCGAGTGCGGGCGTCAGGTGATCGACGATCGTCGCCGCCCCGCGCCGTTTCGCGACGATGCCTTCGCCGACGTCATCGACGATATAGGGATAGACGATATGCATATCGCCGGACAGAACCTCGCCGGCATCGTCACCGGCGAGCCCGGATTCCTTGCCCGCCATCCATTCATGCGTGCCGTGGGTGCCGGTATGTACTACGACGTCCGCGTTGAACTGACGCTGCAGCCAGAGATAGGCGGCGATGTATTGGTGGTGAGGCGGCAATTCCTGCGACTGGTAGAGCGCTTCCAGATCCTGCATGCGCGCGCGATCGGGTTGCGGCATGACGACCACATGTCCGAACCGCAGTGCGGGAATGACGAAATGCAATTCGCCCGCTACCCGGCGCGTCATGATGGTTGAGGCGGTCGGTGGCCCCCAGTGGGCGAGGACGGTCTCTCGGAACGTCTTGGGAAATGTATCGAACCATCTCTGATAGGTTTCGACGGGCAGGCTTACGATGTCGCCGCGCGCGATAAGGCGATCGAGGTCTCCCGGAGCGAAGCGGCCAATGTTCAGGCCGTTCGTTCGGATGCGCCGCTCCAGCTCTTCATCGGTTTGCGTGTCGAGATTGCCGAGCGCGTATCCCTCTTTCGCGAGGCGCCGCAGCATCTGCGGGATTGAGCGGACCACGTTGAGATAGCTCGCGCCGATATTCTGCTTTCCCGGCGGGTAGTTCCAATAGAGGACCGCGACATGCCGATCGGCGCGCGCGCGCGCGCGTAGCGCTACGAGCTTGGCGGCCCGGTCCGCAATCCGCGCGATGCGCTCGGGAATGGCCGTTGTAGCAACGCTGCTGTTCTTATTGTCGATCGCGCCGACAACGTTTGGCGGCGAGAGACCCGCCAGCTCCGGCGCTGCAATTTGCCAGGCGACCTCGCTGGAACTCAGCCCTTGCTTCGATTGACGCCACTCATCGACCGTGCGTCCGAAAACACGGATGGCGTTCAACACGGGCACGCCGAGCGCGCGCAGGGTGTCCGCGTTCTCCTCCTCGTGGAATTTGTGATGCAGAGAGATCACGGCATCGACGCGGGGTGCGCCGTCGGCATCTCGCAGCAGCGTGTTCACCGCAGGCACCGCGCGCTCCGCGAACACGATCACGGGCTCGAGATGCCGCTCGCGAACCGCGTTAGCGATTGCGCTTGCAAGCCCGAGCGACTCCGCGCGCGCGCGTGCCGCATACTCGAGGATCGCCACGCGGGGCCGGTCAGAGTCAATCATGGCGTTCGGAAATTCCGCGTGGAAGCGAATATTTCCATCGCGCTCGATCTCCACAACGCCGTGCGCGAGAACGGGGCGCGGCGGATCGGGAAGAATGTTTTTCTCGCCGAGGTAGCGATGCGCGATGAACTGGAACATGTTGGCGACCTCTCCGGGTGCAGAGTTCGCCCAATAGGCATCCACGATCTCATCCGTACGCAAACGCAGGCGCGCGAATTCGTCGGACGATCCGCGATAGCTGGATTCTTGTATGCCGAGCCGCAGGCCCGCTTCGGATGTCTCGATCCTATCGGCCTGCGATGCCACCCACTGCGTGTCCATCAACTCGACGAAAAGGACATTGTGCTGGGGAAGCTCGGAGTCGCGGAGCGTATTGGATGGAGCGCGCACGACGACGTTAAAGCGCCGCCCGAGATCAGGATTGCTGAGCAGAAGGCGATCGAGCCCGCGGTTGATCTTCTCGACTGTCGGATCCGTTGCGATGAAGAGAACAGTGAAGCGTGCATCCTGCGGGGCTGCGCCAAATTGCGTCGCTGCCAGCAATCCACCAGCAATGAGAACAACAAACAACAGTCCCCCGACCAGACGCATCACTGTGCCTCTTGACCGGAAGGCTCATCATTGCCCTCGGGGACATAGACAATGCTTCCGTCTTCAAGGCGATACGCGACGCCGACGCGGGCGCCGTCGCCGCTTCCGACGGTCTTGCTCAATCGGCGGATGGTGGTCTTGCGCCCCTCGCGGATCGTGATCTCGAGGCCGTCGGCCCGCTCTTTCGTGATGGTGACCTTTTGATCCGGCGCGAAAACGTCGAGCAGGTTGAGTGCGCTGATCAGCGCAACCATGAAACCCAAGGCGAGCACGATGCCGACATCGAACAGGTTGGCGACCGCCGAGACGATGTCATCGTCGCCCCTGCGCGTAAGCAGCCCCAATCCGGCCGGAGACCGTCTCATTCCGCGCTCTCCAGCGCATGGCGAAGCTCCGCGAGATCCAAGCGGTACCAGCGGTCCTGCGCGGTCATGACGACCCACGACAGCCCGGCGGCCAGCAAGCCCAGAACGGTGGTGCCGAATGCGAGCACCAGGTGGTTCGACAGCGTTGCAAGATCGTTGTTGGCGAGCGCGACCAGAGCCGGACCAAGCGGAACCAGCGTTCCCATGAGGCCGAGCGCTGGCGCAATGCGGACCCAAAGACGGGAGCGATCGACACGCTTTGCGAGCGCCGCCTCGGTCCTGTCGAGGACGAGCCACGACGATGCGGTTGGATCGGCCCCGCGCTGAACGAGCCATTCCCGCATACCCTGACGGTTCGCCATCGGCGCCGGAATTGTCGTGACGGTCTTCAGCGCTGCTGCTTGTCCGCGTCGTTGAATGCGCTCGACGAAGGCGTCTCCGGCGAGGAATGCGCTGTGCCCTACGGCAAACAGCAACAGCAGCGCGATCGGCCAGATGAGCACCGACGTGAATGAGAAAATCGCAAGCGCCAGTTGGTCCAACATTTCAACCTGTGCGAGTGTTTGTTTCTTTTACGAAAAGCCCCGTATTCCGGGACTTGTTCTATTGAACCGCGCACAGGAAACGCCTCTGAGGCGCCCGCAACAATAACCCTTTTTGGGAGGGCAATTGGATTGGATGTCTCGCTCCTTGGCGAGCGAGGCGTACGGCCGTTTCATTTCCGCCAACCGTCCCGTCGATGGTCCCTCGGTGCAAATGCGGTCGGACTAGATCAATCCACGGTCCACGGCATTTGCGACGGCTTGTACGCGGTTTGTGGCATTCAGCTTGGCGATCGAGTTTTTGATGTGCAATCGGATCGTTTCGGGAGAGCGGTCGAGAATGATCGCGATTTCTGCGGAGGTTTTCCCGAGAGCAGCCCAACGCATGCACTCCACCTCGCGGCGTGTCAGCATCACGCGATCGGCCACTTCGATCTGTGTTTCGAAACCGCGCTGGAAGATCGCTCTCGTGAAGGCGTGCATCACGCGGAACAAGGGCTCTCGTGCACCGGTACGCAGCACATGCCAGTTCTTACACGACCTGTCGGCGATCGCGCTCATGACGGCAAAGCGGCCAAACGGCAGATGAACCGGAATTGTGATACCGCGCGATAACCCATAATCACCGAGAAACTCAAAAGCCTTGTTCTGCGCTGGTGAGATCTCGTCGCTATGTTGCACGTCGATCCAGTCGATCGGATCGGTTCCCGAAAAGCAGGCCCGATAATAGGGATCGACAGCCATGAACTGCCGCCAGCCCTGTTCCCAGCCGGCGGGGAAATTTCGAACATTCAGTTTCAGGGGCGCCCAGGTTCCGTCGCGCTGGCGCGGCATGCTGGGAATGTAACCGTAGAGAGCTTGGGTGAAACCAATTCGGCCGACAATATCGGCGAGGACATCCAGCGACTCGCCGAAGTTCTCGCTTTTGCTCACACGATCCCGGATTTCCGCGTCGTACGCTGTCGTGCACATAACCTAGCCCCTCGTTCAAAGTGCCAAGTTCGTGCGAGCGCAGTTATTTGCCCCGACACTCGCACTATGAGAAAGCCCGCCTTCGACGCCGCGATCCTTCCGCTTGCCGACTTTCCCTGTAGCCCCCGTGTTCACTTGTGGTGATGTTCATTGCCTGTCGGTGGGAATAGTTTTTCTCTTTCGCTTAACCGCTGTCAACCAGTCGATCGGCACCAATATTGGGCAACGTGCTGCCTGCGGTGGCAATCCGACGCCGATACGTGGACGCGCGGCGCGTCATCGCGACGCGCGATCGGACGAAATGAGAAAGGCTCCTTTACGGAAACGCAGTCCGCAAAGGAGCCTTGTCTCGATCACGACGATGCTTGATCAGTACTGAAGCTGGAGCCCGAGCAGGTAGCCGTCGATTGCTCCCTGACCGTCGCCTTCGTAGTCCGTTTGAGAGTAGATCGCGGACAAACGTGCGTCGTGCCCTTTGATGATGTAGTTGGTCCCGACCTCCCATTTGGTCACGTCGAGACCGCCATCGTCCCGATCCAGGCTTTGGAACTGCGCCACCGGCTGGAATTGCCCGATGCCGATCTTCTCGGGAAAGAGGTAGCTGGCGAGCACATAGTAGCCGCTGCCGCTGACGAGCGGCGTAACCTTGTCGTCGGTGTCGTAGTAATAATAGGACCCTTCGAGCGTTACGACGCCACCCGTCGCGATCTTCTTCTGCATTAGACCGTCGATGGCGAAGCTTTTGTAATCGCCACGATCAGTCGTGGTGCCCGTGGCATCTTCCTGAAATGCGGTCGAAAGGCCGATCGACAGGATCTCTTTCTGCCCGTAGTAGTCGGTTGCCGGATAGTAGCCGGGCTCGGGATCCCAGAACGCGTAGCTCAGTCGGCCGGCAAAGAGCGGATTGTCGTCGCGATTTGATCCGGTGGAGCAAGGCGCGTCGTCGCTGCATCCCTGGAATGCACCAACCTGATATTTGAACTTGCCGCCGCCCGTCTGGCCCCAGATCGCAACGCCGTTGTCACGGCCGGCAACGTACGAAGGGAAATTGTTGACGAGCGGGAAGTCCCAATTGCCCATGTAATATTGACCGGCAAGGTTCGCCCGATCGACGGGCAGAACCATGCGTCCGGCCCACACGTTGAAGTAGTCGTTGAACTCGAAGCGCGCGATGGCGTCGTAAGCGCGGAGGCTGTCGATGTCGCCTTCGGCATCGCGGCCAACGTCGGCATTGAAGGTGAAGCCGATAACCTTTGTCAGCTGCCCGCCCGTGTAGAGGCGCACGCTTTCGACATCGGCATCGTCCACGCCGTCGACATCGCGATAGATGACGCGGATGCCCGCACCAACCGTCAGCGATGCGTCCTCGCCGAATTTCCAAGTTTCACCTGCGTTTGCGGCTACAGCCCCTGTCGAGACTGCAGCGATTAGGCATGCGGCGGTAAACCGCCCTGTACGCGTCGTCATATGTAGTTCCCTCGTGTTCATGCCGAAAAGCCGCGGATCTCCGTCGCTTCCGGCCCCCACCGACACACCGCGAACCGCGGGTGTGCCCCCAATTCCATCCTCGTGTCCCTCCCAAGGACCTTGCGAACGGTTGCGTTCGCGCGCAGCCAGCTTTCGGTCTGCGCTTCGCTGACGGAGTGCCGTTTGTTTCTCTGCGTGTGCGTCTGACGGCGCGTGCGTGAGCAATTCCGGCATCGAATCCGCTCATGAGAGCGTTCGGATCTGGGCCGGACAATCTCCCTGTTTGGGTAGATGACCCATGCTGGCGCGCGCTCGTATGCTCGAAATGGCTAGGTCGTGTGCACACGGGGTATGTGCGAGCGATCGCTCGATTAGGTAATTCTCGCGACCGGCGAGCTTTGGCCCCAAGCGGGGACGAATTTGCCGGGCGCACTGATGCAAGGCCCGACGAAGGACAATCCACGATGCATATGACGTTACGAGAGGAAGAGCGCATCCAAATCTGGGCCGCAGCGGAAATGTCCCGTAGGCGTCTCGAGAACGGCGTGCGGCTCAACTACCCGGAGGCCGTCGCACTGATCAGCGATGAGATTCTCGAGCGCGCCCGCGAGGGGAGCATTCCGATGCTGACCGACATGATGGAGTACGGCGCGACGATCCTGAAGCGTGAGCACGTGATGGAAGGTGTTCCCGAGATGCTCAACATGCTGCAGGTGGAAGCCATGTTCCCCGACGGGACCAAGCTCGTCACGGCCGCTTCGAAGGAGTTCGGCGCGCGCGGGATCTCGGTCACCGCGATCGGCCCCGGCCCCATGGACACGCCGTTCTTCTACCCGGCCGAAGGCGCAGACGCCGTCGCCTACCACAAGACCGCCGCCGCGCTCTCGCCGTCGACGCCAACCGGCCTTACCCACATCGAGGACATCGTCCCCTGGATCCGGTTCCTTGTCTCGGACGGCTGGTGGATGACCGGCCAGACGATCCTCGTCAACGGCGGTTACACCACGAAGTAGTGCCCCCCGATCGGCCGGAGAAAAGCCCATGCATATGGCCCAGGTGATTGCCGGTGGCCTGCTGTTGCTCGGCGTGTTTGCCCTGTTCGGCAAATTATGGGGTGGCGACGCGAGCGGCATCGCGCTCGCCACCAAGGCGTTCCTCTCGGTCTGGCTTCTGGTGGCGCTGGTGAATATGTGGGTCGGTGTCGTGAAGGCCGGCTACACCGTGGAGCAGGAGCTGCTGATCTTGCTCGTGGTCTTCATGGTGCCGGCCACTGCCGCCGTGGCGGTTCTCTGGCTGCTGGCGAAAGGCTGATGCCCAATCAAGCGGCCCGCTGTTACGAGCGCCGTTTGAGCGATGACATTGTTCCGTCGGCCGCGTCGCGCACGCGGTACCACGTCTCGACGACCGGCACGGCGCGCTTGGCAATCGGATGAGCGGGAAAAGCGGGGAACACCAGATCGTCGAAAGCGGTCTGCCCCTCCCGGTCCCCGAGCAGCTGCAGCGCGACCTTGTGGCCGAAGTAGGTAGCGCGCGACACGCCCGTCCCGCAGTAGCCGAGCGCGTAGTGCACGCCGGTCGCCGTACGGCCAAGGTGCGGGATCTCGTCGTAGGTGTAGCCGATCATGCCGTCCCACGCGTGCGTAACGGGCACGCTGCCGACCTCGGGAAATACGTGCAAGAGATCGCGCGCGAGATGCCGGAACGCGAGCGGTGACGTGTTGCCCGCGACGCGTCCGATGCGCCCGCCCCAGATCAGCCGACGCTCGCCCGGCGCGGCACGGAAATAATAGAACACCCGGTTCGTGTTTCCATACGCGCGGTTCTTCGGCAGCAGACGCGAGAAGATTGCTTCGGGGATCTCTGCAGTCGCGATCAGGCCCGAGCCGATCGGCACGATGCGCCGCCCCAGTTCCGGTACCAGACGATCGGTGTAGCCGTTGGTCGCGACGATCACGTTGCGGCAGCGAACCGTGCCACGCGGGGTCTGCACCGAGAAGCCGGCGCCATCCGGTGTGATGCCCTCCGCACCGGCCTGCCCGACCACCGCGCCGCCAAGCTCCTCGATGCGCCGCACGAGCCCTGCATGATAAAGCCCCGGATGCACCGATGCGTCGCTCGGCAGCACGGAGCCGCCATAGAATACGTCGGACCCGATCTCGGAATGCTGCTCGGCGCGAGGCACCATGAAGCTCTCGATGCCTGCGACCTGCCGCAGGTCCTCCATGTCGCGCGCCATGGCCTCGTAGTGCTCGGGCCGGATCGCCGCGCGGAAGCGGCCGCAGCGCGAGAAGTGGCAATCGATACCTTCGCTCTCGATGAGGTGCCCGACGTAGTCCAGCATGCGCACGCCCTCGCGCAGCATGGCCTCGGCCTTCTTGCGGCCGCGCAGCTCGATCAGGCGCTTGACCCGGAACTTCTGGTTCCCGCTGCCGATCTGTCCGCCGTTGCGCGTGCTGGCGCCGTATCCCGGCACGCCGCGCTCGAGCACCACGACCGAGCGTCCGTGCCGCAGAAGCGTCAGCGCTGCGGAAAGCCCGGTGAAGCCGGAGCCGATGATAACCACATCGGCATTCGGTGGGACGGGCGGGGCCGCGTGCTCCCGCGGCGCGGCATCCCACCAATAAGGCCGGTACTCGATGCCCGCTGAGGGCGGCACGGGACCGCGCGCAAGCTCCGCCAAGGTTGGGTGGGCCGCAGCATTGGCATCCGGAGAGGAAACAGGCGCGTTCAAATCCTGCTCGGGCATAGCGAAACCTGGAGTGCGAAAGACACCGCCGGGGAGAACGCGGCGCGCCGACGTTCTCGCACAATTCGCAAGCCCGCGCAGCCCCTTCCACGATTTACGTATTGATCGGTGGGCGCATGACGTTGACCGCCCGTTGAATCGTAGTTAGCTGCTTCCGTCGAAAGCGCGATCAAACGATCGGACACGCGGGGGAAGCACCTGATGAAGGCCGTCATTCTGGCGGGTGGTCTCGGCACACGGCTGTCTGAGGAGACGCATCTGAAGCCGAAGCCGATGGTCGAGATCGGCGGGCGCCCGATCCTCTGGCACATCATGAAGATTTACTCCGCACACGGCGTGAACGAGTTCGTGATCTGCTGCGGCTACAAGGGCTACGTCATTAAGGAGTACTTCGCGAATTATCCGCTGCACGTCTCCGACGTTACGTTCGACATGGTCTCCGACCGCATGGAGATTCACCAGCGCAAGGCCGAACCTTGGCGGGTCACGCTCGTGGATACAGGTGAGCTGACAATGACTGGCGGGCGCTTGAAGCGCATCGCGCGCTACGTTGAGAACGAACCGTTCTTTTGTCTCACCTATGGCGACGGCGTCTCCGACATCGACGTCAGTGCAGAGATTGCCTTCCACAAGCGCCATGGCCGCAAGGCGACGGTGGCCGCCGTGCGCCCGCCCGGCCGCTTCGGAGCGCTGCAGAAGGAGGGCGAACAGGTCACGGGCTTCATGGAGAAGCCGAGAGGAGACGGCGGCTACATCAACGGTGGCTTCTTCGTTCTTTCTCCGGACTGCCTCGACTACATCGACGGCGATGTGAGTTGGGAAAGCCAGCCGATGAGCGAGCTCGCACGCGACGGCGAGCTGATGGCCTTCGAGCACGATGGCTTCTGGCAGGCCATCGATACCCTGCGCGACAAGAACCTGCTCGAGGAGCTGTGGTCGTCCGGCAAGGCGCCGTGGAGGTCATGGTGAGCGCAGGCAGCGGGAGCTGGCGTGGCCGCCGCGTGCTCGTCACGGGGCATACGGGCTTCAAGGGCGGATGGCTCTGTCATTGGCTGAGATGGCTGGGGGCGGAGGTGCACGGCCTGGCGCTCGATCCGCCGACGGAGCCCAACCTGTTCTCGGTCGCGCGCGTGGGCGAGGCTCTGGCCGCGGATGTCAGGGCGGACATTCGCGATGCCGATGCGGTCTTGCGAGCGATGCGTGCCGCAGCTCCCGAGGTCGTCTTTCACCTTGCGGCTCAGCCGCTGGTCAGAGAGGGATACCGCGACCCGCTGGGCACGCTGGCGACGAACGTCATCGGCACGGCGAACGTGCTCGAGGCCGCGCGCCAAACGCCGTCTCTGCGCGCCATCGTCGTGGTCGCGACCGACAAGGTCTACGAGAATCAGGAGATAGCCGCCCCCTTTCGTGAGACCGATCCGCTCGGCGCCCACGATCCCTACAGCGCCAGCAAGGCAGCGGCGGAGATTGTGGCCGCGAGCTATCGATTGTCGTTCTTTTCGAAGCCCGGAGACGCCCGCATCGCATCGGCGCGCTCCGGCAACGTCATCGGCGGTGGAGACTGGGCCAAGGATCGCCTGCTGCCCGATTGCTTCGCAGCCTTCGCAGCCGGCCAGCCGGCGCGGCTGCGCTATCCCAATGCCGTACGGCCCTGGCAGCACGTGCTTGAGCCGCTCGCCGGTTACATCGAACTCGCGGAACGGCTGCTCGATGACACCGCGACGGGCGTCGACCGCGCTTGGAACTTCGGGCCGGACGCCGAGGGCGACGTATCGGTCAGCACCCTCGCGAAGCTCGCTGCCGAGATCTGGGGGCCGCCTGCGTCTGTCGTCGTCGAGCCACAACAGGATCAGCCACACGAGGCCGGCCTGCTCCGGCTCGACAGCACGCTGGCGCGAACGGCGCTGGATTGGACGCCGCGCTGGTACTTGCGCACCGCCGTCGCCAAGACCGTCGCCTGGCAAAAGGCCTGGATGTCCGGCGCCGACATGTCCGCCGAGACGCTCAAGCAGATCGAATCGTATGAACGGGAGATGCTGGCGTGAGCGGCCGCATCGAGATGCTGGCGACACCACTCGCGGGCGTAGCGAAGCTCGCGCACCGTCGTATCGCCGATAGCCGCGGCTGTCTTGAGCGCCTCTATTGCGCCGACGAGATGAAGGCGCTGCTCGGCTCGCGGCAGATCGCACAGATCAATCACACGCTGACGTTGCGGCAAGGCACCGTGCGAGGCCTGCATTTCCAGCATCCGCCGCACGCCGAGACGAAGATTATCACCTGCCTCAGGGGCGCAGTCTTCGACGTCGCCGTCGATCTGCGCGCCAGCTCGCCGACGTACCTGCGCTGGCACGGAGAGGTGTTGCGCGCAGACAACGGCGCGGCGCTCGTCATTCCTGAAGGCTTCGCGCATGGCTTCCAGACTTTAGAGCCGGACTGCGAGATGCTTTACCTGCACACGGCGCCGTATGTCCCCGCTGCGGAGGGCGGATTGAGCGCGGAAGATCCCGCCATCGGCATCCGCTGGCCGGCGCCGATCACGGAGTTGTCCGAACGCGATCGCGCATTGCCGAACGTCGCCGACGGCTTCAAGGGGCTCTCATCATGAAGTGCCGACACTGCCATCGCGATCTGTCGCTGCAACTCGTGGACCTTGGCAGCGCGCCACCCTCCAACGCCTATTTGACGGCCGCTGCGCTCGCCGCGCCCGAGAAATGGTACCCTCTGCGCGTGCTCGTCTGCGACGGATGCTGGCTCGCCCAGACCGAGGACTTCGCTGGCGCCCACGAGCTGTTCGCCGCCGACTACGCCTATTTCAGCAGCTTCTCCGCCAGCTGGCTCGAGCACAGCCGCCGCTACGTCGACGCGGTGATCGAACGCTTCGCACTCTCGCCACAGAGCCACGTCGTCGAGGTGGCCGCCAACGACGGCTACCTGCTGCAATACGTGAAGGCGCGCGGCGTTTCGTGCCTCGGCATCGAGCCGACGGCGAGCACGGCGGAGGCCGCCCGCGCCAAGGGGCTCCCGATTATCGAGGAGTTCTTCGGCCGCGAGCTTGCCGCCAGGCTCCACTTTGAGGGCAGAAGCGCCGACCTGATGATCGCCAACAACGTGCTGGCGCACGTGCCCGACATCAACGACTTCGTCTCGGGCTTTGCGGAGCTATTGAAGCCGCAAGGCGTGGTGACCTTCGAATTTCCCTCGCTCGTGCGACTGATCGAGGGCTGCCAGTTCGACACGATCTATCACGAGCACTTTTCGTATCTCTCGCTCACCGCGGCCGAGTGCGTGCTCGCGGCCAACGGCTTGCGCCTGTTCGACGTCGAGGAGCTTCCAACCCATGGTGGCAGTCTGCGCCTCTTCGCCGAGCGCGCCGATACGGGCGCTCACGACGTAACGGAGCGCCTCGCCGCCGCGCGCGACCGTGAACGCGCGGCAGGCGTTGAGAGCGCAGCATTTTACACTGGGTTCCAGGCGCGCACCGAGGCGATGAAGGATGGCTTTCTGGGGTTCCTGCTGGACGCCAGGCGTGATGGCGTTGTCGTTGCGGGCTACGGTGCCGCCGCCAAGGGCAACACGCTGCTGAACTATGCCGGCGTGCGCCCGGATCTCGTCCGCTTTGTCGTCGACCGCAATCCGGCCAAGCAAGGCCGCTTCCTCCCCGGCAGCCGCATTCCCGTCGTGGCAGAGGAGGAGCTGCGAAAGGTACGGCCCGGCTACATCGTGATCTTCCCCTGGAACCTCCGGGACGAGCTGATCGCCCAGCTCGGCTACGCGCGCGAGTGGGGCGCCCGCTTCGTGACCGCCGTACCGGCCCTCGAGGTAAGGTGAGCAGACAAGTCCTGCACGCAGCCTGATTGAGGCTTATCAGGCCCTCATCACGAATGTGAGCACCTGCACACAAGGCCCATATCGGTGTGCCGCGAACTCAAGTAACGTCGTTCATGCCTGACTTGCGTCGAGATCGCCGCAGGCAGGGGAGATGAATGAGCGACTGAAGCGGTCCGTCTTGCGTCACGTTGCAACGGAGGGAAGACACATGGCTTTGGAAGCCCTTATTATTTGGCTAATCATTGGTGCCATCGCCGGCTGGTTGGCCGGGCAGATCATTGCGGGCGGCGGCTTCGGCTTGGTCGGCAATATCGTGTTGGGAATCGTTGGCGCTGTGGTGGCCGGTTGGTTGCTGCCGCGTATCGGCATCTATATCGGCGGCGGCATTCTGGGCGACATCATCAACGCGACGATCGGCGCGCTGCTCGTCATTTTGATCCTAAGATTGGTGGCGCGCTGACGGCCGACTTGGCCCTGTAGACTCTCGCGTTCGAGGCACGGATCTGATGGTCCACGATCGCCTCGGGCCGGGCATGGCGTTGCGCTCTTCACCATGCCCGGCCGAGCGCGTTGCATCGCACTGACCAATATCTAGGCGTCGGTCGGGCTTTCGTTGTGCAATCTCCTACGTCCACGTGGGCCGCGAATCGGTGCAAATAAGTCCAGGATTTTCAGGGCTCGGAGCGCGCTGAAGTGATGGTCCAAGAGGCGGCAACCTTTTCTGCCGACGACTTTCTGAATAGCATCGGAATCCGCATCGATGGATTCATGTACCGGGGCTACAATAGCAACGATTACGCCATGCTCTGGTTGTCGGACGGCTTCGCACGCCTCACCGGCTATGATGCTGGGACTTTCATCCGCAATCGTACCGGCTTCGCCTCGCTGATCCTCAAGGAGGATCTGTCGAAAGTGGACACGGCCGTTGCCGACGCCTTGTCGCGCGGCGGCAACTGGCAGGTGAGCTATCGCATCCGCCATCGCGACGGACGCGTGCTGTACGTACACGAGACGGGCGGCGCGTCATCCACGATCAATCCTGAAACGGGCGAGCCTGCATTTCTTGACGGCATCATTCTCGAGGCCGGCGCCATGTCGGCCCTTGCCGAGCGTTTGAGCCACGGTGCCGACGCCCTCGATAAGGTCGACGAGGCAGCCGGTAACATTCGCGGCACTCTGAAAACGCTGCGTCTTCTCGCCCTCAATGCGCGCATCGAGGCCGCCCGCGCCAATGAGCACGGGGCCGGCTTCGGCGTCGTCGCCCAAGAAATGACCAGCCTCGCCGACCAGGGTGAGACAGTCACCAACCGCATGGCCGCCGAGCTCGAAGGTTTGCGCTCGGCCATCGCCATGTAGGCCCAACCGGAGAAGCCTTATCCGGCAGCCGTGTCCGCGCTCGTGAAGCGAGACCGTGCCGCCTTGATCTCGGCGTGGTGCGCGTTGGCCCATTGGATCAATTGTCCAAGGGGAACCAGTAGCGAGGTTCCGAGCGGCGTCAGCCGATATTCCACGCTCGGCGGCAACGTCGGAAACACATGGCGGCTGACGAGCCCGTCGCGTTGCAGATCCCGCAAGGTCTGCGTCAGCATACGCTGTGAGATGTCGGGAATGGCCCGGCGCAGCTCCCCAAACCGGTACGGGCGATCACTGAGCGTGAGCACGATGAGCGTCGTCCACTTGTCGCCGATATGGTCGAGCACATCGCGCACCGGGCAGGTCGACGGCTGCAAAATCGCACCGCTCCGGAACAGCGCCATGAGATCCCGAACCGGGTTCGAGATGTCCATTGGGTGGTTCCCTAAAAGTGCCTATCTCCCGAAAAGCTGCCGTCTTTACGTGGCGACTGCAGTCTCCATTTTAGAGGTGGTCTCAAAAAGAGACAACCACTCATAGGAGAACATCATGTCGGACCCGAGTGAGAAAGCAGAGACCTTATTGATCACCGGTGCCTCGGGGCACCTCGGCCGCCGCGTTCTGGCGAACCTTCTCGATACCCTCGGGATTGCGCCGTCGCGCCTGATCGCCGTGACACGTGACCCTGCCAAGCTCGCCGACATAGCGGCCCGTGGCGTCGAGGTGCGCCGTGGCGATTTCGATGAGCCCGCCTCGCTCGCCTCTGCATTCTCGGGCGCCGATCGCGTGCTGCTCATCTCCACGGACACTCTTGATCGCCCCGGTGCGCGGATCGCGCAGCACAAGGCCGCGATCGCCGCTGCGAAGGACGCGGGCGTGAAGCATATCGTCTACACCTCGATGCCGCGCCCCGAGGGTTCGCCCATTCCATTCGCGCCGGACCATCTCGGCACCGAGGAGGCCCTGGCCGCGAGCGGACTGGGATGGACCGTCCTGCGCAATGCCTGGTACTTTGAGAACTTGGCGCTGTCGCTGCCCAACGCCCTCGCAGCCGGCAAGTGGTACACGTCCGCCGGCGACGGCCGTTCGGCCTACCTCGCACGCGAGGATTGCGCCCGCGCCGCCGCCTACGTGCTTGCGGGCCCGTTGGCCACGAATGCGATCATCGACATTACCGGTTCGACCGCCGTGACCAACGCAGAGATTGCTGCGGCTGTGAGGGAGGCGTACGTGCGCCCGCTCGAAGTCGTCGCCGTTTCCGATGAAGAGCTTGTGGGCGGCATCATCGCGGCTGGCCTGCCGGAGCCGATCGCGCGTATTTTTGCGTCCTTCGACACGGCGACGCGCGTCGGCAACTTTGCGACTGCCACCGACGCCGTGGAGAAACTGACCGGCACGCCGCCCCAGACGCTCGCCGCGTTTTTGGCTGCCAACAAGAACCTGTTTCTGCCTCAGGAGGCGACACGAGCCACGGCATGACCGAGAATTCGACACCCATCGACCCAGTCACGCGCATCGGCCACGTGCATCTCAAGGTGGCCGATATCGAGCGTGCCCTGACGTTCTATCGCGACGTGCTGGGCTTCGAGGTGACGCAGCGTTACGGCAGCCAGGCGGTGTTTTTGTCGGCTGGCGGCTACCACCACTATATCGGGCTCAACACTTGGAAAAGCAGGGGCGGCAAGCCTCCGCCGCCCGGCACGACCGGCCTCTACCACGTCGCCATCCTCTATCCGACGCGCGCGGCATTGGCGGACGCTTTGCGCCGTGTGCTCGGCGCCGGCATTCCGCTCGAGGGCGCGAGCGACCACGGCGTCAGCGAGGCGATCTATCTGCGTGACCCCGACGGCAACGGGGTCGAGCTCTACCGCGACCGAGCCCCCGACGACTGGCCGCGCACCGCCGACGGCGGGCTCGCCATGACGACGAAGCCGCTCGACCTCGCGGCCCTCGCCCGATCCTGAGCCCTTCTCCCGCCTTGCAGGACGCACGACCAAGCGGAGCATTGTTTCGCCATGGCGCCGCGCCACGCGTTCTGCGGGCAAGAAGGAGCGCGCTCCAAAAATGAAACATGCGCCGCGCCGGTCTCCCGGTGGGCGCATGCAACGCTGGAAGGAACTATTTTGTTTAGGCGGCCTTCTCGGCCTTGGCCTTCGCGATCTCGCGCTTGAGCTTCTGGCACTCGGGCGAAAGATCCTCGGTGCTGGCCTTGGCCAGGAAGGCGTCGAGGCCACCGCGATGCTCCACCGACTTCAGTGCGTGGGCGGTGATGCGCAGCTTGACCTGACGGTCGAGCGTCTCGCTGATCAGCGTCACGTTCACGAGGTTGGGGCGGAACTTGCGCTTCGTCTTGTTCTCGGCATGGCTTCTGAGCTGGCCCGAAAGCGGCAGCTTGCCCGTCAACTCACAGCGCCTGGTCATTGTAAATCCTTGCTCGGTCGAGCCCCACGACCGACCGCCCGCCTGTCCGACGGACCCGAAATCACGGGGAAATCAATGAGAATGGCCCGCAGATCGGAATCTGCGGGGCCGTTGGCGGCTTCTATACGCGAGGCCCCGCATTTGCGTCAAGTCAAGGCTCACGGGATGCGCGAGAGGAATTGTAGCAACAGGTACCAGGAAAAGGCGCCGAAACTGGCCAGCGCCCTTGTGGATTGGGTGGGCAAAACCCCGTGCCAGCGCGGCGCACCTTGGAGCGAATTGTTAAACGTTGGGCGGCAGAATGCACGATCGTTGAAGCATCGACAGTCAACCAAGCTTGAGCCCTCCCCGCTAAAGGTTGTGTCGGTAGGGGGGAAGGGTGGGTGAAAGTAATGATGTACCAAGTTTCGTCTCGTCGCGTTTTTGCGTGTGTCGCTGGTCTCGCCGTTACGGCTCTCGGCGCTTTTCTATTCACCCCGTCACCGCTGGCCACCGCAGCGCCCACGCCTCCGGGCATCTCGCCGGTGCGAGTCGACGCCAGCTACCGGATCACCCTGAACGGCTTTAACCTGGGTAATTTCCAGTTCAAGTCCGACGTCGGACGCAACCGCTACACGCTCGATACCGATGTCGAGATCTCGGCCCTGCTCGGCGTCTTCAAATGGAAGGGCGTGACCCGCACGTCCGGCTCGCTCAGGGCCTCATCGCCAAAGCCCGCCGACTTCCGCTTCGATTACGAGAGCACGGTGCGCAATGGCTCTGTCGCCATGGGCTTCGCCGAGGACCGCATAGAGCGCCTCACCGTGCTGCCCACCACCGCCGAGCCGGCAGACTGGGTCCCGCTCTCCGCGTCCCATCTCAAGGGGGTCGTGGATCCCCTGAGCGCCATCCTCGCCATCACCCATGGCGACGCCTCGACCCCCTGCGGTCGCAAGCTCGCGATCTTCGACGGCAAGCAGCGCTTCGACATCGCGCTCCGCTTCGCCCGTAAGGAGCCGGTTGCCGGCATTCCGGATGAAACCGCCATCGTCTGTCGCGTCAAATACACCCCCATCGCCGGCTATCGCGCCAACGCGGAGACACAGCAGCTCGCCGAGACGAACGACATCGAGATCGTGTTCCGCATGGTGCCGGCCGCCAAGCTGATGCTGCCGCAGTCGGTCACGCTCCCGACACCGGCCGGCTCAGCCCGCATCGATCTCGAGAAGGTCAACGTCGAAATCTCCGACCGCGGGCAGCTCGCGTCCGTCGACTGACGTCAAACCCTGCTTTGAACGTTTCCAGGAAGGGCACCGCGAACCGCACGCGGTGCCTTCTTCGTTGAGGCGCCGGAGCGTGAAGCCCCGTGCGGCTTTTTACCCAGACCGGGCTTCACGATCGTGCAGATCTTCCCGTGCTGCAACGAAACGCTTGATCTCCAAGCACGCCAATGCAATGCCAGGGGCTCTTCCTGCATGGAGACCTCGCGTATGGCCAGCGATCTGGAAACGCGCATCCGCAACGTGACCGCGGTTCTCGGCCCCACCAACACCGGCAAGACGCATCTCGCGATCGAGCGCATGCTCGGCCACGAGAGCGGCATGATCGGTTTGCCGCTGCGCCTTCTCGCCCGTGAGGTCTACGACAAGATCGCGGCCCGCATCGGCGTCGATAAGGTGGCTTTGATCACCGGCGAGGAGAAGATCAAGCCGGAGCGCGCCCGCTACTGGGTCGCAACCGTCGAGGCCATGCCGCGCGACGTGGACGTCGACTTCCTGGCCATCGACGAGATTCAGCTCGCCGCCGACCCCGAGCGTGGCCACGTCTTCACCGACCGCCTGCTGCACGCGCGTGGCCGCGCCGAGACGCTGCTGCTCGGCGCCCAGACCATGCGCGAGGCGATCCAGGATCTGATCCCCGGCGCCAACTTCATCTCGCGCCCGCGCCTCTCGCACCTGACCTACGCGGGCGAGAAGAAGATCACGCGCCTGCCCGGCCGCTCGGCTGTCGTGGCGTTTTCCGCCAACGAGGTCTACGCCATCGCCGAGCTGATCCGCCGCCAGCGCGGTGGGACCGCCGTGGTGCTGGGAGCGCTCTCGCCGCGCACGCGCAACGCCCAGGTCGCACTCTATCAGTCGGGCGATGTCGACTTCCTCGTCGCCACCGACGCCATTGGCATGGGCTTGAACCTCGACGTCGATCACGTCGCGTTCTCGGCCGTGCGCAAGTTCGACGGCCAGAACTTCCGCAACCTGACGCCGAACGAGATCGGCCAGATCGCGGGCCGCGCCGGTCGCCACATGAACGACGGCACATTCGGTGTCACCGGCAACTGCGAGCCCTTCGACTCGGATCTCGTCGAGCGCCTCGAGACACACACCTTTGACAACGTGCGCGTGCTGCAGTGGCGCAACCGCCGCCTCGACTTCGGATCGCTGGATCGCCTGCGCGACAGCCTGCGTGAGATGCCGAATGAGCATCGCCTGACCCGCGCTCGCATGGCAGACGACGTCCTGGCGCTCGAAACGCTTGCCAACGACCGCGAGATCGCGCGCCTCGCGAGCACGCCGGCCGCCGTCGGCCGGCTGTGGGAAGTCTGCCAGATCCCGGATTACCGCAAGATCTCCTCGCAGAACCACGCCGAGCTGGTCGGTACGCTCTATAGCTACCTGATGAGCCCCGAGGGCCGCGTGCCGGAGGATTGGTTTGCCAAACAGGTCGCCTTCGCCGATCGGACCGATGGCGATATCGACACGCTCGCAAACCGCATTGCGCACATCCGCACCTGGACCTTCGTGTCGAACCGCGCCGACTGGCTGAAGGATCCAGTCCATTGGCAGGGCCGCACGCGCGTCATCGAGGACAGCCTCTCGGATGCGCTCCACGAGCAGCTGACGCAGCGCTTCGTCGACCGGCGCACGAGCGCGCTCATGAAGGGCCTGCGCGACAAGGAAGAGCTCTCGGCAGAGATCGCAGACGATGGCTCGATCCACGTCGAGAACCATTTTGTCGGCCGCCTGCGTGGCTTCCGCTTTACCCCCGAGACACAGGCCGAGGGTATCCACGGCAAGGCGGCCCGCAGCGCCGCCGCACAGGTGCTTTCGCGCGAGCTCGGCATGCGCGCGCGCCGCGTCGCGGCCGCCAAGTCGGATGCGTTCAAGCTGTCGCGCACCGCCCGCGTCCTCTGGCGCGACGAGGAGATCGCGGCGCTCGAAGCAGCCGATGATCCGTTGAAGCCACAGGCCGTGCTGCTCGCCGACGAGCACCTCTCCGGCCCCGACCGCGAGAAGGTGCAGGCGCGCATTGATGCATGGCGCGACGAGATCGTCGCCGAGCGCCTGAAGCCGCTGGTTGATATCGCCAAGGCCGAGGACGTCACGGGTCTCGCGCGCGGCATCGCGTTCCGGCTGACCGAAAGCTTCGGCATGCTGAAGCGCGAGCTGATCGCCGAGGACATGAAGCACCTTGATCAGGAAGCCCGCGCGCAATTACGCAAGTACGGCGTCCGCTTCGGTGCCTTCAACATCTATTTCCCCGCGCTTCTGAAGCCGGCGCCCGCCGAGCTTTCGGCAACGCTCTGGACGTTGAAGAACGGCCCGGCGCACGGCCTCACGCCTGAGGCGCCCGCGGAGCTGCCGCGGGCTGGACTCACTTCTGCGCCCGTCCACGAGAAAACGCCCGAGCCGCTCTACCGCGCCTATGGCTTCCACGTCTGCGGACCGCGTGCGGTGCGCCTCGACATCCTGGAGCGCCTCGCCGACCTGATCCGCCCGCTGCTCGCCTGGCGCGCAAACCCCGACAACGCCACGCCCCCGCCTAAGGGCTCAACGGGCGACGGCGGCTTCATCGTCACGCCCGAGATGATGTCGATCCTCGGCTGCTCCCCTGACGAGCTGTCGAACGTGCTGAAGGCGCTCGGCTTTCGTCTCGACCGCAAGACCGTGCCGAAGCCGGCCGAGGCGGCGAAGGAAACGGCTATCGCCGCGGACGCGGCTCCCGCGCCCGATGCTCCGGCAGCCACCGGAGACGAGACAGCGGCGGCTGATGTACCTCAGGCACCTAGCGGTGTTGCTCCCACCGCTCAGGATGGGGAACCCGCAAGTGCGCCCGCGGAGGCCGCCGTACCCGCCGAAGCCGGTGCCTCCGATACAACGCCGCCCGTCGAAGAGACGGTCGTCATCGACATCTGGCGGCCGCGTCGCCACCGCAGTGAGGATCGCCCACGCCACGACCGTGAGCGCCGCGAGGGCGGAGGGCGCCACCAGCATGGCCGTCGGCGCGACGGCGCCTCGCCTGAGGGCACGCCTGCCGCACCCGCCGCCGCTACGTCGCCAGATACGCTGGCAACTACCGAGCAGGCCGCCACGGCAGCCCGGCCGGAAGACGCTCGGCGCGAAGCTCACCGCGACCGCAGGCCGGAGCGTGGCCAGCATCGTGATCAGGATCGCAACCGGTCGCGGCCGCCCCGTCAGCGCGACGACCGCCGGGACGATCGCCGCCGCCGCGAGGATCGCCAGACGCCCGCCATCCGCTCCGCGGGTCCTCCGCCCAAGAAGGGCGGCATTGACCCGGATTCGCCGTTTGCATCCCTCGGCGCGTTGCGTGACGTGTTGGCCAAGCAGGCCAAGGAAAAAAATCCCACATGACGAAGCCCGGGCAGCCCGCTCCCGGCAAGGAGACGTCCCAGCGTCTCGACAAATGGCTCTGGTTTGCGCGACTCGCCAAGTCGCGCACCCTGGCCGCGACGGCGGTCGTGGAGGGCAAGATCAAGGTCAACCGCGTGAAGGCGGAAAAGGCGAGCCAGACGGTCAAGGTCGGCGACGTCATCACCTCCCGACTGCGGCGCACGGTCCGTGTGTTGAAGATCGCCGGGCTCGGCGAGCGGCGAGGGCCGGCGGCGGAGGCCCAGTTGCTTTATGAGGATCTGACGCCACCTGCCGAACGTAATGAGCAACGGGAGGATGCTGGCAGCTGGGGAGAACGTACCGCTGGCTCAGGCCGTCCGACCAAGCGTGATCGGCGCCAGATCGAGGAATTGAAACGCAGCGGCAGCTGAGACGCGCCTTTGGTCGGAAAGGCTGTGGCGTCGCGGGGCTTGCTATAGCGCGCTCCTTTTGGCACACCCCCGGACCACACCCTGAGATCCTGGACAGGACCATGACCTACGTCGTCGACGATAAGTGCATCAAATGCAAGTTCACGGATTGTGTGGAGGTGTGCCCGGTCGATTGTTTCTACGAGGGCGAGAATATGCTCGTCATCCACCCTGACGAATGCATCGATTGCGGGGTGTGCGAGCCGGAATGCCCGGTCGAGGCCATCAAGCCCGATACAGAGCCCGGCGTCGAGCGCTGGCTCGAGGTCAATCGGGAATACGCAGATAAGTGGCCCAATATTACTTCTAAGAAACCGCCGTTGCCCGAGGCGGAGCAATACAGGGATGAAAAAGACAAGTTCGATAAATATTTTTCTTCCAAGCCCGGCGAGGGCGACTGATAATCGACTGTCTTTTGGACGGGTATTGGAAAGTTATGTGCAACGCATCAAAATGAAGACTTAAGCAAGTTCTTTAAGCGCTGGATCACCTATATTCCGGGTACCGCTTCAATTTTCATGAAATTTGTGTTACAGATAATCCTCGGGCGCACAAGAACCGAGCAGGAACATACGACGGATAAACACGGTACACCCGGCCGCGGACAACAGTAAGTTCGGGACGGGGTATTGCGGTGCGCTGTCGAAAAGCCTGTACGGACTGTGACTTATCGTCCGTGAATAGGTTACAGGGTGGCGATTTCCGCTCCGCGACCCGACATGCTGGGGAGGTCCTGGAACGGCGGCAAGGTGACGTGCCGACGGGCCCAGGATTTATCTGTGACGGCATGGCTGGCGAGACAATAGGTCCGTTGCCAGCGTGAGCGCGCGAGAGACGGCCGGTCCAGCGGGACCGGACGAGATGTGATACAGAGAGTGAGAAGTCTATGGCTCAGAAGAACAAGGCGCACGTGAAGGCTCGGACGACGACGAAGTCTACCGCGACCAAGACTGCTGCCCGGCCTTCGAAGATCAAGTCCGCCACCAAGTCGGCTGCCGCGAAGCCTGCGGTCAAAAAGCCGGCGGCCGCCACGACCAGTCATGCCAAGAAGACGACCTCTGTCAAGCCTGCTGTCGCAAAGGCACCGGTAGCGAAGCCCGCCGTCAAGGCCGTGGAAGTGAAAAAGCCCGTGGCCCAGCCGGTCGCGGCGAAGCCCGCTGCCGCTCCGAAGGCGGTTCGGCAGGTGCTGCGTCCCGAGCACGTCGCTGTGACGCCGGCCCGCGCCGCTGCGGCCCTCGCCAAGGGCGGCCAGAAGCTTACGGCTCCGGTCCAGGCTCAGCAGCCCACGACGCCGAAGGAGATCGCCGAGAAGACCGCAGCCGCGCGCCAGATCATGGCGGCACAGAAGAAGTCGGTCAGCCAGCGCCACGGTTTCAAGACCAACGAGTTCATCGTCTATCCGGCTCACGGCGTCGGCCGCATCGTCGGCATCGAGGAGCAGGAGATCGCGGGCATGTCGCTCGAGCTCTTTGTCATCACCTTCGACAAGGAGAAGCTGACGCTGCGCGTTCCGACCGGCAAGCTCGAGAGTGTCGGCATGCGCAAGCTCGCCGACGACGGCATCGTCAAGAAGGCCATTGAAACGCTGAAGGGCCGCGCCCGCGTCAAGCGCACCATGTGGAGCCGCCGCGCGCAGGAGTACGTCGCGAAGATCAACTCTGGTGATCTGGTCGCGATTGCCGAGGTTGTGCGCGACCTCTACCGCTCCGAGGCACAGCCCGAGCAGTCCTACTCCGAGCGTCAGCTCTACGAGGACGCGCTCGACCGTATGGCGCGCGAGATAGCTGCCGTCGAGAAGCTCGACGAGCGCGGCGCCGTGCAGCGCATCACTGACGTGCTCGCCAAGAGCGCGCGTGGCCGCCGCGCCGCGGAAGGCGCCGATCCGGCCGATATGCGCGCCGCCTAACGCGCGCCGCTCGAACGAACGAACAAAGCACCCCGTCGCACGTTGGCGGGGTGCTTTTTGTTCGCAGCAGGAGGCCGTGATCGGAATGCGCCGTTTCACGGCATCAGCGCGACGCCGCTTCCGAATCCTCAAGCACCTCGATCTCGTCGGGCGAGCCGAGCACGATCATCGGTCCGTTGCGCCGCTCGATCCAGCCGCGCACACGCACCCGCTTGCCTTCGAGCTTGCCGAGTGCCTCCGCACCCCCGGCGCTGCGATCGACGTCGGCGTTGGCAAGGCTCGCTGTGAAGTCGCTGCGCCAGTCGGCGCCGAAGTTGAGATAGGTGACGCGCTGCGCGCGCGTGACGTCTGCGACGCGCCCTTCGACGAGGGCAAAGCGGCCGGTGAGCGACAGGAGCTGGCTAACGTCATCGGCCGCGCGCGCACGGTAGGACGAGACATCCCAGAGACCAGCCCCGGCGGTGCGCGCTGTCTGTTCCGCAGACATTAAGGCGGCGATGCAGCCGGCGTTTCCCGGCAGCGAATAGGCCCGGGCGAAGCCGTCGCTGATCAGCCGCTTCTGCACCCAAACACCGTCGCTCGCGGAGCCCGCGTAGACCTGCGCCAGGACGCGCCCGTAGCGATCGCGCCGCCGTCCCTCGTAGCGAAGCGTGACGGCACGGTCGGTGACGAGCGCGGAAAGCGCGCGCGACGCCTGCTCCGCGAGCATCCTGTCGCGGCTTTTCGCGGAAGGATCGTTTGGCTCAGGCGCCAGCGCGCCAATGAGGCGAACTTCGCGTCCATCGTCGAGCAGCAGCGTCTCGCCGTCGATCACGTGCAGCACGTCATGACTGCCGCCGCTCTCCGGCGCGCAAGGAACACCGTCCGCGGCCGCCAGAGCAGAGAGGCTCCATAAGGCCACGGCACCGGCAACGGCTGACCTGAGCGTGCATTTCAAACGCGTCATCCGACACTCGATCCGAAGTTGTCGAGCATCTCATGGCCGCGCCATTTGGTCATCTCTTAACGCCCGGAAGAGAAATCGAATGCCGCGAGACCGACGGATCCGAGGTGTCCGTCAGCTGCGATCGCTTCGTCGAAGCCGGGGCCGAAGCGGCCGGGCTCCGAAAGACCAGGGGGCGAGCCACCACGCGCGGATAATGATGGTGCAAGCCCCGCCCCCGCTTCGAGCGTCACGCCGTCGGCTGCACCGTCCCAGATGATTTCCTCGATGGAGAACAGGTAGTCGCGCCCACTGGCGTGATGCACGACAAAGTCGGGCGAGATGTGCGGTGCCCGCGCTGGCAGCGCCTCGATGCGGATCTCTCCGGCACCGGAGTAGTCGACCGTATCGATGCCGTCGTCGGCGTAGGGGAGACCCGGCTGTCCGCCGTGCAGAATGTTGATGCCTTTCGACCAGCGGAAGACATCGTTTCCCGAGCCACCGTAGAGTTTGTCGACGACACCGGCGGCGTCGCCGCCGATCAGCACGTCGTGGCCGTCGCCGCCGACGAGCGTGGTGAAGTCCCGCGAAACGCGCAGCGTGTCATCGCCGGACGTGCCGAGCAGCGTCGTCGTCCCGGGCGAGAAACGCAGCCCCGAAGGCAAGGCGCTCGAGACGTCGATGCCGGCGTAATGCAACAGCGAGGCCACGAGCGACGACGAGTTGATCGTAGGGAGCGGCGACGTTGGCAGTGTAATCGGGATATAGGGAAACCTCTGCGCTTCGATGTCGGAGGCATGGGCTACGAGCTTCGCCCAAAGCGAGGTCGCCTCGCTTCCCGCGGCGATCTTCTGCGCGCCGCGGCTGATCTCCGTTCCGATCTTGTCCTCGAGCTCTGCGCCCACGACGCCGCCGTTGGCATCGGAAAGCGTCGTGCCGCCATCCCAGCCTTCCACAGCAAGTCGCGCACCGCTTTTGTCCGGCTCTCGAAGTCCTTCGATCACGAACCAATCGTCCTGCCGAGCTAAGCCGGAGCGGTTATGCCGGAAGACGATCTGCAGGTGGTCGAAGCCGAGGATCCCGAGCCGCATGACTTGCACCGGCAGCCTCTCGACGGTTACGGACGGCATCCTGCGCTCCAAACACTGTCGAACGCAGAATATCAATCAGAGATTGAACATATGTATAAGTGCTCTCTAAAATAGATGATCCTGCGACAATCTTTCCCAATCCCTGATAATCGGGCAATATTGCTTCAAAAAAGAGCACACAGCCTAGTTTATTAACGGGAAGGGGAGACTGCCATGGAGGGAACATCTCTTAAAAGCTTGGTCCTGGGCTTCATCGCCGGTGCCATTGCCTACGTCACGGTCCATGAGGCCATCGGCCTATGGCTGCTCAACAACGGCTACGCGACCCGCGTGCCGTGGTCCTTGGAGCCGTCGCTGTCGACGGGCCTCCCGGAACTCGCGTCCGGGGCGGCTTGGGGCGGCCTTTGGGGCGCGATCGTCGCCTTCATCCTCGGCAAGGTGCCGAGAGGCGCTCTGACGTTCCGCGGAGCCCTCATCGGGCTGCTCGGCACGGCCGTGGTCGGTGTGCTCGTCATGCTGCCGCTGATCCGGAGCGAGCCGCCGTTCCTCGGCAGCGACGTCAATCGCATCTGGCCGGAGCTTCTGATCGGCGCCGGGTTCGGCGCCGTGACCGCCTGGCTCTACGGCTTCTTCACCTCGGGCTTCCGGCTGCCCTAACGATGCGGAGCCTCTTTTTCACGTGAATCGAAAACGGCCGCGTCATGTCCTGGCGCGGCCGTCTCCATTTCAGGACGGCGGGTAAGCCCGCGCCAGATAATCGGCGCCGGATTCGGTGAGCTTGGGATCGATTGCGCCGACGGCGCTCGCGTCCTTCTCCGCATAATCCAAAGACGAAAGGAGGACCCGCATCGCCTCGAGCCGCGCGCGGCGCTGATCATTGGCGTTGATGACCGTCCACGGACTGATCGTCGTGTGCGTGAAGCGAAGCATATCTGCCTCCGCACGCGAGTAGTCGTCGTACTTTCCGATGGCCGCGATATCGACGTCCGTCACTTTCCAGCGCTTGAAGGGATCGTGCTGCCGCTCGTGGAAGCGCTTGAGCTGCATTTCGCGCCCGACCGTCAGGTAGATCTTGAAGAAGTGGATGTTGTCGCGCACGAGCAGCGCCTCGAACTCGGGGGCATCGCGTAGGAAGCGCGCCGTCTCGTCCTCGGTGCAGAACCCCATCACGCGCTCGACGCCGGCCCGATTGTACCAGGACCGGTCGAACAGAACCATGTCACCGCGCGTCGGCAAGTGGGCCACGTAGCGCTGGAAATACCATTGCCCCCGCTCCGCATCGGTGGGCTTGGAGAGCGCTACGGCGCGCGAATGGCGCGGATTGATGCGCTCGAGAATGCGGGAGATGCAGCCGCCCTTGCCGGAGGTGTCGCGCCCTTCGAACACCACGACGACGCGCTCGCGTTTCGCCTGGACATGGTCCTGCAACTTGATGAGCTCGAGTTGCAGCGCCTGCAGCTGCTCCTCGTAAGGCTTACGCTTGAGCTTGTTGTCGTACGGATAGCCGCCAGATTTCAGCGCCCGCTCGTCGATCTCCTCCGGCAGCTTGGGATCGTCGAGGTTGAAATCGGGATACGGCCGGCTGGCGCCGGACTTGGTCTTGGATGGCGTTCCCGCCTTCTCGCTCTTCGCCTTGCCCATGATGTCCTCGAATGCGGCTTGGGGGCTGGCTCGCCGACCCCAAACGAACTGTCACACAAGTGTTGTTTATCGGGGGCCTCGGCCATGCGCCAAGATCGAAGGGAGCCCCATCTTGACAACCATGACCTCGGAAACGGCCTCCGCGGTGCACCGTGAGAGTTGAGGCCATTATGCAGATCGAGGCAATATGGGATCCCATGACGGACCCCCGGCCGCTGGTGCGATCCCTGTCGGCACCCAGATCGAGCGTGGAGCGCGTTTTAGCGCAGTTTCGTGCGTTGCGCCGCCGCCTTCGCGAGCGCGCGCGCGCGCTCGCACTGGTTGCGATCGTGTTTACCGTGTTGTGGTTCGCGGGCGGGCTGTCCGGAGCCCTGGCCCTGACCAGCTTCCTTCTCATGGCTATGGTCGTTGCAGGCCGTGAACCTGCGGAGTCCGACGGTGAGAAGGAGAGGTCCCCGGATGTGGAGCCGCGCCGGCGTGGCGGCTCAGGCGGTGGCAACGATCGCGAAGGCGAGAGCTGGCGCCTGATCGTCGATGCGGTGCCCGACGCCACAGTGGCGCTGGACCACAACTTCAACATCATCCATTTCAACGCCCGCCTCGAAGAGCTGTTTCCCAACATCCGGGTGGGCCAGCCGCTGAGCCAGCTCTCGCGCCATCCGGAGTTGAATGCTGCGGTGGAGCGGGCCGTGACGGCCAACCAGCAGGTGGTGGTCGACCTCTACGAGCGGGTGCCTGTCGAGCGTCGGCTATCGGCGACGATCTCTCGCATTGGCGGTCGTGAGATCCGGCGCGGACTGCCGTTTCTGATCGCCTGCTTCCGCGATCTCACCGAGCAGGACAAGCTCGCTCAGATGCGGGCCGACTTCATCGCCAACGCCAGCCACGAGCTGCGCACGCCGCTCGCGTCGTTGCGCGGATTCGTGGAGACGTTGCAGGGCCCCGCGCGAGACGATCCCGAGGCACGCGCCCGCTTCCTCGCCATCATGTCGAGCCAGGCCAACCGTATGACGCGGTTGATCGACGATCTCCTGTCGCTAAGCCGTGCCGAGATGCGAGTCCACCTGCCGCCGCGCGGCATCGTCGATCTCAACGAGGTGGCCTCTTACGTCGCTCAGGCGCTCGATCCCGTAGCAGCTTCGTCGAAGGCAAAGATCGCCGTCACCAAGGCGGAGGGCCCCGTGCGCATTCGCGGCGATCGGGACGAGATCGTGCAGGTGCTGCAGAACCTCGTGCACAACGCCATCAAGTATGGTCGCGAAGGCGGTCGCATCGAGATCGCGATCTCACGCGTGCTCGATGGCTCGCCGCCTCGCCCGCGCGTGCTGCTTGCGGTCGCCGACGACGGCCAGGGCATTGCTCCGGAGCATCTGCCGCGCCTCACCGAGCGCTTCTATCGCGCGAACGCGCAGGCAAGCCGCGAAAAGGGCGGAACGGGACTTGGTCTCGCCATCGTCAAGCACATCGTGCTTCGCCACCGTGGCGAGCTCCGGATCTCGAGCACGCTCGGCAAGGGATCGACATTCTCGATCCTGTTCGACGAGGTCGGAAACAGGAGCTGACGACGCTCAGTCCGTGCGGTACTTCTTGAGCTCGCGCACGAGCGAGGCCAATCGCTCGGCAACTTCTGCGCCGGTATCGACCGACGCCTTGAGCGTTGCGCGGTTCTGGATCAGCTTGTTGAGCAGATCCTGGCACTCGCCGAAGCCGAAGAAGATCTCCTCCGGCGCGTCCACCGTGCCGTCCTCGATGGCGCACATGACCTCGAAGGCGCTCTGCGAGGCAAGCACCAGCATCGACGCCACGTCGTTGATCGCCTGCTGGTAGAGCTTGGAGGCATCCGGCCCGACGCGCGGTCCGTGCACGCCGAATTTCAGCGGCGAGGAGCCCTGCGCGCCTTCGCCGGTGAACAGTTTGGGATTGCGCTGGAAGCGACGGAAGATCTCGACGAGATGCAGGCAGCACGTCTCAAGCTCGCGCAGCGCCGTAACCGCCTTGCGCTTGGGCCGCAAGCGGTCTCCGCTGCGCTCGCGCGCCGCCCAGTTGATGGTCGCGATCGAGGAGATGGTGCCGAGTGCTGCGATAGCCGGCAGCACGGCCGCGAACGGATCGGGCGCGATCCGCGTATCGGCTTCGGGAGACTCTGCCGGATTTTTCTTTCCCGCCAAGGCGCGAATGTCCTCCCGTCGGCCGGATTAACGCGGCTGATCCCCTGCTCCTACACCCAAGCGCAGAGGCGTGCCAGCGCTAAGAAGCCCCGGTCCGACGGTGCTCGCACCCGTGCTCAGAATGTCTTTCCGAGGCGCGCGTCGACCGATTGGCTGTTGGCACCGCGGATCACGAAATAGAACATGATGGTCGCCCAGAGAATCGACTTTTCAGCCCCGGCATACCCCTCGCTCTTCAGGATCCAGTGAAAATAGACCGTGACCAGCAGCACGAACATTGCACCGAAAGCGGCCGGGCGCGTGAGCAAGCCGATGGCGATCAGAATACCGCCGAAGAACTCGGTCATCGAGAGCAGGACGGCCCAGAACGCGGCGGGACCGGGAAAGAATCCGATAGTCTCTACCAGCCCCACCGGGCCAAGCGGGTTCATGATCTTGGGAAAGCCGTGCGTCACCAGCGCGAGGCCGGCGACGACGCGAAGCAGCGTTTCTGCGAACTCACCGAGGCTCCCATAAACAGGCCCCAGGCCGGGAATGATGAGCTGGTTTGAAGGACGGATCGGATCGTTCGACATCGGTGCGCTCCCCATTGACTATTATCAGCATCGGTGCGGCCAGCTTATATTCAAGACCTTTCCAGTCAACATATGCCGCCGAAAGCGGCGAGCGCCTATGCTTGTCCTTTCACAGTGGCAGCTTCCTGCGCTTGGAATGAGTGCTAGTAAACGCGAGCCTTGGGCTCGATGTACTTGATCTCATTGGTCAGCGTGTGAGTGTGCACGGGCCTGAAGTCGAGCGTCACGGACTGCGTGCCGTAGTCGGCAAATGCCAGCGTGTGCTTCATCCAGTTGACGTCGTCGCGGTTCGGATAGTCCTCGCGCGCATGCGCCCCGCGGCTTTCCTTGCGGTTGGCGGCGCCGGTCACGGTGACGGCCGCCTGCGCTATCAGGTTGTCGTACTCGAGCGTCTCGACGAGATCGGAGTTCCAGATCAACGACCGGTCGGTGACCTTGATGTCTTGCGTCGCCCTCCAGATCTCCGTGATCTTCTTTACGCCCTCGTCGAGCACCGGCCCATCGCGGAACACGGCGCAGTTGGCCTGCATGACCTTCTGCATGCGCAGCCGAAGCGCCGCCGTCGGCTCGCTGCCGTTGGCATAGCGGTAGCGGTCGAGGCGTGAGAGAGCCGCCTCTGTGGCGTTCTTCGCAAAATCTGGCTGCGCGCCGCCCTTCTCGATCGATGAGGTGCAGCGTAGCGCCGCCGCGCGCCCGAAAACGACGAGGTCGATGAGCGAGTTCGAGCCGAGCCTGTTGGCGCCGTGCACCGAGACGCACGCCGCTTCGCCGATGGCCATGAGGCCGGGCACGACATGATCTGGATTGCCGCCCTTCAACGTCAGCACCTCGCCGTGATAGTTCGTCGGGATGCCGCCCATATTGTAATGGACCGTCGGCAGCACCGGGATTGGCTGGCGCCTCAGATCCACGCCCGCGAAAACTTTCGCGCTCTCCGTGATGCCGGGCAGTCGCTCGTGCAGGATCTTGGGATCAAGGTGATCGAGGTGAAGGTAGATGTGGTCCTTGTCGGGGCCGACGCCGCGCCCCTCGCGGATCTCGATCGTCATCGAGCGCGAGACGACATCGCGCGAGGCGAGATCCTTGGCGTGTGGCGCGTAGCGCTCCATGAAGCGCTCGCCCTCGCTGTTGGTGAGATAGCCGCCTTCGCCGCGCGCGCCTTCGGTGATCAGCACGCCTGCGCCGTAGATGCCGGTCGGGTGGAACTGTACGAATTCCATGTCCTGCAGCGGCAGCCCGGCGCGCAGCACCATGGCGTTGCCGTCACCCGTGCACGTGTGGGCTGACGTACACGAGAAGTACGTACGCCCGTAGCCGCCGGTCGCGAGGATCGTGCGCTTGGCACGGAAGCGATGGATGGTGCCGTCTTCCATCGAGAGCGCGATCACGCCGCGGCAGGCTCCCTCTTCGTCCATCAGAAGGTCGAGCGCAAAGTACTCGACGAAAAATTCCGCCGAATAGCGCAGCGACTGGCCGTAAAGCGTGTGCAGCATCGCGTGCCCGGTACGGTCGGCGGCAGCGCACGTGCGCTGCGCGGGCGGGCCTGAGCCGAACTCCGTCGTCATGCCGCCGAACGGACGCTGATAGATCTTGCCGTCTTCCGTGCGCGAGAACGGCACGCCGTAGTGCTCGAGCTCATAGACCGCATCCGGCGCGTGCCGGCAGAGATACTCGATGGCGTCCTGGTCGCCGAGCCAGTCCGAGCCCTTGACGGTGTCGTACATGTGCCAGCGCCAGTTGTCCGGCCCCATGTTTCCGAGCGATGCCGCGACGCCGCCCTGCGCCGCGACCGTGTGCGAGCGCGTCGGAAACACCTTCGTGATGCACGCTGTCTTGAGGCCCGCTTCCGCGGCGCCAAGCGTCGCGCGCAGACCTGCGCCGCCCGCGCCAACGACCACGACGTCGTAGGTATGATCGTGGGTCGGATAAGCCTGTCCTTTGATGGCCGGAGCGGAGACCGGCCCTTTCCCGTTGGTTTTGGCTGCCATCTGGGCGTTAGCCTCCGAACGAGAGCTTGAGGAGAGAAAGACCACCAGCCGCCGCGACGGCTATGGCGAAGAAGGTGTTGAGCATCAGGAGCACGATCTTGGCCGCCTCCCCGTGCACGTAGTCCTCGATGATGACCTGCATGCCGATGCGCATGTGAATGGCGGCTGAGGCGAGGAAGAGGAGGAGCGGCAGCGCCACCAGCGGATGCCCGAGCGTGCTCTTGACCGTCTGGTAGTCCGCACCGACGAGGCAGATCACAAGCCCGATCGCGAAGATGACGAGGAGCAGGTTCGCCGCCGCCGTCATGCGTTGCAGCCAGAAATGGTCCGCGCCTTCCTTCGCCGAACCGAGCCGGCGCACTTCCTTGAGTGGCGTGCGCATCGTCATAGGTCTGCGCCTCCGCCCGAGAACAGGATATAGCCCCAGATCAAAATGGTGAGCGCACCGGCGGCGGCCGCCGTGGCCCACGACAGGAGATCGATCATCTCGATGTCGTAGCCGTATCCGAAGTCCCAGATGAAATGGCGGATGCCGCCGAAGAGATGATTGAGCAAGGCCCACGTATAGCCGAACAGGATGATCAAGCCCGGCCAGGTTCCGAGCAGCCCCGTGGCATAGTCGAAATACTCCTGCCCGCTCGCAGCGGCCACCAGAACCCACACCACGATCAAGGTGCCGAAATAAAGCGCGGCGCCGGTGAGGCGATGCAGGATCGACATCACCATGTTCACTTCGGGCCTGTAGATCTGCAGGTGCGGTGAGAGCGGACGTGCCGCCTGCGAACCCCGCTTCGCATTGGCCTCAGCCATTTGGTCCTGAATCCCTGGATGTCCCGGCCACCACGAGGCCCTTTCGCCTTTTAGCGCGCGCCCACATGCGGGGCAATTCGCCAAATAGTTGCGGCGTTGCCGTCGCGCGCCGCACGGCAATCATGATTTCCAAACTCGGGATAGCGGCCGCGTTAGCGCGGCAGCACCACCCAGATGTCGAGATCGAGGATCACGCCGTCCGCGTAGCCGCCGCCGTCGGCTTTGAACGGGAAGCTGCTCGCATCCTGGTTCTTGACCGCGACGAGGCGCGTGCGCAGTGCGCCCACATCGCTGCGTCCCGGCAGTTCGGCCTTCTCCAAGATCTCCGACCAGGCATACACCGTGTCGCCTGCGAACAGCGGCGCGACGTGCCGGCCGCCGTTGATGGCCGCGATATGGAAGGCGTTGTTCAGTCCGTTGAACGAAAGCGCACGCGCGAGCGAGATCGTGACGCCACCGTAGACGATGCGCTTGCCGAAGCGGCCCTTGGATTCGGTGTGCTGGTTGAAGTGCACCTTCGCCGTGTTCTGGTACAGGCGCGTCGCGATCTGGTGCTCGGCCTCTTCGAGCGTCATGCCGTCCACATGGTCGATCTTCTCGCCGACCTCGTAGTCGCCCCATTTGTAGGGCGCACCGGCTTGGGCGTAATCGTAAGCCGAGATGTTGAGCGGCGGCACGGCAGCGCCGATGTCCTTGGGATCGACGCGATCGGGAAGATCGGGCACCACGGCCTCCGGCGCTGGTGAAGCCTTGTCGCGTTTGCGCACCATGACCCAGCGGGTGTACTCGAGCACCACGTCGCCGTCCTGGTTCCGGCCCGTCGAGCGCACGTAGACGGTGCCGGTCTCGCGGTTGGAATTCTCCTTGAGACCGATGACCTCGGAGACGGTGGAAAGGGTGTCGCCCGGGAAAGCCGGCTTCAGGAAGCGCCCGCCCGCGTAGCCGAGGTTGGCGATGGCATTGAGCGAGACGTCGGGCACGGTCTTGCCGAACACGACGTGGAACAGCAACAGGTCGTCGACGGGCGAGCGCGGATATCCGATGGCACGGGCGAACTCGTCGGAGGATTGTACGGCGAAGCGCGGACCATAAAGGCTCATGTAGAGGGCAACGTCGCCCTCGGTCAGCGTGCGCGGCGTGGCATGGTTCAGGATCTGCCCGACGCGGTAATCCTCGAAAAAGTTGCCCGGGTTGGTCTTGGTCATCGCTCGTCTCGGTCTCGAAATTCAGGTCCGGGCCGTCCTATGGCATTTTTGGCCGCTTGAAGCGAGTGCGCGATTTCGCGCCCTTTGGGCCCATCCGAACGCGCAAAGGCGTCGCAGCCTTAGAACCAGTCCTCGATTTCCTTAACCGAGTTGGCGATGGCGACGGTCCTCTTGGCCTGCTCGAGATGCAGCCGCTCGACCATCTTGCCGTCCACCGTGATGACGCCCTTGTTCGAGTTCCCGGGCTCGTCGAAAGCGCGGATGATCTTCTTGGACCAGTCGACCTCGGCATCGGACGGCGAGAAGATCTCGTTGCAGGGCGCCACCTGAGAGGGGTGGATCAGCGTCTTGCCGTCCATGCCGAGCGTGCGCCCATGCTCGCATTCCTTGCGAAAGCCCGCCTCGTCCTTGAAATCGTTGTACACGCCATCGATGATGTCGAGCCCATAGCCGCGTGCCGCAACCACGGTAAGCGCCAGCCACGGCACCACGGCAAAGCGGTCGTTCAGCGCCCTCGCCCGGCTCTCCTTGAGCAGATCGTTGGTACCCATGACCAGGCAGACGAGCCTGTTCTCGGGGTCGGCACCGACGGCGGCGATATCGGCAGCGTGCAGAATGGACTGGGGGGTTTCCATCATCGCCCACAGCTTGGTCCGCTCCGGCGCGTTGACCGATTTCAGGATTTTGGCCGCGCTGATGATGTCGCCCGGATGCTGGACCTTGGGCACCAGGATGGCGTCCGGCGCAGCCGCAGCCGCAGCCAGGATGTCGGCCGTCCCCCACGCCGTCTCGAGTGCATTGGGGCGGATCACCACCTCGCGACGTCCATAGCCGCCTTCGCGCACCGCCTCGACGACCTTGTTGCGCGCCTCCACCTTCGCGTCCGGCGCGACCGAGTCCTCGAGATCGAGGATCACCGCATCGGCCGGGAGCGACCGCGCCTTCTCGAGCGCCCGCTCATTGGCACCAGGCATATAGAGCACGCTGCGACGAGGACGAATGGGAGCCATCTTGGGCCTCTTGATCTTCGGCGGGGCGGCGGGGCGCAGGGTTTGCTGCACTGCAAAATCAAATAGCGCAAAGTCAGCCCACGACCAAGCTGACTATTGGCTATGCGGCGATCGGATTATGCGGCAGCCTCCGCGCCGACGAAAATTCGACCAAGGGCAAACATGGCCACCGTCCTCGCAGTCTCCTCGTTCGTGGCACGCGGCACCGTGGGATTGCGTGCGATCATGCCGGCGCTCGGTCGCCACGGCCATGAGACGATCGCGCTTCCCACCATCGTGTTGTCGAACCATCTTGGCCATCCGCGTGCCTCGGGCAGCGCTATCCCGGCCGAAACCCTCTCGTCCATGATCGACATGCTGGACAGCAACGGCTGGTTGGAGGGTGTCGACGCCGTACAGACGGGCTATCTGCCGAGCGCCGATCACGTGCACCTCGTCGAAACGCTGGTGAAGCGACTGCTCGTGCATCGTCCCGACGCGCTGATCGTCTGCGACCCCGTGCTCGGCGATCATCCAGGCGGGCTCTATGTACCGGCCGAGGCGGCCAAGGCGGTGCGCGACCGGCTGATGCCGCTCGCCACACACATGAAGCCGAACCGGTTCGAGCTGGCGTTCCTCTCCGGCCACCCCGTAGAGACGATGTCGGACATCGTGGCGGCCGCGCGGTCGCTCCCGCCGCCGGTGGTGCTGGCAAGCTCGATCCCCATGCCGGAGAACCGGCTCGCCAACGTGTTGGTGGAGCCAAATGAAGCCGCGTACTGCACCGTACCCCTCATGGCGAATGCCCCGCACGGCACCGGCGATCTGCTCACTGCAGTGTTCGTCTCGGAGCTTCTAAGCGGCAGGCCGACGCGACAAGCTGCCGCGGAAGCCGTCGTCCGCGTCCGGCGCGCCGTCGATGCCAGCTACGGCGCCGACGAGCTGGCGTTGAGCAAAGCCAGTGTTTGGGAACCGACGAACCCGATCGGCATGGCCGACCTCGAGACCGGTTTTGATTGACCCCGTCATCCCGGTATCGCAAATCCAATTACCGGTAGATTCAAGTGGGGGGCGATCCGAGATGGCGAGACGGAAGAAACTGCGCGACGCGATGCACTTCATCCAGCATCACGAGGCGTCGGGCGGTGTCATTCTTCTGATTGCGGCCGTCGCTGCACTGATCCTCGCCAACTCCGGTGCCGCGCACCTCTACGGTGCGCTTCTCGATACACACGTCTCGGTGCGCGTCGGCGAGTGGGGCCTCGACAGGAACCTGTTGCATTGGATCAACGACGGCTTGATGGTTGTCTTCTTTTTCTACGTCGGGCTCGAGATCAAGCGCGAGCTGGTTGAAGGGGAGCTGTCCTCGATCCGCCAGGCGGCCCTCCCGGTGATCGGTGCCGCGGGCGGAATGGCCGTACCGGCCGTCATCTATACATGGCTCAACTGGGGCGACGCTTATGCGCTGAGGGGATGGGCGATTCCCACTGCCACCGACATCGCCTTTGCGATTGGCGTGCTGGCGCTGCTCGGGCCGCGCATCCCCTCGTCGCTTAAGATCTTCCTGCTGGCCCTCGCAATCATCGATGACCTCGGCGCCATCTTGATTATCGCGATCTTCTACACGACGAATTTGTCGCTGGCGGCGCTAGCGCTGGCCGCGGTCGGCATCGTCGGGCTCATCGTTCTGAACCGGCGCAGAGTGACGAGCACGGCGGCTTACGTCTTGATGGGTGCGTTCGTATGGCTTTGCGTGCTGCAGTCCGGCGTGCATGCAACCCTGGCCGGTGTTATCACGGCTTTCGCAGTTCCATTGCTTCCGGTTTCCAACGGCAATGGCGATCAGTCGGATACGCTGGCGGTCAAGCTGCAGGACGGGCTGCACCCCTGGGTCACCTTCGGTGTGCTCCCGGCCTTCGCCTTCGCCAACGCCGGCGTCTCGCTGGCGGGGTTCACGCCGGAAAGCCTGCTGAGCGCCATTCCGTTTGGCATCGCGCTCGGCCTTTTTGCCGGCAAGGCGATCGGCGTCTACGGCTTCACGACGACAGCCATAGCGCTCGGCGTCGGCAGCCGGCCGGAGGGCAGCTCGCGCATACAGCTCTTCGGAGTCGCTATCCTGGCTGGCATCGGCTTCACGATGAGCTTGTTCATCGGCATGCTGGCGTTCCCCGAGCCTGAGCACGCGGCCGATATCCGCATCGGCGTTTTGGCTGGATCGCTTTGCTCGGCACTGGCCGGTTACGCCATCCTGCGCTTCGCGAAGCGTCCGCCACTCCCCATCGGCCGGGTCAGCTAGCTGGATCGGGGATCCGGGCCCAGGCGTCTGTCGGGCCTTAGCCGATCTCGCCTTATCGCCCCGTCGCCTCGGCGCGGACCCTGAGCCCGCTGCGCTTCTTGTACTTCTCGGTGAGCCCGTCCCACTCGATCTCGAGCGAGCCGCCGGTCGTCCTGTGCTGGCGATCCCAGTTCGACAGCAAGTCGATACAGGCATGGTCGATGTAGTCGAGGTCGTCGATGTGCACGTGAACATGCGTGTTCGGCTTCAGCCGCTCGAGCTCACTCGCGAGCATGGGAAGGCGAATGAGCGTCGCCGCGCCTTTGAGGCGCAGATCCACGCGGTTGCTGCTCGCATCCTCGGTCTTCTGCACTTCCAGATGCGAGAAGGCATAGAGCAACTTCAAGAGCGATAACACGAGGCCGACCACAACACCCGCGAGCAAGTTCGTGGCGACGATCGTGACGATCGTGATGAAGTAGATCGCAACCTCGCTCGTGCCGAACTTTTGCAGCGTCGGCACGACCTTGGGATACGCGAGCTTGTAGCCGGTGTAGACGAGAACGGCGGCGAGCGCAGAGACCGGAATGTAGCCCAGTGTCCACGGCAGCGCGCTTGCGAAGATCAGGAGCCACACACCATGTAAGATTGCGGAAGCGCGTGTCACGCCACCCGCCTCCACGTTGGCTCCCGAGCGCACGATGACGCCCGTCATAGGTAGCGCGCCCAGGAGGCCGCAGAGGGTATTGCCGACACCTTGCGCAGAAAGCTCCTTGTCGTACTTGGTCCGCTCTCCGCTGTGCATTTGGTCGACGGCAGTCGCGCACAGAAGCGTCTCGGCGCTGGCAATGAAGGCAATCGAGACAGCTCCGATGAAGATCGGCGCCTCGATGATGCGCATCAGGTTCTCGGGTGTCGGGAACACGACCGTCGACCAGATGTTGCTCGGCACCTCGACGTAGTGGATATCGGAAAGTCCGAGCACTCCCGCCGCCAGCATGGCGACGATCACGCCGACCAGTGGCGCCGGCATGAGGCGCCAGGACTTGGGTGCGTACGACCATCCGGCAATTGCGACGATCGTGAGCAGGCCGATCGCGCCGGCCTTGAGCCGATGGTCGTCGGACTGGATCGCGTCCCAAAACGTGCCGGGCATGCCGAGCAGGTTCTGGATGCCGGTCCCGACCGGCTCGTTATCGAACATGACATGGAACTGCGCGACCAGGATAAGCACCCCGATGCCTGCGAGCATGCCGTGAATCACTGCTGGTGACACGGCGCGGAACCACTGCCCAAGCTTGAGGACGCCGGCGCCGACCTGCAAAAGGCCGGCGAACAGCACGACCACGCTGAGCATCTCGACGCCGTTGGCCTGCACGAACTGCAATACGAGCACACTGAGGCCCGCCGCAGGTCCGCTCACCTGCAGTGGCGAGCCGGCAATGAAGCCGACGATGATGCCGCCGATAATACCCGTGATGATGCCCGCGGTCGGCGGCATGCCCGATGCGATGGCGATACCCATGCACAACGGCAGGGCCACGAGAAAGACGACAACGGAGGCGAGCAGATCCTTGCTGAAAGTGGACGTCGATGTCTCCGCGGTCATTCCCCATCGCGCCGACCCTTTATCCGGCCGGCGCGCCCCGTTGAAAAGCCTTTGATTTCGGGCCATGCAGACCCGGAACCGGCGGACGATAGCGGGTGCCGCAATCTGCCGCAACCGGAAGTAAGCTGCCGGATGGGCATCGTTCCGCATCAGGTGAGTTGGGGCCCACCCGTTCGGGCGGGTGCGACGATTGCTTACTCGCGCAGGCCCGCTCTTGAGGTAGAAATCACTGCAATGACCACGCGAGCCGCCGGTCCATAAGAACCCTTTTCCACTGGGGCAAACCAGAATGTCGAGCTTCCCCGAGAAACTGTCCGACCGCTTCCGCCGCTTCAAGCATCGTCATTTCGTTCCCAACGCCGATCATTACGAGGATCTGGCCACCCACGGCCAGGATCCGCAGGTGATGATCATCTCCTGCTGCGACAGTCGCGTCGATCCGGAAACGATCTTCACGGCCATGCCGGGCGAGCTGTTCGTTTTCCGCAATGTGGCAAACTTGGTGCCGCCGTTCGAGACGGGTGGCAAGTTCCACGGCGTCAGCGCCGCAATCGAGTTCGCGGTCCTCAATCTGCGCATCAAGCACTTGATCATCATGGGCCACTCAGGTTGCGGTGGCGTCAAAGCGGCGCTGGACCAGAGTGCCGCGATCCAGACGGAAGCTCAGTTCATCTCGAAATGGATGTCGATCCTCGACGAGGCGCGCCTGACCGTGCTGGCGTCCAGTCAGATGGCCGCCCAGGCCCAGAAGCAAAAAATGCTGGAGATGGAAGGCATTAAGACGTCGATCAAGAATCTGCGCACGTTCCCGTTCGTGAAGCAGGAGGAGGACAAGGGCCGCCTGTCGCTGCACGGCGCCTATTTCGAGATCGCGACGGGCACGTTGAGCGTGCTGAACCACTCGCGCGGAGAGTTCTTCCCGCTCTGAAGGTTTGTTATTTCTGCGCAGCAGCCTGTGCGGCCGCGATCGCAGGCACGAGCTGCGTCTCGAGGCTCTGCTTTGAGATCGGCCCGACGTGCTTGTAGGCGATCTCGCCCCGCCCGTTGATCACGAACGTCTCTGGCATGCCGTAGACGCCCCATTCGATTGCGTTGCGCCCGTTGCGGTCGGTGCCGACGGCGGTGAACGGATTGCCGTAGCGCCCGAGAAAGCGCCGCCCCGCCTCGGCCTGGTCCTTGTAGTTCACACCGTAGATCGCCACCCCGGTGCGCTCGCGAAGCGCGATGAGCAGCGGGTGCTCCTCGATGCACGGCACACACCACGACGCCCAGAAGTTCACGATCGAGACCTCGCCTTTCGCGAGGTCGGCCGCCGAGAAACCGGCCACCGGCTGCCCGCTCTCGAGCAGCCCTTCGAGCGGCGGAAACTCCGTCTTGGGCGCCGGCCGGCCGATCAGTGCGGACGGCAGCTTCGAAGGATCGCCCGAGGTCAACGCGAACGCGAACAGCGCCGCAATGATTCCGAAGATGATGAGTGGGGCGAGCACCCAGCCGCGGCGCCGACGCCCCGGGGCTGCTTGCGCTTCTGGACTTTCGGAACGAGGCCCTTCCGTCATGCCTTGTCCCGATCGCCTGAGGATTGGGCCGAGCGGCGCCTGAGCCCGCGCCGATCCGCGTCGGCAAGCGCGTTGGCCTGCCGCCTGCCGTCGAAGAGCGTCCAGCCGATGAGCAGGCCGACGATCACGACGAAGGCGCCATAGGACGCCCAGATGAACGCCGCGTGCGGTCCGAGATCCATGATCCTACTCCGCCTGCGCCGAGAATGCCCGCTCGCCGCGCTCGATCTCGGCGAGTCGCAGCGTCTTAACCCGCCGCCTCAGGATCTCGTTCTGCATAGCCTTGAGATGCAGCGCGATGAACAAGAGCGTGAAGCCGAGCGCCGAAATGAGCAGCGGCGTGCGCATCGACGGATCGACGCTCGATGTGAAGCCGGTGGACGGCTGGTGCAGCGTGTTCCACCAGTCGACCGAGAACTTGATCACCGGCAAAATGGCGACGCCCACCAGCGCCAGCACCGCCGTCAGTTTACCCGCCAGCGATTCATCCTCGAGCGAGGAGCGAAGCGCGATCAGCCCGAGGTAGAGAAAGAACAATAGCAGCACGGATGTGAGCCGCGCGTCCCACACCCAGTAGGTGCCCCACATCGGCTTGCCCCACAGCGAGCCGGTGATAAGCGCGGCGAGCGTGAAAGCAGCCCCGATCGGCGCCGCCGCTTTAGCGGACACATCGGCCAGCGGATGCCGGAACACGAGCAGGCCAAAACTCGACATGGCGACGATCGCGTAGCCCATCATGGCGAGCCACGCCGACGGCACGTGGATGTACATGATCTTGACCGTCTCGCCCTGCTGGTAGTCGGGCGGCGCCACGAAGAACACGAGGTACATCGCGTACGCGATCAGCAAAGCGGCCGCGCCCGCCACCCAGGGGAGGATGGCACGCGAGAGCTCCATGAAACGGGTCGGATTGGCAAGGCGCTGGGTCAGAGTTTGCATGGGCTTCATCTAAAGCGCTTAACCCAAAGTGGGAACCGGTTTTCCGATCTGAAGCACGTTAAACAACGTTAAGGCGGCGAGAGGCTTGCCCCTACGTCTGGCACGGATCCGCGCCGCTTCTAAGACATCTGAAGCCTGAGCGCCGCCGCCGCCGCAACCGGGGCCAGCGCCACTGATGCCACAGATATCGCCGCAAGGATCAAAAAGGAGGCAGCGAACCCCTCTTGGCCGAGACCGGCAAATCCGATGGCGGAGATGCCGAAGATCAGGGTCGGCACATAGAGCGGCAGCACGAGCAGCGCGAGGAGGAGACCGCCGCGGCGGGCTTTCAGCGTTAGCGCGGCGCCGACGCTGCCGAGAAAGCTGATCGCCGGCGTGCCAGCCAGCATGGTCGCGACAAGCGCCGGCGTCAGCCCGAGATCCAGGTTCAGCATCAGTCCGAGCACCGGGGCCACGAGCGCCAGCGGGATGCCGGTCGAGATCCAGTGCGCGAGCGCTTTGGCAGCCACCGCCAGCTCGAGCGGCAAGGGTGACGTTGTCATGACCTCGAGCGAGCCATCCTCGTGATCGGCTTCGAAAAGGCGCGGCAGCGACAGTAGCGCCGCCAACAGAAGCGCGATCCACAGAATCCCAGGCGCGATGCGCGACAGAAGCTTGAGGTCCGGCCCAAGCCCGAGCGGCAGCATCGCGACAACAACGAGGAAGAAGCCGAGCGCCGTGCCGAGCGCCGCGCCCTCGCGTACGGCCAATGTGAGGTCGCGTTTCAAGAGGGCGAGAAAGAGGTTCATGGCGCCCCCTCGCCCGACAGCGCGTTGGTGCTCCCGTTTGTCCCTAGCCGCAGATAGGCCGCTTGCTCGATGCCGAGCGGGAGATGTGTCGCTGCGATCACCAGTCCGCCATTCGCGAGATGCGCCTGGATGAGGCGCGCGAGGAGCTCGGTCGAGGCCGTATCCAGCGACACCGTCGGCTCGTCGAGAAGCCAGATCGGACGAGCGGCGACTGAGAGGCGCGCAAGACCCAGCCGCCGCTTCTGACCCGCCGACAGCAGCCCGGCGGGATAGTCGGCAAGCGACGAAAGACCGAAGTGCGAAAGCGCGTCGTCGACGCGGTTGCGGATCGCGTCACGGTTGCCAAGCTGGCCGAGATAGGTTGCCCAGAAGATGAGGTTCTCGGTCGCAGTGAGATTAGCCTTCACGCCTGTCAGGTGCCCCACGTAGTGGCAGCGTGCGGCAACGTCGGTCTCGTCTGTATCCCGAGTGTCGTTGTCGTCTTTAAGCGTTATCCTTCCCGCTGTGGGCGTGATGAACCCCGCCAGTGTGCGAATAAGCGTTGTCTTTCCTGCGCCGTTAGGACCAACGATCAGTAGCGCCTCGCCGGCTTTCGCCGTAAACGAAAGTCCCGCAATGACCGTGCGCGTTCCGCGCTCGACCGACAAATTGTCCGCATGAAGATGCAAGCGCTCGACGGGCCCCGCTGCGACAAAGCGAGTCTGCAAAATTTACAAGCACGACTGTGCTGGTTCTCGACTTTGGCTGCCTATATAATTGGCTTGCTTCAAGGTTCGCCACAGCAAAAAGTGTTCCGGCAGGCCTGCGCGCACGCAATCAGACTCGTTAGCGCAACACGACTGGTGCTTCCAGCATCCGTCCATCACGAATACCGCATACAAGGAGAAGAAACGTGAGCGCTTCCACGACCGTCTCGTCTGTGCCGCCCTCAATCGACAGCTTCAAGTGCCGCAAGACGCTCACGGTCGGTGACAAGACTTACGTCTACTACTCGCTGCCCGAGGCTGAGAAGAACGGCCTCAAGGGCATCTCGAGGCTTCCCTACGCGATGAAGGTGCTGCTTGAGAACCTGCTGCGCCACGAGGACGGTCGCTCGGTAACCAAAGCCGACATCGAAGCCGTGTCGGACTGGCTGGAGAACAAGGGCAAGGCGGAGAAGGAGATCGGCTTCCGCCCAGCACGCGTCCTGATGCAGGACTTCACCGGCGTTCCGGCCGTGGTCGATCTTGCCGCCATGCGCGACGGCATGCTGACGCTCGGCGGAGATGCTAAGAAGATTAATCCGCTAGTGCCCGTCGATCTCGTGATCGACCATTCGGTGATCGTCGATGCGTTCGGCAGCCCGGAGGCGTTCGGCCGCAACGTCGAGCTAGAGTATCAGCGCAACGGCGAACGCTACGTGTTCCTGAAGTGGGGCCAGGACGCCTTCGCCAACTTCCGCGTCGTGCCGCCCGGCACCGGTATCTGCCATCAGGTCAATCTCGAATATCTCGCGCAGACGGTTTGGACGGCGAACGGCACCGACGGCGAGACGTTGGCTTATCCCGATACGCTCGTCGGCACCGACAGCCACACCACGATGGTGAACGGGCTCGCCGTGCTGGGTTGGGGCGTCGGCGGCATCGAGGCCGAGGCAGCCATGCTGGGCCAGCCGCAGTCGATGCTGATTCCCGAAGTGATCGGCTTCCGCCTCACCGGCGCGCTCAAGGAAGGTGTTACCGCCACCGATCTCGTGCTCACCGTCACGCAGATGCTGCGCAAGAAGGGCGTGGTCAACAAGTTCGTCGAGTTCTACGGCCCCGGCCTCGATCACCTGACGCTGGCCGACCGCGCCACCATCGCCAACATGGCGCCGGAGTATGGCGCCACCTGCGGCTTCTTCCCTGTCGACGGCGAGACGCTGAACTACCTCACCATATCGGGCCGCGATCCCGCGCGCATCGCCCTGGTCGAGGAGTATTCCAAGGCACAGGGACTGTTCCGCACCAAGGATGTGGGCGATCCCGTCTTCACCGATACGCTCGAGCTCGATCTCTCGACCGTCGTCTCGTCCGTCGCCGGGCCGAAGCGTCCGGAAGGGCGCATCGCTCTGCCCGACGTCAAGTCGGGCTTCCTGACCGCGCTCGACACCGAGTACAAGAAGCCGGGTGAGGCCGATAAGCGCGTTTCCGTCGAAGGCCGCGATTTCGATCTCGGCCACGGCGATGTCGTGATCGCCGCCATCACGAGCTGCACGAACACGTCGAATCCGTCCGTCCTCATTGCGGCGGGACTGTTGGCACGCAACGCCATCGCCCGCGGCCTCACGGCTAAGCCGTGGGTCAAAACCTCTCTGGCGCCCGGAAGCCAGGTCGTCGCCGCCTATCTCGACAAGTCGGGCCTGCAGCAGGATCTCGACAAGGTCGGCTTCAACCTCGTCGGCTTCGGCTGTACCACCTGCATCGGAAACTCGGGTCCGCTTCCGGCGGAGATCTCGAAGTCGATCAACGACAACAACCTCGTCGCGGCCGCCGTCCTGTCGGGCAACCGCAACTTCGAGGGCCGCGTCAGCCCCGACGTGCAGGCCAATTACCTCGCGTCGCCGCCGCTCGTCGTCGCCTACGCGCTCGCCGGCACGGTGAAGCACGACCTCTCGACGGAGCCGCTCGGCACCGGTTCGGACGGCAAGCCGGTCTACCTCAAGGACATCTGGCCCTCGAACCAGGAGGTGCAGACGTTCATCGCTGAGAACATCTCGCGCGACCTCTTCAAGTCGAAATACGCCGACGTCTTTCACGGCGACGAGCACTGGCGCTCGATAAAGGCAGGCTCGGGCCTTACCTACAGCTGGGACGGCAAGTCCACGTACGTGCAGAATCCGCCGTATTTCACGGGCATCACGAAGAAAGCCCGACCGATCACCGACATCGAAGGCGCACGCATCCTGGCGCTGTTCGGCGACAAGATCACCACCGACCACATCTCGCCGGCCGGCTCGATTAAGGCTGCCTCGCCCGCCGGCAAATACTTGCTCGATGAGGGCGTCGAGCCTGCAGACTTCAACCAGTACGGCACGCGGCGCGGCAATCACGAGGTGATGATGCGCGGCACGTTCGCCAACATCCGCATCAAGAACCACATGGTAACGGACGCGGCCGGCAACGTCATCGAGGGCGGCTATACGATCCACCAGCCCTCAGGCGAGCGTCTCGCCATCTACGACGCGGCGCAGCGTTACGCCGAGGAGGAAGTGCCGCTGGTCGTCTTCGCCGGTGTCGAATACGGCAACGGCTCGTCCCGCGACTGGGCTGCGAAGGGCACCAACCTGCTCGGCGTCAGGGCGGTGGTCGCGCAGTCCTTCGAGCGTATCCATCGCTCGAACCTCGTCGGCATGGGCATCGTGCCGTTCGTGTTCGAGGCCGGCACGAGCTGGCAGTCGTTGGGACTCGACGGCAGCGAGAAAGTGACCATCCGCGGTCTCGCCAACGTCCGCCCGCGCCAAGTCATCGAGGCCGAGGTCACGCGCGGTGACGGCACCACGCTGGCCGTACCGCTCATCTGCCGGATCGATACGCTCGACGAGATCGAGTACTTCAAGAACGGCGGCATCCTGCCCTACGTGCTGCGCAACCTCGCGGCGTAACCGGAGGGGCCGCGCCGGGGCACGGTAAAATAAGGGAAAATACCAGCGTCCCGCGTAGACCGCGGTGCTCGGGTCTGGACCGTTTCCGCGAGAGCCCCTATTTCTTCGGACGAGCGCGTGAGCCGTGGTCGGGTCACGCAAGAACAACGCTTGGGTCAAAGGCACCTCATCCGATGCGCCGAATGGTGAGCGCCGCCATCGCTTGCATCCTGATTGCGCCCGCGCTCGCACCGGCCCAGGAGCCGGAGCAGTCAGCCAATGGGCGACTGACCGGGCCGCCGCACGCCGTGATCGAGATGTACACGAGCCAAGGCTGCTCCGATTGCCCGGCGGCGGATGCGCTGCTGAAGCAGTACATCGACCAGAAGAACATCGTCGGCCTGACGCTCCCGGTCGATTACTGGGACTATCTCGGCTGGAAGGATACGCTGGCCGGCGCGCGCAACGCGGAGCGCCAGCGCCAATATGCCGAGCGCTTTGGCATCGGCACCGTCTACACGCCCCAGGCCGTGGTCAACGGCGCCGTTGAGGTCGTAGGCTCAAGCGAATCCGAAATCGACCGCGCCATCCGCGCGAGCGAAACTGCCCTCGCCAGCAGCCGTGTGCCCGTGCACTTCTGGCACTACGGCAACAGCATCATCATCGAGGCCGGCTCCGCGCCCAACGACTCCGAGCCCAAGGAAGCGACCATCTGGCTCGCCGTGGTACAGAAGTCGGCACAGGTGGTGGTGAAGTCCGGCGAGAACGCCGGCAAGACGCTGACCTACTACAACGTCGTTCGCGAGCTGACGCCGGTCGGCGTCTGGAATGGCCGCCCGACAACCATCCGGCTCGCGCGGGCTGCCATCATGCGGCCGGAGACCGAGGATCTCGTCGTGCTGATCCAGGAGGCGAACACCGGCCCCATCATCGGTGCCGCCCGCCTCGGCGACTGACCGGCGCTTGGCGTCGGGTTGCCGCCTAACGGCACGACCACATGAGGCCGCGGTCGAAGTGGAAATGATCGTGGTGTGCGGCGTTGAAATCGGGTCCGAGCGACACGCGGAAATAGCGGCACGAGCGCCTGTGCACCGCGCGCAGGAACTCGGCATCCTTGCCTTGTCGCTTCCAGTCGCGCTTGAGCGAGATGCTGTGTCCGTTCGCGAACGTGAATCCTGAAATGTCGATGGCGTTGGCGGAGGCGTGCTCGCTGCGCACTCCCTTCCACATCGGGTTTCCGACGATGTTGCGGCAGTCGTAAGTACCCATATCGCCGAGGCGGACGACCTCCTGGCCGTACATCTCGCGGGCGAGCGGCTGCACCTCGTGCTCGACCCACAGCGTGAGCGCCACCGCCATCTCGCACGTCAACGGCTCGACGCCGATCTGCGCCCCCCCGACATGGGTGAACTTGACCGCATTTGTCCAACCGCAATTGGCGCCCGTCGCACGGTCCGGAATCGGGCTCGCATCGATGTGGGGCTCTTTGAGGATTGCGTGGCAGAGCGCCGGATCGAACCGCAGCACCGAAAGTCTCGGATCGACGAGGAACGGCGGTCGCTCGTCGAGCGAGATCGGACTGAGCGGGCTCCAGCGCTGCGGAATGAGGCCGAACCAGTAGCCGCCGACCACGGCAACGAGCAGCACGAGCGCGAGAAACAGCTTCGAAAGAATGCGCCGTGGCTTTCGCCGCGCTTGCCTTTGCATAGCTCCCCGCCCCGATGTCTGCCCCGCGGATAGCCTAAAGCGCTTCTTGGGAGGTGGGAACTGCCTTTCACCAAGCGTTCGTCAGTCTGCGCGCGAATGCGCACGGATTAGAAATCGCTGGCGATGCCGCCCTTCTCCCAGTCGCCGTAGCGTGTCGGCTCGGGACCTGCCGGGCCGTTGATCTCCGTTGGGCGATCGGCGCGCTGCGTCTCGGCTGCGGCCCGGCGCTCGGCCGCCTCCTGAAGCGCGCGCTGGGCTGCGGGCGACAACGGCTTTCGGGCCGCCGGCGCTGACTCGGATACTGAGGGGTTCTTTTCGTCGGGCGGCGTCATTTCAGATGCGTAGTCCGGGCGTTAAGGGGTGCTGGCGATGGGCCGATCCGCTACCTATATAGCATCTCGGACGATACGCACCTGCGTAGATCGACATCTGGGAGTTGAACCGAATGCCGATGAACTACACCAAGACCGCAATGCTGCTTGCGGCCCTGACCGCGATTTTCGTGGCGATGGGCGCCGCGATTGGCGGCCAGACGGGCATGGTGATCGCCTTTGTCGTAGCGCTTGCCATGAACCTCTTCAGCCTCTGGAACTCCGACAAGATGGTGCTGAAGATGTTCGGCGCCCAGGAGGTGGATGAGCGCACCGCGCCCGAATATTATGGCCTCGTGCGCGATCTTGCGCGCCGCGCAGAGCTACCGATGCCGCGCGTCTTCATTATGGACAATCCGCAGCCGAACGCGTTTGCAACCGGCCGCAGCCCCTCGCGCGCGGCCGTTGCTGCAACGACGGGCCTGCTCGAGGCGCTGCCGCGCGAGGAGCTCGCGGGCGTCATCGCGCACGAGCTTGCGCACATCAAGAACCGCGACACGCTGACCATGACGGTCGCCGCAACCATCGGCGGCGCCATCTCGATGCTGGCGCAGTATCTGCAGTTCGGCGCGCTGTTCGGCGGCCACAACAATGAGCGCGGCGGCATCGGCATGATCGGCGCCATCCTCGCCATGCTGGTGGCGCCCTTCGCCGCCATGCTCGTGCAGATGGCCATCAGCCGCTCGCGCGAGTATCAGGCGGACCACATGGGGGCCCTGATCTGCGGCAACCCGCGTTGGCTCTCCGCGTCGCTGCTGCGCATCGAGCGCGCCGTGAAGCGCATCCCGAACGAGGAGGCTGAGGAGATCCCCGCAGCGGCGCACATGTTCATTATCAACCCGCTGACCGGGCAGGGCATGGACAACCTGTTCTCGACCCACCCGAACACAGCGAACCGCGTCGCGGCTCTCGAGGCGTTGGCCGAGGAGATGACGCGCAGCGGCATCGACCTGAGCGGTGGCGCGGTATCGAGCAGTCCGAGTGGACCGGAGGGTCCGTGGTCGGGCCCGTCGCGGAGCGCTGGCCCCTGGGGCTGAGGTCGTCAGCCGCCCCTCATTCATCCGCCGATCAGGCTTCATGCCTAGCATCGACCTCTCCCCACCCTTGGGGAGAGGTCGATTTTTGCGCGTAGGTAGTGAGGGGAGCAAACTTCGACGTCCCCGAAACGGCCGGTTGTGCCGAGAGCCTGTGTCTGCGCTCAGTCCGTATGGCGCGCGAGGATCTTGCGCACTTCCACGACGAGATCGGCCTCCTTGACGGAGACCTGCGCCGGCCGCGCCTCTTTCCATTCCTTGTTGTCGGTGATCGCGGCGGCCGCCTTGGCGCCCTCGATCAGATCCTTGAGGATCACCTCGCCCGCCTCGCGCTCATTCGTACCTTGAATCACCGCTATGGGCGCACCGCGCTTGTCGGCATATTCGAGCTGACGGCCGAACTTCTTCGGATTGCCGAGATAGAGTTCGGCGCGGATGTCCGCTTCGCGCAGCGTCTGCACGAGCTTCTGATAATCGGGGATGCGGTCGCGATCCATGACCGTCACGACGACGGGACCGGGTGCCGGCTTCGGCGCGCGCCCGATAAGATTGAGTGCGGCTTGCAGGCGCGAGACGCCGACCGAGAAGCCCGTTGCCGGCACCTTCTGGCCCGTGAAACGCGCCACGAGGTCATCGTAGCGCCCGCCGCCGCCGACGGAGCCGAAGCGCACCGGATTGCCCTTCTCGTCCTTCGCTTCGATGAGCAGCTCCGCCTCGAAAACCGGGCCAGTGTAATACTCCAACCCGCGCACGACAGACGGATCGATCTTGATACGGTCAGGCCCGTAACCGGCCGCCGTTACGAGTGCTCCGATCTCACGCAACTCGTCCAAGCCCTGCGCTCCAATCTCGATGCCAGTGACCAGCGGAGCGACGGCATCCAGCGCGGCATCGCCTTTCGTACCTGACTCGACGAAAGCCAGCACCTTCTCGATTGAAGAGGAATCGAGCCCTGCGCCTTTGGTGAAGTCGCCGCTCTCGTCCTTGCGGCCCTTGCCAAGCAGCTCTGCAACCCCTCCAGGGCCGAGGCGGTCGAGCTTGTCGACCGCGCGCAGGACCGTCATACGTTTCGCGCTGTCGGCAGCACTCGTCGGATCGATGCCGATGGACGACAGCACGCCGTCGAGCACCTTCCGATTATTCACCTTGATCACGTACTGCCCACGCGGAATGCCAAGCGCTTCGAGTGCGTCCGCCGCCAGCATGCACATCTCGGCATCCGCCGCGATGCTCTCGGCGCCGACCGTATCGGCGTCGAATTGGGTGAACTGGCGGAAGCGGCCCGGCCCCGGCTTCTCGTTGCGCCAAACGGGCCCCGTCGCATAGCGCCGGAACGGCTTCGCCAGATCCTGGAAGTTCTGCGCCACATAACGCGCCAGTGGCGCCGTGAGGTCGTAGCGCAGCGAAAGCCAATCCTCATCCTCGTCCTGGAACGAGAACACGCCCGCGTTCGGCCGGTCCTGGTCCGGCAGGAACTTCCCGAGCGCGTCCGTGTATTCGAACGCCGGGGTCTCCAGCGGCTCGAACCCGTAGCGCTCGTAAACGGCGCGAATCTTTTCGAGCATGGCCTGCGTCTGGCGCAGCTCCGCCGGTCCGATGTCGCGCATGCCCTTCGGCAGGCGGGCGTTCGGACGCTGTGGGGCGCTTTTTTTGTCGGTCTTGGCCATGAGGCGGAAAATCTTTCGGGTCGGAGGGCGCGAGCTGGCGTGCCCGGAACAAATCGTGCCGCCTTATACCGGATCGGCCCCCCTCGGAAAAGGTTACCACTATGCCGCTCGGGGCGGTCTTTCGCTTGGCACGTGAAATGGGTAGAAGATGCGTCATGACATTGGTTTTGGACCATACATTGCCCCAGGTGGCCGAAGGTGCCGGGAGCTCAGCCGCTCCCGCGAAGCCGACGCTCGCTGGCATGAGCCGCGCGCGCCTCTCCGAGGCGCTGGCCGTGGCCGGCGTGTCGGAGAAGCAGCTCCGCATGCGCACGACCCAGCTCTGGCGCTGGCTTTACATCACGGGCGCCACGTCATTCGACGAGATGACCGACGTTTCGAAGGCGCTGCGCACCGAGCTCGAAGCTCGCTACACCCTCGATCGCCCGGAGATCGTCACCGAGCAGGTCTCCGTCGACGGCACGCGCAAGTGGCTGCTCCGCCTGCCGCGCCGCGGTCACGAGGCGCGCGCTCCCGAGATCGAGACGGTTTACATCCCCGAAGCCGACCGCGGCACGCTCTGCATCTCCTCGCAGGTGGGCTGCACGCTGACCTGCAGCTTCTGCCACACCGGCACGCAGCGCCTCGTGCGCAACCTCGAAGCTTCCGAAATCGTCGGCCAGATCCTGCTCGCGCGTGACCGCATCGGTGATTGGCCCGGTGCCAAACGGCCCGACGACGGCGGCCTTCTGCCCGACACCGAGCGCAAGATCACCAACGTCGTGCTGATGGGCATGGGCGAGCCGCTCTACAACTTCGACAACGTGCGCGAGGCGATGGAGGTCGCGTCCGACGGTGAAGGCCTGTCGCTCTCGAAGCGGCGCATCACTCTGTCGACGTCCGGCGTCGTGCCGGAGATCGCGCGCTGGGGCGAGCTGTCCGGCACCATGCTGGCCATCTCGCTGCACGCCGTGCGCGACGACCTGCGCGACGAACTGGTGCCGATCAACAAGAAATATCCGATCAAGGAGCTTCTTGAAGCCTGCCGCACCTATCCCGGCGTGTCGAACGCCAAGCGCATCACGTTCGAGTACGTGATGCTGAAGGGCGTCAATGACAGCCCGGCCGACGCCAAGGAGCTGGTGCGGCTCTTGGCGGGCATTCCGGCCAAGATCAACCTGATCCCGTTCAATCCGTGGCCGGGCTCGCGCTACGAATGCTCCGACTGGGAGACCATCGAGCGCTTTGCCGACATCGTGAACAAGGCAGGCTACGCAAGCCCCGTGCGCACGCCGCGCGGACGCGACATCCTCGCCGCCTGCGGGCAGCTCAAGAGTGAGAGCGTGCGCTTGCGCGCGCGAGAGCGCGCTCAGCCCACCGTAGACGCCACAGAGCCCGGGGCCTGATCGCACATGGTGCTGCGAGCCATCGGACGGCTGATCTGGGTTCCGATCTCATTCCTGATCGCAACGGTCGCGGCGATGTTCGTGCTCGTGACGCTCGGGCTTGAGAACGTCACGCATGCGATCCACGACCTCAACGAGGTCGACACCATGTCGGCGGCCTACGACGTCGCATGGCAAAGCACCATCATCGCTTCCGGCGCGACGCTGATCCCGGCCCTGCTCGTCGTCCTCGTGGGCGAGGTCGCCCGCATCCGCTCCTGGCTCTACTACATGGTCGGCGGGGGCGTCGCGCTGGCGATCATTCCGCTCCTCGCGCGCGTCGATACCGGCACCATGACCTACGCACTGCCGGCGCTCTGGCACGTGTTCGCAACCGCCGGCTTCGCGGGCGGCTTCGTTTACTGGTTGCTCGCCGGACGCAACGCTTGAGCGGCACCGCCGTCCCTCGTAGGCTGCGCTGAGGGGGCACCGGAATGTTGGTCTCGCTGATCCGCTTCGTGTTCGGATTTTTGGTTGCCGTGCTGGTTGCTGGCGCCGTGCAGGTGCTCTTCGTGGCCGGCGGTGACCTCCTGGCTAGCCTATCGTCAGCCGAGCGCTGGCAGAGCCTCGGCCTTCTGGCGCTACTCGCCGCGACCCAGACCGCAGTCTTCTCGATCCCCTTCGCGGTTCTCGCTGCCGCGGTCGCCGCCTGGCTCCCGGCGCGGTCGGCCCTCTACTTCCTCGCCGCCGGGGTCGGCATCGGGCTCGCCGGATTTTTCGTCCAGTACATCAGCGAGACCGGCCCTCAGACCATCCTGAACCTTTACGCACTTGCGGCCTATGCCGCATCAGGCGCTGTCGGCGGCCTTGCTTACTGGGCACTCGCGGCCCCACAGCCCCGGCCCTCGACCGCTGAAAAGACTTAGTAATTTTAAATGGGCCTTTAGGTGAAGGCTGGGGAATACCCCGTTGTCAGGAACCCTGGCGGCGAGTATCTTGTTGCAATGCACAATCGCGCATGCGAACAGGATCCGCGCCGACGACTCACATTCTGAGCTGAGGTCGATGATGATGACGCACGTCGATACTGATCTTTCCGGGCGCTTTGCTCGCAGTTACGCAACCGCGGCCTTCGGGTATGCCCGAGCCGCTTCGGCGGCCTATGCCGCGCTGACCAATCAGGCGCTGGATTTTTGGGGGCAGGCCGCACGCGCGGCGGACACCACCGACCGGGATCGTTCGCCACGCCTGCAACTCGTGAGCGGCCCGAGGCCCTATCGGTCCGCGGTGACGGAGCCGACCATCCCGGCGACGCCTCCTCTGCCCGATTTCCTGCGCTTGTCCAACGCCTGGGCCGCCTCGCCCATGTTCGCGCCCGTGCGGGCCTGGTGGGGTATGTTCCCGCTTGAGGGCAACCCCGCGAGCTGGCCCATGGCCTATGCAATGATGACCGCTGGCGTACCACGCTCGGTGGCGTTGCCGACCGCCGAGGCAAATGTCGCCGCCCTCGATGCCGCGCAGGCAGCGCAGGAGAGCATCGACCGTACGTTTTCAGCCTATCGCTCGGACAGCGGATTCGCCGTGTCGCAGGTCATCTCGCCGAAGGCGTGGCTCGGGGCGCTGTTCATGGCGCCGTTCACGGTGACCTTTAAGTTCCCCTGGGCCTGATGTGGTTCTGAGCAATAGGGGCCGGCCAGGTTAGGGCCGCCCCTACTCGCTGCTCGGCGGCACCGTAACGACCACCGCATTGCCGCCACCGAAGCCTCCGATCGACCCAAACGACGGCATCGGCGAGGACTTGGGCTCCGACGGAGCAGGCTTCTCCGGGGCAGCCGCGGCTTCCGCTTGCTGCTCGGGCTCTTCCTTAGGCTTTTCAGTCTTTTGCGGCGCCGGTGTCGCTTTGGCGTCTATCCGTGGCTTGGGCGCAGGCTTTTGTTTTTTAGGAGGGGCCGGCGGCGGGTCATCCACACGCTCGACAACCCGGGCAGTATTTTGCGGGACACTCTCCGACCCCGTAACGACTGGCACGGCAGTCGCTTGAGCGTTGGGCGCGGAAGCCGCAGCCTCCTTTTTCTTGGCTGGCGTGCTCTTCTTAGCCGCTTTCTTCGGGGGCACCGGCGAACGGGCGGCGCAACGGGCCGGCACCAGCGTGCCGTCATTGAACGTGACATCCGCCACCCAAGCGCACGTCTTGAGGTCGCGGCAGGCCGCTTCGAAGAGGCCGCTGCATTGCGCGGCCGCCGCTTCCACGGCCGCGAAATCGGATTCGGGCAGGGCCGCCACCGGGGTCAGCGGCTTGTTGGCCCACGGCAGCACCTCGCCGCCGGTGGAAAGGGTTTTGGCTGCGGGCGCCGGCTGAGCGCCGGTTGGCGCTGGGGCATCCGGCACGCTTTTGACGGTGATAGCAGGCGCCGGCGACTGGGCGGCCGAAAGCTGCACGCCCGCAACAAGTCCGCCCGACATGAATCCGCAAAGGAGCACTGCGGCTGATGTTCTTCTCACAGTCGTTCCCCCCGAACGTTAGGCATCTTGCCGATGCCTATGACCTGTGCATATACGCCGCCACACTATAGCGTTTGATGCAGAAAAACACGGCAAGACGATGGAGAAAATCCCCTCCGTAGACTAAAGCCTGTGCACACTTGGCAGATTTTGCTGTGGGGACGCTGGGACGGAGTGCGCCTTGCGGCGACGGGGCGGGTGCCTATAGTGCCCGCGCTTCTGAACACACACCGAGAGGAAAAGAGACCGAGGCCATGAGCGCGAAAGACGGCAAGCCGGACATTAAGAAGGTGGTGCTCGCCTATTCGGGCGGCCTCGATACGTCGATCATCTTGAAGTGGCTGCAGGAGACCTACGGCTGCGAGGTGGTGACCTTCACCGCCGACCTCGGCCAGGGCGAGGAACTCGAGCCCGCGCGCAAGAAGGCCGAGATGCTCGGCATCAAGAAAGAGAACATCTTCATCGAGGACCTGCGCGAGGAGTTCGTCCGCGACTACGTGTTCCCGATGTTCCGCGCCAACGCGCTTTATGAGGGCATCTACCTGCTCGGCACCTCGATCGCGCGCCCGCTGATCGGCAAGAAGCAGATCGAGATCGCGCGCCAGACCGGTGCCGACGCCGTCTGCCACGGCGCCACCGGAAAGGGCAACGATCAAGTCCGCTTCGAGCTCACCTATTACGCGCTCGAGCCTGGCATCAAGATCATCGCACCCTGGCGCGAGTGGACCTTCAAGGGCCGCGAAGATCTGATCGAGTTCGCGCGCAAGAACCAGATCCCGGTCGCCAAGGACAAGGAGGGCGAGAGCCCGTTCTCGGTCGACGCAAACCTGCTGCACTCGTCGTCCGAAGGTAAGGTGCTGGAGGATCCCGCCAAGAAGGCGCCTGAGATCGTCTATCAGCGCACCATCTCGCCGATGGATGCGCCGGATAAGGTGACGACGATCAGGATCGGCTTCGAAAAGGGCGACGCCGTCTCGCTCAACGGCAATCGGATGAGCCCGGCGACGCTGCTCAAGGCCCTCAACGACCTCGGCCGCGACAACGGCATCGGCCGCATCGACCTCGTCGAGAACCGCTTCGTCGGCATGAAGTCGCGCGGTGTCTACGAGACGCCGGGCGGCACGATTCTCCTGCAGGCGCACCGTGCCATCGAAAGCCTGACGCTCGACCGCGGCGCGATGCATCTCAAGGACGAGATGATGCCGCGCTATGCGGAGCTCGTCTATTTCGGCTTCTGGTTCTCGCCAGAGCGCGAGATGCTGCAGGCTGCCATCGACAAGTCGCAGGAGCACGTCGAGGGAGAGGTGACGCTCGAGCTCTACAAGGGCAATGTCATCGTTGTCGGACGTGAGAGCCCGAAGTCGCTCTATGCGCCGAACCTCGTCACCTTCGAGGACGACAAAGGCGCCTACGACCAGAAGGATGCGCAGGGCTTCATCAAGCTCAATGCGCTCAGACTACGGACGCTCGCCGCGCGCGACCGTAGGTAGTGCAACCTTACAATTTTGGTGAGGAAGACGACAGCGACGGAAAATGTCGCTTTCGGTCGTTACTCCACACAAGGGCCTGGAACCCTCGTTCCGTAAGCCCCGTTATTCAATCATACGCCGGAACAAGAACAAGGAGAATTCGCGTTGAAGATTGCTGCTTTTGCCATTTCGGCTGCTTTGCTCGGCCTTGTGGGCGTTACGCCCGCGAGCGCCGCTCCTTCGGCTCCCACGGGGATTAAGGCCGCATTGGCTCTCGAAACCGGCGTTGTTGATCAGGCTCAGTATCGCAATGATAAGCGCCGCGCATATCGCAAGGGCTACCGCAAGGGCCACCGTCACGGCTACCGCGCTGGCCACCGTTACAACCGCGCGCCTGCGGGTTGGCGTCGTTACTCCGCGCGTCCTTACGGTTGGCAGACGCGCGGCTGCATCGTCGTCGGCCCCGTTTGGTTCTGCCCATAAGCCGGCAGCCTCAACGTTGTGACGCAGATCATGCCGGGGATCACATCCCCGGCATTTTTCTTTGGCGCGTAGCGTGGAGACGGATTGGCCGAAATCCACCAGCTCGGGAAGATCGCGCTGCTACGATCCGACAGTCGCAGTCGGATACCTGAGGAAGTATCGGACGCCTGCTTCGACGATGTGCGGCTGCGATTTGTGCGGACCGTCGTGCTCGATGTAGACGACGTCGTAGCCCGCTTGCTTGAGGCGCGCGGCGTGCGCTCGGCCGGCCGTTTCGACAGGCGTCTGCTCGTCCTTGGATCCGTGAGCAATGAAGACGCACGGCGCTCCCTCCTGGTGGAGGGCGGTCATGAAGCCCGCCGAAAAGGCCAATACATGCGTGACGAAATCGCCGTTGCAAAGCCCGTTCGACAAGGAATAGCTGCCGCCATCGGAATGCCCGGCGAAGGCAAAGCGAGCGGGATCGAGCGCAAACCGTGACGCGACCTCTGCGAGCGCGATGTCGAGCCGCTCGAGATCGGGTCCATTGCCCGCGATGACGATGTCCCAAGTCGGCAACAGCGATTGAGGCACGAGCAGCAGGAACTTGTTGTCCTCGGCGTGCTGCTTCATGATCGGCAAAATCTTTTCGGCGCTCCCTCCGCCGCCGTGGAACAGGACCATGAACGGCGTGGGTTTGGTCGCATCGATGCCGTCGGGCACGACCATGACATAATCTCGCTCCTCGAAAAGACCGAGATCGTGACGGCCTGGCGGAAGCGGCGCCTTGGTCGGCTTCCTGTGCCGAAAGGTGAGGCGGCCGGCGAGATGCGGGTCGATCATGTCTTCCCTTGGCATTTTACGCGGTTGGCAGCAAGGGAAGGGCCTCCGGATGTCCTATCCCTCGGCGCAAACCGTGACCGGGAAGGTCGCCGATCGCACGGCCCTTGAAATGTCATCGTCGCGCGATCACCATGCCTCGCCTTCGTCTCAGCCAGCTTGACCTCCCATGACCCGCGCCTCGCTCAACCGCACGCTCCGCCGCGCCTACGTCGGCCTCGGCCTTGTTCTCCTCATCGCGCTCTGCGCGAGATTCGCCGATCGAATTCCCGGCATCGCCGGCACGCCGATCAAAACGGCGGCGCTGGATCTCTACGAGTATCTGAAGGACATGGCGCTGGTGTTCGTGACTGTGGTCGCGGCCTATCTCGCCAACGTCTTCCAGAAACGGTCCAAGTTCGTGGAGAGCCTGGAGGAGGAATGGCGCGGCATCGTCCGCACCAAGTCGGCGCTGTTCACCTATTGCGAGAAGCCGTACGTCTCGACCGACGACTATCTCGCCGCGTTCTGCCGCATCTCCGAAACCATCGACAACATGCGCATCGTCTATGCGAACGTCGGAGAGACGGACGAGCTCATCGGGCTTTATCCGTATGCGCCGCTGCATGACATGCGCCGCGCACTGCAGACGCTCGATCCACGGCAACGCCCGGACATTCCACCAGAGGAAAAGAAGCTCGCCCGCGATGCCATTCTGCAGTCGTTCTATGCGCTGCGCGAGAATTTCCTCGAGGAGCTTGACCTGAAGGAGCCTGATAATCCGCTCACCGCCTCGGTCGCGCGCCGTCTCAAAAAGCCGGGGGCCACACGGGGAGCGGGCAGGATCGAAGCGCGCCAGCTTGCGCTCTACAAAGCGCACGATGCGCCCCGAAAGCCGGACGTCGAAGAGTTCCTTTGGCGCCTGCACGCGGAGGAGCAGCAGAAGCGCTAGGCAGATCGAGAACCATGCAACTCCTGGCCAACATCGACGTCGAGAACGTTGCCGCGGCGACCGACTTCTACTGCCGTGCGCTTGGCCTCAAAGTCGGCCGCCGCCTCGGCCCCGGCGCGGTAGAACTGCTCGGCGCTTCGAGCCCGATCTACCTGCTCGAGAAGCCGGCAGCTAGCGCTGCCACCGGCTCAGGCCATCGGCGCGGCTACGCCCGGCATTGGACACCCGTCCATCTGGACTTCGTGGTGCCGGACATCCAGGCCGCATCTGCAACGGCGATCGCCGCCGGAGCCGCCCCGGAAGGCGAGGTGCGAACTCATGTCTGGGGACATATCGCCGTTTTCTCGGACCCGTTCGGGAACGGGTTCTGCCTGATCCAATTCCTTAACCGCGGCTACGACGAGATCGCGACCTGAGCCTCCCCTGCGTCGGAAAAGCCCACGAAATGCAGGTCACTGGCGCACCAGCCACGGTTGTGCTACGTCCGCGCCAGATTTTTGCAGCGCACACGCCTCCACCATAGGTTGCGCAGGCACCCCAGGACACCAATGAACATTCGTAATATCGCGATCATCGCGCACGTCGACCACGGCAAAACCACCCTCGTCGACGAGCTTCTGAAGCAATCGGGCTCCTTCCGCGACAACCAGAAGGTTGCGGAGCGGGCGATGGATAGCAACGACCTCGAGCGCGAGCGTGGCATCACCATCCTCGCCAAGTGCACGAGCGTGGTCTGGAAAGACACGCGCATCAATATCATCGACACGCCCGGCCACGCCGACTTCGGCGGCGAGGTGGAGCGCATCCTGAACATGGTCGACGGCGTGGTGGTCCTGGTGGACGCGTCAGAAGGCCCGCTCCCCCAAACCAAGTTCGTCGTGTCCAAGGCCCTGAAGCGCGGCATCCGCCCGATCGTCGCCATCAACAAGATCGACCGCCCCGACGAGCGGCACCTCGACGTGCTGAACGAGATCTTCGATCTCTTCGCCAACCTGGATGCCACCGACGAGCAGCTCGACTTCCCTGTTCTCTACGGCTCGGGCCGCAACGGCTGGATGGCGCTCGACCCGGCTGGTCCGCGCGAGAACCTGGCGCCGATGTTCGACCTCATCGTAAGCCACGTGCCGCCGCCGACCGTCGAGCCCGGCCCTACTCGCATGCTTGCGACGACGCTCGAGGCGGACAATTTCCTCGGCCGCATCCTCACCGGCCGCATCTCGTCTGGCACGCTGAAACCCAACCAGCAGCTCAAGGCGCTTAACCGCGACGGCAAGCTGCTCGAGACGTTCCGCGTCACCAAGGTGCTGGCGTTTCGCGGGCTTGAGCGCGTTCCGGTTGACGAGGCTCACGCAGGCGAGATCGTCGCGATCGCTGGCATGAGCGAGGCAACCGTTGCCGACACGTTGTGCGATCCCTCGGTCGAGCAGCCGATCGAGGCACAGCCCGTCGATCCTCCCACGCTGTCGATGACCTTTCGCGTCAACGACGGTCCGTTCGCCGGAACCGAAGGCGACAAGGTGCAGAGCCGCGTCATCCGTGACCGCCTGCAGAAAGAGGCAGAGCGCAACATTGCCATTCGCGTCACGCCCTCGACGGAGGGCGGCGAGTCGTTTGACGTGGCTGGACGCGGCGAGCTTCAGCTCGCCATTTTGCTTGAGAACATGCGCCGCGAAGGCTTCGAGCTCACGGTCTCGCGTCCGAAGGTGGTGTTCGTGACCGACGAGGCGACGGGCCAACGGCTCGAGCCCATCGAGGAGGTCATCATCGACGTCGACGAGGGTCACACAGGCATCATCGTGCAGAAGCTTTCCGAGCGGAAGGGAGAGCTTCTGGAGATGCGTCCCTCGGGCGGCGGGCGCACGCGCATGGTGTTCCACGTCCCGACGCGCAGCCTTCTCGGCTATCAGGCGGAGCTGCTTTCGGACACGCGCGGCACAGCCGTCATGAACAAGCTGTTTCACGCCTACGAGTCCTATCGTGGCGAGATCGCCGGCCGCCACACCGGCGTGCTGATCTCGAACTCGGACGGCGAAGCAGCAGCCTACGCCATCTTCAACCTTCAGGATCGCGGCCCGTTCTTCATTGGTCCGCAGACCAAGGTCTACGTCGGCATGATCGTGGGAGAGCACACACGCGACAACGATCTCGAAGTCAATGTCGTCAAGGGCAAGAAGCTCACCAACGTTCGCGCCTCCGGAAAGGATGACGCGGTTCTGCTGACGCCGCCGGTAAAGCTCACGCTCGAGCGGGCGATGAGCTACATCACCGACGAGGAGCTGGTCGAGGTGACGCCGAAGTCGATCCGGCTACGCAAGCGTTGGTTGGACCCCAATGAGCGCAAGAAGCAGGAGCGCAAACGCGAGGCCGATCGCGAAGCCGTGGCCTAACGGACTTCAAGAAATGTTACGGTTTTCAGGCCAGTAACCGCACCTCTGGTGAGTGGAAAGGCGCTGGACTGGCACCACTTTGAATTGTAAAATACCAATGTAAAGTTCAAATATTTCCTTTGCCGTGCAGACGTTGCGTGGATCGATTTTTTCAGCTGGCGGCCGCAAAGCCAGCCGCTGGCACCGAATAGGGGTTGGCCCTTGAAGAAGCTCGACGAGTGCACCGCACTCAATATTTTGAGTGCAACGCACGATGCCTGGTGCAGAGCCGACATCGAACGTCTGCTGAGTTACTATGCAGACGATTGCGTCTACTGGTGCAATGCAGGCCCATTGAACGGCGTCCCCTTCGTTATCGAAGGGAAGCAAGCGCTTCGCACTTTTCTCTGGTCGATCACGTCAGTCGCAGAAAGTCGGGCGGTCATCGAGCATTTTCATTTCGAGGACGGCCTGGGGCGCGCTAACGTCGAGGCCTACCTTCGCCACCGGCGAACCGGTCTCGTGCTCGCCGGATCGTACCGCCATATTGTCACCTATCGCGGTCGCAAGATCGCTCGCTCCGAGCAGTATCACGATGCGGCCAAGATGGCGGCGTTCTGGCAAATGGTGAGATGCGACGAAGCCTCCGAGGATCGTGATCTGCCGGCGTCCCTGGACTCAGCGGTTATCGGTGTGCGAGCGCAAGGCCGCGAGCGCACCTGATAGAAACTTGCGCACCACCAGCGAGACGAATGCGTCGGTGTCCGTCGTGAGCTTGACGCCGTAGATCCAGCGCCGGATCGCGAGATAGAAGATCTCTCCGTGCAGTCCCCACGAGAGTTCGAGCGCCTCGTTCGTCGGAGCGCTGCCGCTACGCTTGCCGCTCGCCAGCCGGCTGAGCTCCGCCGCAACCGGCACGATGACCTTGCGCCGAATGAGGCTCAGATAGCGCTGGTTGATGGCAACGCCGGCAAGGCCGCCGTAGACGAATGTTCTGACCCACTCGGGACGGTCGATCACCTTTACATAGTCGCCGTAGAAACGAATGAGCCGCTCGCCAAAGTCCAGCCTTTGGTCGCTGAGCAGTGCATCCCACGCCGGATCCCAACGGCTCGCGAACGTTCGTTCGTAGACGCGGTCCACGAGAGCGTCCTTGGTCGGGAAATAGCGGAACAGAAGCGCGTGTGAGATGCCGATCCGCTTGGCGAGATCTCTCATGTTTCCGTCGAAGCCGACCTCGGCGAAATAGCGCGTTGCCCCGGCCACGATCTCTTCCTCGCGCTGTTCGGGCAGGAGCCGCTTGCGTTTCCCTTGTCCACCGTCAGTCCCGGTTCTCTGCATGAGTCACCCAACAAGGCACGGCGTGCGACGTGTTGACCACTTGGTCACCACTGCGCCATGTGCGACTCCACCAATATTACTGACCAAAAGGTCATTAGTCCATTGTGGTTCGAAAAGGATGCCCCCATGCCGAGCAAGCCGATCGTCGTCACGCTGCGCCTGACGCCATCCGACCCGAAGGCCTTCCAGAGCTTCCTCGCCGAGATACTGCCCGATACGCGTAAAGCGCGCGGCTGCCGCTACGCGAAGACGTACGTCACAAAGGATGGAGCAGAAGGGGTCCTGCTGCTGCAAGAGTGGAATTCGCCCGAAGATCAGCAAGCCTACATGGCATGGCGTGAATCGACGGGCGTGCTGCAGATGTTTCTGGGCCACCTGGCAACGCCGGCCGATGTGCAGATCTGGCAGGCTGACCCGGCCTGACGCCGGGGCAGCCAATGGCAGCCCCTACTCGATGACGATGGTTGCGACGTAATCCATCGTCCGGTTGACGTTGTCGGCCGGCAGCAGCGTGTTGAGGAGATAGGATGTCGGAGAGTAGTTCTCCGGCACGGCCCGGTTGAACGCAGCTCGGATGAGCCTCGCCCTGAGTCTCTGCACGACGTTGCCGCCGCTGACGCCCAGATAGTAGTCCTTGAGCGTCTCAAACTTGGGCTGCATGTCGATCGCGACCTTGCGGTGGCCCTCCGACATCTTCTTGAGGCCCTCGGGGTTCTCGATGAAGACGGACTCGAGCAGCTCCCGTTTCTGTGTCGCCGGAATCTTGAGCCCGTCGACCACCGTCAGAGGTCCATCCGCGAGCCCGACGACGGCGCTGCGCCCGGTGCTTGTCACGCTGTTGCCGGCCGCATCGAGCGGCTTCATCGGCTGCTTGACGCACGACGGCACGCGGCTGCCCCTGAACTGATCGGCCGTCGCGGTAGGGTCGCAGCCCTTGAGCGACAGCAGCGCCCAGGCAAACTCGGAGCAATAGAGATCGAGCGTGCCGGGTGGGTTCTGCCCGAGCGCGATCTGTCCGAGGTTCTTCACAAACTCCACCGGCTTGCCGGGCTTGAACTTCGGCGCATTGTAGTCGTCGTTGAACTTGATCTGGCTCGGATAGACGCGCTTGGCGCTGCTGTTGAGGCGCGTCGCCCAGGCAAGGATGTTGGCGCGCTCGGCATCGCTGAGACCGCGCGGGCGGATGACATGGATAAGATTCAGCGTCCGATAGTGCTCGCTCGTAAGGTCCGCCACCATACCGCGGCCCAGGTATTCCTCGTTGAGCGGGTTATCGATATTCTTGAGCTTCCCGTCCTTGATGTAGGCCACGCCCGTATGGCTGATCCCCATCTGCACGTTGGGATAGGCACCGGCTCCGCCCCATTCGGATCGGAACGTCAGCAGGAGATCCCCCGTCTGGAAGATGCCGCTCTTGGCTAGCCGCGCCGCCATGCCGGCCCGCGGCGTGACGACCAGGCGTAGGCCGGCGTCGCTTCCGGTCTTGATCGCGTCCGGATGCTTGAAGTCGAGCAGGATGTCGGTCGTGTTGAACGGTCCCGAGAGCGGCGCCCACGTGCTCTTCGGCAGCGTGAAATAAATCGGCAGGTTGAGCTTCTTGGCGAGGCGTTCGTTGGCCTTCTCGCTGAAGGTGAAATCCTTCGCCGCCAAGGCCGCCGTGCCTCCCACGGCCAACACCGCCGCGGCTGCGATCGACGTGAGCGCCCTACCTCTCAACTTCCACTTCGCCATGATAATCGTTCCCCCAAAAAAAGAGCGGTGCGCGCTAACGAACATTTTCCTCTGCCCTTTTGGGGGAGGCAAGGGTTCACGGGGTGGGTACGCTGCTTGTCGCCGGGCTTAGTGGCACAAAAGTACGTTGCTAGCGCGAAGCAATCCGCCTTAATTTGCCGTTGCGATCCGCAGCAGGCCCAGCAAGGTAGCCGCTCTGGATGTGACCGCAGCCAAAGACTGGGCTCTCGTCCATGGAGGCAGTCGTAGCTGAGTTGGGGACTTTGCTAAACGAGACGAGGGACCGACATGCCAGGATATTTCGAAGTCAAGAAGGCTGCCAACGGACAGCTCATGTTTAATCTGAAAGCCGCAAACAATCGGGTCGTGCTGACGAGCGAGACATATTCCTCGCGGGCGGCTTTGGAGACCGGAATTGAGTCGGTTAAGAAAAACGCTGCAAGCGACAAGAACTTCGAGCGCAAAACCGCGACGAACGGAAAGCCCTATTTCATCCTGAAGTCCGGAAACAACGGAAAGATCATCGGCAAGAGCGAACTCTACTCATCATCTAGTGCCGCAGAAAAGGGAGTGGCTGCGGTCACCTCGGCGGCTAGGGACGCGAGAACGATCGAGATCTAGGGAAGGCCGCCCCGGGGGGCGGCTTTTGCCGGTTTCATCCGTCACAGAACATCACTAGAATGAGCCCCACTTAAGGGACGGTGGGGGTGCGTATGTCACAGTCGGCAACGGCGGTGGAAGGGGCGGATGCGGCCCTGCCCGAGGTCAAGCATGAGCGGACCGTTTATGCCGCGAGTGGCGGCCGCAAGACGGTCTTTTCCTTCATTTTCCTGATCCTGCTGCCCTTTTTCGCCAGCCTCCCGGCGATGATCTACATGCGCATCCAGAACGGCCTGTTCTTCGATGCGGTGGGCATCGGCATCGTGGCGGTGGCCTTTTCCATCCTCATGTTCCTGATCGTGATCGAGCTGCTCTTCTCGCTGCGCGCCCGTGTCGAGTTCGGTGAAACGTCCGTGAAAATGACATTGCCGTCCGGCCGCGGCCCAACGCCCATGCTCCGCTATAAGAGCTATGAGATCCCCTATGATGAGGTGCAGACGGTCGAAACGCGCCGCGAGATCTACGGCGGATCGCTGGTGCCCGTGCTTCTGAAGGGCGCCCGGCTGATCACCAAGGACGATAAGGCGGTTAAGATCGGCTACGTCAGCGAAGCCAACGTCGATCCGTGCTTCCCCTATGCCGAGATTGCAAAGCAGATCGCCGACCGGGCCCGCCTGCCCTTGATCGACCGCGGCAACGTGCGCCGTTCGTTCCGCCGCAAGTTCTTCGGCATCAAGGGAAGCCGCGTGAACGAGGTCGACGCGGTCGACGAAACGCAGATCGCCGAGTTGAACCGTTCCCATCACAACGTGGTGATGGGCCTCGTGGGGGCGCTCGTCGTGCTGATTGCGATCGGCATCGTGGACGATCTCGCCAGCGAGACGCCGATCGGTCAAACGGCCTCCGCAGGGCTTCCTGTGTCGGGACAGATCGCCCCGCAAAAGAAGTAGCTGCACCCTGCTTTCGGCTTAATTCACGAAAATCCGAGCCGCCCGGCGCCGGCGCCCCGCGTATCCGCTCGCGAGAGACAGCGCGCCGAAGATGATGAAGGTCGGCACGTCGAGCAGCGGCGCGATCACGCGGTCCCAGAGCCAAGGGGCGAAAGCCTGCACGGCCTTCTGCGCGGCTTCAAAGGAATTAGGCCCGAGATCCTGCCAGTGGGCGCTGAGCGTCGTCCCCTCAAAGGGACCTGCGCCGTAGACCGCTGGCGTCGCGTCGAACACCAGGGCGATGGTGGCGACCAGGAGGAAGACAGCGGCAAGGAATCTGAAAACGACCATGCAATGCTCATTTTCGGGCTTGATCGACCGATCACGTCGCCTCGTCGGACACAGCCCGCCGGATCGATCTAACACGAGTCCGCGAAAAAGAGGACGCCGCCGGCCAGCTCTGTTGCCTCTGGAGCCGTTCTGGGTATATTGCGCCGCTCCACTCCGGGGAGAGATGGCCGAGTGGTTGAAGGCGCACGCCTGGAACGCGTGTAGGCGGGCAACCGTCTCGTGGGTTCGAATCCCACTCTCTCCGCCATAACCCATTGAAAATTCGAAATAAACGGGACGAGATGCGTCGCCAGACGCAGGTGCCCGGGCAGCCTGCGGATGAACACCCAGGCGGCCAACCGCACGCATGTGCGGTTCAGGTTTTCGGAGGATGAAATGGGTAATCTAAGAACAAGCCAGACATGCCGATCGAAAGCGGGACCAATCTGGCTGTGGCCGCCTATCGCGAACCTCAGCGAGCCTGCTTGGCAAGGCCCGACGGACTATAGAGGCGAATGAAGACAAACACGGCTTCCGCCATCACGCGACGCATACGCACACCCCGAACCACGATCAACGATAACTTTTATAAGATAACATACAGAACTTGTCGATCATTGGGCTTGCGCCGCTTTTCCACAAGGGGTGGTGCAACGTATCGGCATCGTTGTTGCTCGTTCGGCCCGAATGGCCAAGGCGCGACCAAGCAGCGCCCAAATTGTGCGCGAACAGATGTGGAGTTGGGGGGAGGGAGCGCGCTGGGCGGGTGAGTGGGTGAATGCGTAGAGTTGCCGGTATCGTCACCTTCTGGCCCGACCTTGAGCAGCTGATGCCCCGTGTCGCCGCGCTTGCGTGCGCAAGCGAGCGCGTCGTCGTCTTCGCCAACTCTCCTGTTTCGCAGACCGACCGCGCGCGGCTTCTCGGCACGGGCGCTGGGGACGGCGGCATCGAGATCGTCCAGTCGCCCGACAACGTAGGGCTCGGAAGGGCTTACAATCACATTCTGCAATATGCGCAGGCGCGTGGCGCTGACGCGGTGCTCCTGGCAGATCAGGACTCCGACATCGAGCCCGAGACCGTGGAAGTGCTCGCCGCCCGGATGGTCGAGCTCACGGCTGCGGGGCATCGGGTGGCCGTTGTTGGCGCGCTCCCTGTCGCGCCTGACGGATCGCCGACGCGTTTCAAAACGACGCGCCTCTTTGAACGCAGCGTCGGTTCGGACCTACCGAACACCCAGGCCGTCGATTTCGCCATATCGTCAGGCTCGCTTGTTTCGCTCGCGGCGTACGAGGCAGTCGGGCCGTTCCGCGAGGATTTTTTCATCGACGCCATCGACATCGAGTGGTGCTTCCGGGCATGGCACGCGGGGCTTTCATGCTGGACGGCGATGGACGCTCCGATGCCGCATCGCCTTGGCCAAGGCGGCCTGGAGATACCGCTCACGAGGCTGAAGCTGGCTCAGCAGCCGCCTTCGCGCCTTTACACGTATGTCCGCAATCAGGTCCGTATGCTTGGCCTGCGTCACGTGCCGATGCGTTGGAAGCTCAAGATCCTTCCCTACATCGGGTTGCAGGCCGCCGCGTACGCGCTGAAGGGGAATAAAAGACGCGCATCGCTGTCTGCCATCGGCCGCGGATTTCGTGACGGTATCAGGCTCGCACTTAGGGAACCCGGCAACAGCGTGAGCCCTGCGGCTGACGCAAGCGGAACCGCTCCGCTGGAAAAGACATGATGCAGCCGCCCCGCACTTACAGCCCGAGCATCTCGGTGGTCATCCCACTGTACAACGGCGCCGACCACATCGCGCGCGCTCTCGATGGCGTCTTCGCCCAGACCGTGCTTCCGCGCGAGGTGATCATCGTCGACGACGGCTCCGAGGACGACGGCGCAGATCGTGTGAGAGATCTCGAGTCGCCCGTGCCTCTTCACATCCACGCACAGCCTAACGCTGGCCAATCCGCCGCCCGCAATCGCGGCGTGAGCCTCGCGACGGGGGATTGGATCGCATTCCTCGACCAGGACGACATATGGCGGCCTCGGCACCTCGAAAAGCTGCACCAAGCAGGCTCGGCCCTCGCCACGGCTCCGGCAACCTCCGAACCAGGCTGGGTCTACGCCAACGTCGATCTCGTAGATGCCGAGGATCACATCATTCAGCCGTCGCTGTTGCACAGCCGCCCGGGATCCCATCCGAAGGGGAGCGTGCTCGACTGCCTGCGCTACGACATGTTCGTCTTGCCCTCGGCCGCGCTGGTGTCGCGCCGCGCGCTGAAGGCCGTCGACGGTTTCGACATTGAGCTCAAAGGGTATGAGGACGACGACCTGTTCTCGCGCCTGATGCGGGCGGGCTATACGCACGGTTTCGTCGATGAGCCCCTGGTGATGTATCGGTTCCACGATGCGTCGTCGTCGCGCTCGGCCGCGATGGTGCGGTCGCTTATGCTCTATGCCGAAAAGCTTCTGACGGCGTTTCCGAACGAGCCTAAAACCGGTTCCTATCCTGCGCGCGATATCGTGGCGCCACGTTTTCGTCGCGCGCTCCTCGCCGCCCATGCGCGCGCCGTGCTCAGAAATGATGGAGAGTCGCTGGAGGCCGTGAAGGAAGCAACTGAGCGGTTGAGGCCTCATCTGTCGGCGCGCGCGTATTGGACGATGAGAGGCCTCATGCGTGCCCTCTCGCACACTGTGCCGGCGAAGGCAGGCCTGCGCATTGGCAGATGGTTGCACGGCGCGGCGCGCGAGCCGTGGCGACGTTCCGCAGGTGGCGGGTTGACTCTGGAGGCGACCTTGGCATCTTCCTCGGGGGAGCGAGATCAGCGTTCGCATGGGCCGTAGACGATCACGTAGCACGAGATGGATTTGGCTCGGCCTGGCCGGTATCGGCGGGGCCGCGTTTGGGTCGTACCTGGCGCAGATGTTCCTGGCGGCGGAGCCGGCCGATACGACCTGGTACATGGAGCGCAGGTTCGATTTCGGCCGCTATGGATCCGGCACCAGCATCACGCGTGAGGGCTGGCGGGAAGACGAATCCGTGACTTGGATGGACGCGGCCAGCGCATCCCTCGCAGTTCCGGTTGAAAAGGAAAACGACCGTCTCGTCGTCATCCTCAAGGGTATGCTCCCGAAAGGCCGAGAATCGACGCGCGTCGAGCTCTATGCGGATAAGACGCTACTCCAGACATGGCAAACCGATCCCGACACATCCTCGTTCAGCCGCATTTTCAAGATCCCGAGCAGTGCCATTCGATCGCAAACGGTTCCCCTTGCCTTGCGATCCCAAGGTGAGGCCAAGCTGGGTTTGACGTCATTGGAGGTGATTGAGTTCAACGAAGTCGGCTCCTACAAAGGCACGCTGGATAACTGCGCGCGCGATGGTGTGCAGGGATGGGCGGTGGCAGACGGCATGGCAAGCCACGTCGCCATTCTGGTCGACGACCGGCCGGCAAGAGGGCTGTTGGCGGCGATGCAGCGTCCCGACCTTGCACGCGAGCAACTGCCGATCGACGCCGGATTCAAATTCACGTTCGCCGAGCCGCTCGCTCCGGGCTCTGTGGTCAAGGTTGTGCAAGCCAACGGCAAGCGCGTAAGCCGATCGCCGTGCACGGTGAAGTGAAGGCGCGAGGAAAACACCCATATGCTGGCCGTTACGCAAAGCGCTCTTTCCGATATTCGCGCAGGCTTCCGTCTGCGGCGGGTATGGCTCGCGCTTGCAGGCGAGGACATCGGAGATCAGCACAAGAGCACCGTCCTCGGCCCCCTGTGGCTGCTCTTCAATTACCTGGCTTTCGCGGGCGTCTTTATCTTCATCTTCAATACCGGCGACGGCTCGCCGCATTATGCGGCCCACGTCGCAACGGGCCTGCTCGTCTGGTTCTTCATCATGGAGACGCTGACGCTCAGCGTGTCTCTGTTCGTGCGCGAGGAGAGCTTCATTAAAGGCACCACGCTTCCCCTCACGGTCTACGTCATGCGCCTAACCATGCAGTCGACCATCCGTGCGGGATATGCGTCTGTTGGCTGCCTCGGCATCCTGGCGCTCAGCGGTACGCCCGTCACAGCAGCGTGGGCATGGGCCCTTGTCGGCATCCTGCTCATCCTCGTGACCACGCCCGCCGCGATCACGGTCTTTGCGTTCCTCGGCGCCTACTTTCCCGACAGCCAGTTCATCGTCAACAACGTCATGCGCGTCGGCATGTTCTTGACGCCGGTGTTCTGGAGCTATGACGGCTCCGACGGCATCCGCCACATCTTCTACTGGTGGAATCCGTTCACCTACTTCCTCGACGTCGTGCGGGTGCCGATTGTATCGGGCGCGTTTCCGGCGTACGCACTGGCGGTCTGCGCGGCCATTTGCATCTTGGCCTGGACATTCGCCATCGCGCTGCTCGGGCGCTACCGCAAACAAGTTGTCTTTATGCTCTAATGGTTTCGATCAACGCCGATAACGTCAGGCTTGTGTACCGCCTGCGCGCCAAGCTTTCGCTTGCGCTGCAGCGACCGAGGATGCCCACGGGTGGAAGCATCGAGCTCAAGGGCGGCACGCCGCTCGTAACCGCACTTGATGGCGTGAGCTTCTCGCTCAGGGCCGGCGACAGGCTTGGCCTCGTCGGCGCCAATGGCTCCGGAAAGACCACGCTGCTGAAGGTGCTGTACGGAATCTACGAGCCGACCTCTGGCCACATCGAAACGGCCGGTCGCGTGGATGCGCTGTTCAACATCTATCTCGGTTTCAGGCAGGAGGCGACGGGACGGCGCAACATCGTCCTGCGCGGGCTCATCAACGGCTGGAGCGAGCAGGAAATCGAAAGTCGCATGGAGGACATCATCGCCTTCAGCGAGGTTGGCGAGTTCATCGACGTGCCGATCAAGGCCTACAGCCAAGGCATGGCCGCGCGGCTGGCGTTTTCCGTCGCGACCAGCCTCGAGCCGGAGATCCTCTTGATGGACGAATGGATCGGCGCCGGCGACCCGGCATTTCAGGAGAAGGCGCGGGCGCGCATGAACGAGCTGGCGGAGAGAGCCGGCATCATCGTCCTCGCCAGCCACAACCATGCGCTGATCAAACGGACCTGCAACCTGATCCTCGAGCTGGAGAAGGGAAAGGTGAAATCGTTCCTTCCCGCCACCGAATGGTTCGAGAAGGACAAGTGAAGCCCGGCGTGCAGCCGGACTCCTGCGTCGGTTACGTCGGAAGATAGCTCATCCCGAGCGCGGTGAGCGCACAGGCCGCAAGCGTTGGAACCATGCCGGTCTTGAATCGCAGCATGGCGATCATCGCTGCAGCAGAAAGTAGCGCCGCGCGCCAATCGATCGAGGCGAGCACGGGCAGATCCGGACCGACGCCGAAGATATCGAACGTGTGCACCTCCCGGAACACGACGTGCAACCCGAACCAGACGGCAAGGTTCATGATCACGCCGACGATCGCCGCCGTGATCGCGGACAGGGCAGCCGAGATCGTCTGATTACCGCGTAGCGCTTCGATGTAAGGAGCACCGAGGAAGATCCACAGGAAGCAGGGCGCAAACGTCACCCACGTCGTGAGAAGCGCGCCGAGGCCGCCAGCAAGGAGAGGTTCGAGTGCGCCCGGCGCACGATAGGCGGCGAGGAAGCCGACGAACTGCAGGACCAGGATCAGTGGCCCCGGCGTTGTCTCCGCAAGACCGAGACCGTCAACCATTTCGCCAGGCGCGAGCCAGCCGAACGTGTCGACGGCGGCCTGCGCTACGTAGGCGAGCACAGCATAGGCGCCGCCGAAGGTGACGACGGCCATCGTGCTGAAGAACGCGCCGGCCTGCGTCCAAACGGATGAGGACCCTGTCAGCAACCACAGCAGCAGCACCGGCCCCAGCCATACAGGCAGCCAGATCGCGAGCACCGTGAAGGCGCGTCGCCGCGATGGCTTGATATGCTCGAGCTCTCCGCGCTCGAACATGACGTCAATCGCGCCCTTGACGTCGGGTGCCGTATTGTTTCCGCCGTGCCCGCCCGCAAGAAACAGGTGCGGAGCCTGCCGGCCGCCGATCCAGCCCACAAGGCCGGCGACGAGGATAATGAGCGGAAACGGAATCCGAAACACATAGATGCCGATGAACGCCGCAACGGCGATCGCGACCATGGCGTCGTTCTTGAGCGCGCGTCGCCCGATGCGCAGCAAGGCTTCCACCACAATGGCCAGCACCGCCGCCTTGACGCCGAAGAACAGTGTCTCGATCAGTGGCACGTCGCGATAGATGACATAGAGGACGCTGAGTCCCAGCATCACGAGCGCGCCTGGCAGCACGAACAGCAACCCCGCGACGAGGCCACCTGCCGTCCGGTGCATCAGCCAGCCGATATAGGTTGCAAGCTGCTGCGCCTCGGGGCCAGGCAGCAACATGCAGTAGTTGAGCGCGTGCAGGAAACGCTGCTCGCCGATCCAGCGGCGCTCTTCCACCAGCTCCTTGTGCATCAGCGCGATCTGGCCCGCAGGCCCGCCGAAGCTCAGAAGCCCGATTCTGGCCCAGACCCGGACGGCCTCGGCAAAGGTAGGAACTTGAAGCGGACGCGTGTGCGTATCCGTGCTCGATGGTGCGTTCATCGCCGCCTCCGTTATACGCGCATGGAGAGAGGAGCGCTCTGCGGTCGCAGAGATCCGGCACCGTCGACGTACGCGCGCGGAGCGCCTGCATCGAGCATCGGTGACGAAGGAATAATGACGGATTGATCAGAACGATCTGTGACAGACAAAAGCATAGGCGCCCACCCCTTACGTTGGGAACATGGACGCGAACTTTGGGCTGTCGCCTGGAGGGGTAGTCGCGAGTGACCCCTGACCGACAGCTATATCCCGTTTTGTGGGCGGTGCAAGGCGGTACGGGCAGAGGGAGCGGCTACCCGCGCGGAGGCCGCCGCCGCTCGGTAAACCACGCGCGGTATTCGGTCATTTTGCCCCGCTGTGCCTGGGGAGCCTGCCGTGCGCAGGTCTTCGCCTCCTCGCCGCCCTCGGCCGCGCCCCAGCGGAACTCCACGCAGTCGTTAATGTTGTAGGCCATCTCGAGGGCCTCCACGCGGTCGACCACGTCTTTGACCGTCAATGTCCACTCCGAGCCGTCGCTGCGCGTATACGAGAACTTGCGCGCGGCAAGCTCTTTCGCGAGCGTCGCCTCAAGCTCGGCCTTGATCCCCGCGGCATCGGTGCCCTTCGGCATCGCGTACCGGCCCGGCCGCCGCGCCACGCGATCGGGGAAGCGCCGCACCACGTCGATGGCGATCAGAAGCCGAAGGTCTCGGGACGGTGTCGCGAAGTCCTCCCACGCTCCGGAAGTTTCGAAGATCGACGCACCGTCCGGCATGGAAACCACGGCGCCGCCGCGGTTCTGGTAGTTCCGCCCGTTCTCGACCGACGTCACGCGCGCCCGGACCTGCTCGTCCAGCGCCGTGATGGCTTCCGTCATGGCCCGCACCGGATCGAGCGGCTCGGGCGAGATCACGTCGTCCATCTTGTCGTAGAAGCCCTCGATCCCGAGCTTTGTCTGCTCAAGCGAGAAGTCCCCGTATTCGGCATGCTTCGCGATCTCTGCATTGGAGAGCCGCCTGAGGCCGCCCTTGCCGCGCACCACTGGCCGGAAGCGCTTGAAGCCGGGGCTGCCGAGCGCGGGATCTTCTGCGAACAGGAAGTTGCCGCGCCAGAACCGCTTGCGTGCAACCGTGCCATCGGGTTGCGCGTCGACGGCAAGCAGAACGCCGGCCGCATCGCTCGTCTGCGCCACGCGCTTGGCGATGATGAGAATGTGCCCATAGGGATCGGCATAGATCGTACCCGGACGCAAGGCGTCCTGAGTTAGCGGCACCGGATAGTAATCGGTACTGTCGTCCGTTGCGCGCGTTCGGCCCGAGCCGGAATGCACGCTGTTGGCTACCGTCGTCGCCAGGTAATAGCCGAAGCCAGGCACGAGCCCGGCTGGCCGCTGCGACTGTGGCGTGGGCCGCGCCGGCGGCGCCGCGGCCGCGCCGAACAGCCCGAACAGATCACCGCCCGATGCCGTCTTTTCCTCGGGCGGCGGCGCGGGAGGAGGCTCCTCGTTCTGGATGTTCCACCACGCGGTACAGCTCGGCGGCTTGCCGCGTCCGCCGCGCGTGCATTTCGCGTAGCCGAACGGCAGCCCCATCTTGAAGGAGAAGTACGCGCGCAGGAAGTAGGGAAGGTCCGCGCAGTCCGGCTTGACGACGTGGCCCTTCTCGTCCTCGCCGAGGCCCAGGTGATTGAACAGCGCGTTGCGCTCCGGGTTGCGCAGCACCTCGTGCAACGCCGGCCAGGAGAGCGTTTCCTCGAGCGGCGCGTCGAACAGCTTCTCGATCCAGGCCGAATAGAGGTTCTCGTTGGCGCGCGTCCAGGCAGCGCGCACCGGCCAAACGCTTTTCGCGCTGGCCCGCAACGGCGCCGGTTTCTTGCTCTGCACGGCGATGTCGTGGGTGATCGTGCTGCACCAAGCGTCGATGGCGCCGTCGCGCGCGAGTTTGGCCTTCCACGTGCCCGAGGCGGGTTTTTCGACCTCTGCAAACCAGAAGTAAGGCGGCCCGCCGCTTCGCGTGCGTGTCCGGGCCGCGACCGTGCCGTCCGGTGCGACGAGCGTCAGCTCGCCATCGAGCGCCTTCTCCGTTGCCAGAATCACGCGCAGCGGCGCGCCCTTCCAGGGCGTCACGGGCGAGGCAAGGACGGTCGCGCCGACCGCCTCTTCGCAGCTTTCCGGCGCCGACTTGGCCTCGGTACCAAGCGCGCAGAAAAACAAGAAAGATAAAGCGGTTACCCGCAGCAGCGGGGTGGCCGCACGGTCGGCAAGCTGTCGCGCAGAAAGCAATGGGTCCCCCGTGGTTTCCGCGGCTGCAAGCGAGCAGGAGTGTGGAAGTCTGACGGCAAAAAATGGCAAATTCGTCACCGAACAGACTTAACGCACCTGGGGCCTAATCCCTAGGGTCCCTGGCGGCTGGCCTCAATCGGAAGCGACCTGTGCGGCGTTCTCAGATTTCGATAGACCCGCACGCCCCCGCGGATATCGTTCGATGGCGCCCTGAAGCGCACATCTCACATCGAAATCGGCGAATGGCAAACCGCTCCCACCGCAACCGGGGTCACATCGGCATGAATGCCCTGAGGAAAGCGGGGCGTTCCCACCAGTCGCTGCACGCTATCGCTCCGCGCACACTCGAAACCTCTGTCCATACGGTCTTTTCGGCCGATTGCCTCGAGATCCTGCGCGCCCTGCCCGATGCCTCGATCCAGCTCATCGTCTGCGATCCGCCCTACAACATCCAGATGGCGGACTGGGACGCCCACGCAGACTACCTCGGCTGGGCCGCCGACTGGCTGACCGAAGCCCGTCGCGTTCTCTCCGATACAGGCAACCTCGTGATTTTCGGCGGCCTACAGTTTCAGGGCGAGGCTGGCAGCGGGGATCTTCTGTCCCTCGTCTCGGAGGTGCGGCGCCGGCGGCTCCTGAACCTCGTGAACCTGATCATTTGGGCCTACCCGAACGGCATGAGTGCCCATCGCTTCTTCGCCAACCGGCACGAGGAGATCTTCTGGTTTGCGAAGACGGACAAATACTATTTCGACCTCGACAGTGTGCGCGAGCCTTTCGACGAGAAGACACGAAAGGCCTACCTCAAGGACAAACGGCTGCGCGCGGAGTCGGTCGAGAAGGGCAGAAACCCGACCAACGTCTGGCGCATCCCGCGCCTGAACGGCAACGCCAAAGAGCGCGTCGGGCATCCGACCCAGAAGCCCATCGCCGTGATCGAGCGCCTAGTTGCGAGTCTTTCCTATGAAGGCTCGGTGGTTCTGGATTTCTTCGCCGGCAGCGCCGTCACGAGCCGTGTTGCCGCCGCGCTCGCCCGCCACAGCATCTCGACCGACCGCGATCCGTCCGTAGTAGAATACTTCGCGCGCCACATGGCGAACTGGCCGGACGCGGATCGCTCCCGGCGCGCGCCGTTTCGGATGTTGGAGAAGGCCGAGTTCCGCAACCATCCCGCCTTCAGCGAGAACGCCGGCCGAGCGGCGGCCGAATAGGTCAAGCGAGCCTTCGCTGCGTTTCCCCGGCCGCCTCGAAGGCGCGGATCCCCCACCACAGGTAGATCATCGTCAACGCGAAGAGGCTCGCGAACCAGCTCTGCCAGAGCTCGTAGCTTGAAGCGATATGCACCGCAAAGCTCGCAAAAGTAGCGAGTGCATAGGGCTGGGTAGCAATTGGAATGGTGCGGATGGCGTTCAGCACCATAAGCCCTGCGACAATGAACAGAAGCACGCCGACCGCGCCAAACTCATACCAGTTTTGCAAATAGACGTTGTGCGCATGGATCGCGACCGAGTCCTCGCTGCGCTCGAGCCGGACACCGTCCGGCCGTTTCGGATCTTGCTGGCGCATGATGTAGGCCGCGCGCGCACCATGCCCGATGATCGGGTCCTGGAGTGCCTCGTCGGCGGTCTCGTCCCAGATCGTGATACGATGCTGCGCTGAGGATTGCAGCCACGGCGCTTGATGCAAGGCCAATACGTCGTGCGCGAAGTACGCGCCCGGAAGAGCGCCGATGCCAAGAGCAACCCAGCACGCGGCAAGCCCGACGTATGCGGTGCGCCGCCAGTAGAAGGCAATGAGGAAGCAGAGACCGCTGACGATGAGCGCGAGCTTGGAGGTCTCATGATCCGATCCGATCGTCGCCAGCGCCGTGCCTGCGATCAGCGCGATGGCGATCAGCGTGAACTTGCGGCCAGTCCAACTCGAGAGCGCGCAGAGAATGGCCGGCCAAAGGATCATGTTCAACGCGGCAATCGAGCGATTGAGCTCGAAGCTCGCGATCGAGACATTGCCGGCCTGATCGATGCTGTAATACCGCGCAGGGCTGGAAGGCCTGAACAATGAGAACGTCTCCATCAGCGCGGCGCGAACATACTGTTTGGAGAAAACTTCGAGCAGCAGAAAAATAAGGCCAATGGCAAAGGCAATCACGAGCCAAAAGGCCACATGATGCAGGCGTCGCGCAGGTTGTTCGGAGATCCAGCGGTCGATGATGTGCCACTGGAACAGGATGAACAGGATCGACAGGGTAGCCGCCGCCGTTGCGGCCATATCGACGGACCAGGCGGCACTCAACACCGCGAAGCCGAGAAAGACCGCCACCGGACGGCTCGCCGGGGCGGGCTCAAGGAAAGTGCGCCAGGAGACGCGTTCGATATAGGCCATGGCGAGCGCCAGCAACGTCAGCGCGGGCAGAACGAAGACCGTCGAGCGACCGGCAATGACATTGGAGGTAGCAGCGATCAGGAACAGCGTGCCGACGACATGGTCGGAAAGCGGGATGCGGCTTTTCTCTTGGGCATCGACCGGCATGACAGACATTCCGCATGCACTCCCGAAATCGAGCTTATCGCCAGTGCTCCCGAATCCAGGGAGTCGGTCGCACATGTTTGTAAATCTTTTTGTACCATTGCGCCGGCCACCGACCATCGCGCGCTTCGTCCGGATCTGGTTTTCCTGTGAAACAAACGACCTTGGTTCCGGCGGGCAGCGGCGTGGTCAGGAAGAAGTTCAGCGGCCACCTCGGTAGCAGCGAGTGCTTGAAGCTCACGCACCACGCGGCAGGCCAATAGCGCATCTCCTTGATCGAGCGAGAGATATAGGTCTGCGAATTCGGGAAGGCTGCGAGGATCGACTCGGGATCGCGCGCGAGATTTTCGTAGAGGTAGGGGTGCGATCCGACCCGGAACCTGTAGACCGAGGTGTTGCCGATTTTCGACCCCGGCTGTGTCCAGTTCTCGATTACGCAGAATGTCGCGTCCGGAGCATAATCAAAAAACTCGTCGATCGAGCCCGTGATGACGACGTCGAGGTCCATGAAAAGCACGTCCCCGGAAATCCCCTCAAGCTGCGGGCGCCAGAGCCCGATCTTGCGCCACGGCTTGTTCCGTACCCGCTCGGGAAGCACAAGCTCCGGAATGGGATAGCAGGCAACCGCCGGGTCGACGCCTTCGGCGTTATCCGTATAGCAGACGAGCCGCGTATCCCGCTTGCTGTTGCGGCGGATCATCGACCAGAGCGAATTGACATAGTCCGAGGGATAACGATCGCCCCATTTCATGCAGATGATTGTTTGCTGCATAGCGTCCGATGGGGCCTCTCGTTGTTTCCGCGCAAAACCGCATATCGGCTTGTAGGAACGCCGGCGCGGGCAGGGTAACCCCGTTCCGTGTGACGTCGCCGTCGGTCAGTTTCAATCCCCTCGCGCGGTGTGAGGTGCGCTTTGGCCGGTTCATAGAACAGCGCCCCTCCGCAGGCAACCCGGCCCAGGTTGGTAGGCCCGCCAAAGCCGGATTAACCGTCGCACCACCCCCCGGCCTAGCCCAAAAAAGTCGTTGAATACCCGCAACGCTCGGGTAGACCTTGCGGGCCCGCCTGAGGAGACGGGAGGGAGGCCTCCGCCCGTCGGAGGCCTCGGCATGTGAACGTTACGAGGAGTGCGGCATGGTTGGAGACGTTGGGGACATCGTCAGCGTCGACGGCGGCACCCCGCCGTACGTGGTGGTCGGGTTCTTCACGCCGAACTATCGCCCCCTCGCCCAAAATCTGGCGAGAGACCTCGCCGAAACAGGAAATCCGTACCATCTGATCGCCCGCGAGAAGGGCAGCGCCACGTGGCGCAACGTCGTGCACTGGAAGCCCGAGATCGTGCTTGAGGCCATGGACCTCTACCCGCAGTCGAGCATCATTCTGCTCGATGCGGATTCCTCGGTGCGCGGCTCGCTCGCGCCCGCCCTGGATTTCACCGGCGACATCTCCGCCCGCGCCAAGCTGCGGCTGACCAACCACATCTGGCCGTTCCGCCAGAAGACGGTGCTGCACATCTCCTCCCGCAGCATGGTCTTCCGGCCGAACGAGCGTGTGCGAAAGTTCCTCGCCGACTGGCGTGATGAATTGCGCACGGCGCCCTACCATCAGGGCGGCTGCGAGATGGCCATGCGCTTCGTGATCATGCGCTCAATCGGGCTGGCCTTCTGCCCGATGGACCCGCGGTACTCCGGCCTCGAAGTGGACCAGGCCCCGGGCGACGCCGTGGTCGTGCACTCGAGCGCGAGCCGTACCGCCGGCCGCAATTAGTCAGCCGAGCCGAAAGAAACAACTGCAAATCAATTAATTATCGTGCCACCCAATTTAACGGGGGATCACCTGGCCGCGTCCCGTTGACACCCGCGACGGCGCCCGTGCTCCGGCGTATCATGTCGGTACAATCGCGGAAGGGGACCCCGCATGGAAGTGGTGAAGGCATGGGGCGAATGCCGGCCGCGCGGATCGGCTGCGCTCGCATTCGCCGCACTCAAGTATCGCGTCGTGCACGGCGCGCTCAAGAAGCCCGTATACAGGTTCATCCAGCGGCGGTGCCCGGCGCAGGACGTCGAGTTCGACGGCCTCAAGCTGCGCTGTCACATAGCCGACAACGGCCCGGAGCGCTTCGTGATTTTCCCGGAGCGCCGCGCCGCTTGGGACGCGCTTGAGCTGAGTGTCGGCGGCCTTGAGCCCGGCGATGTCTTCGTCGATGTCGGCGCCAATTTCGGCCTCTACTCCGCTATGGCGGCCAAGAGAGTGGGGCCGTCCGGACGCGTCGTCGCCATCGAGCCGCATCCCGAGCTGATCCGGCGGTTGAAGTTCAACATCAACGCTAACGGCTTCGACAACGTGACGTTTTTCGAAGCGGCGGTCGGCGCCGACCCGGGAGAAGCCACTCTCTACGTCAACACATCGAGTTTTGCGGAATCAAGCCTCGTCGCCGAAGGCCCCAATACGCGGGCCGCTTTGCGCGCGACGCCCGTTCCCGTCCGCACGCTGCATGAGATCGTCGAGACCGCGGGGCTAACCCGCATAGATTCCTTGAAAATCGACATTGAAGGCTATGAGGACCGGGCACTCGTGCCCTTCCTGGACACGGCCCCACGACATTTGTGGCCCCGGCGCGTTCTTGTGGAGACGATCCACACCCGCGACTGGGCGACGGATTGCGTGGCCCGCTTCCTGGCCGGCGGCTACGTCCTGGAGCGCGAGACCAAAAGCGATGCGCTGCTCGTGCGCCCGCCTGGCTGAGGCCGCACCAAACCTGTCGCAGCTTCGCGGCCACACGGCGCGAGACATGTTTGGTAAATTTCCTCGCGCGGCCTTGCGGCTGCCTGCATCTCCAAGCAAAACCAAGGAACTGTGAGGCGGTGAGCGTGGCCGGGCAACCCTAGGCCACGCACGGCTAGGTCAGCATAATCTCGACCGCTGAGTGGGGCTGCTTCTTCCAGACGGGATCATTCCATGTCTCTTGGTGCGCGTGCGTTCGTGTTCTTGGTTTACCTGGGGCTCGGGGCATCCTTCATCGCCGTACCGGCGGTGCTGGTCTGGGAGTTCGGTCCCGAGAAGGCCATGACCTTCGCCACCTTCGACAGCCATCTGTTCTTGTTCTTCCCGACTCTCGGTCTCGTCGCGCTCGCGGCGTTCTATCTGCCATCGTGCGCCTTCGTGGACATGTACTGGCGCCACGTCCGTTTCGGCTTCCTGCGCTTTCTGGTCGGGCTCGTCGTCATTGGCGCCGCTGCCGCCCACATCGCGTTCGGCCTCTCGGCCAATCCGCACCGCTCGGTCTGGGACCTCAAGCCGGAAACCCTCGCCGCCGACAAGAGTGAGCCCGTAGAGTGCGGAGATGCGGCGCGGCCGTGCGAGCGCATCGCGCTGATCGACGGCGTTACGAACCTGCGCGAGGTGAGCCAGCGCCGCCTCGGCGTGCGCGAGTTCTACCGGTCATGTCAGCCCGAGCCGCTGATCGAGAGCGCCGACACCGAAGAGGCAAAGCGCTTCTGTTTCGCCTCGACGCCGTTGTCCGCAAGCCCGGTGCTGAGCACCGACGCCGAGTGCTGCCGCGCACAGCAGCGCTTTCAATCGACCATCGACAATCTGTATCTCGACCCCGGGCATCAGTCCGTCACCGGGCGCATTCACAAGCTGCTTCTGCCCGGCAAGGTGTTCTTTCTGTTCATCTTGCTTGCCATCAGCATTCTTTTGACCCTGCGCCATTCCGGCGTGAAGCGACATTATCCGGAGCGGATCGGTCGCATCGAGATCGGCGTGCTGGTCGGCGCCGCGGCCATGATCTTTTTCCCGCTGATGAGCCAGGCCTACGTGCAGTCGGCGGATGCGCTGTTCGGCGTCCAGCAGCGAGGCGGTTTCCGCTCGATCGTGCCGCTGATGAGCTTTCTGTTCGGCGCCTGGGCGATGCTGCTGCTCTTGTTCTCGTTCCGCCAGCACGATCAGGACCTTGAGCTGGCGGCCAAGCTCGCAGGCGTCGCGGCGAGCACGATCGCCGTGTTCAAGTACGACATCCTGGTGTCGATTATCGTCCGCTACCTGGGCTCCGGAGCCAACGAGCTGTCGGTGCTGCTCGTGATCGGGTTGGCGCTGGCGGCTGTGGTCGTGCTGCTGTCTCCATTGGCGCGGCGGCCCAGCAGGCAAACACAAACAAACCCTATCTAACCGGCCGCGCGCGCACGCGCCGGGCAAGGCCGATCAGCGATGGAGACTATGCTTTAGTGGCGGATATCCGCTTGCACGTCGTCCAATTGAGACTTGATCACGCTTGCTGTTTCATCAGCGAGCTTCTGGTTCAGCCGCGCAAAGTACTGGAACTCGGCTTGATACTGCTGTTGCGCCCGCTGGAAGAAGTCAGAGTAGGCGGCAAACAGATCCTGCACCGTCTTGCATTCCATGAAACGTTGCGAGGCAGCCAGATCCTCGTTCAAGCGCCGGTTGACGAACCCAAGCCACTCGTTGTTCGCCTTTGAAACTTGCTCCAGGAACCGGCCGTTGAGCTCGGTCATCGCGGCGAACATCGGACGGTTGATGTTCAGCCAAGCTTCAAATGAACCGAGCGCGGCGGACTTGTCCAAGCCCTGGTCGGCTAGCGATCTTGACGCACTTGCATTCATGGTACGCTCCTCCACCAGTGTTCGTTTTTCGACACGTGATCCAAAGCATGCAATGCCGAAGCGCTATTTCGTCTGCAGCCGGACTATGGCGCTTGATTCCGATCAAGCTTCGGCTTCCAGAAGTTCTTTGCAAATGCCCAACGCCTTCGGTTGGTTGCATCGTCGCAAACGGATCGGTTCGATGTCGTACGCGACGCCCGTAAATTGGCACCTTCCCGTAGCGAAGGCATCTGCTCCCGCCGCATCAGCGAGCCTCTCTACTGTTGCGCCGCGCGGTGCGGGGCGCCTCAACCTTTCTAAGTTATCCACAAGATCCGGGCGCATTTTGGACGCTCGAGCGCCACGCATCGGGCTCTCGAATTCTAGGCGAGAACCAGAAGCTTCCGCCGGAATTGTTCATTTTGATATTCAGAATCAAAGCCGTCCCATTGTGAGATTTCGAAAGAATTCCATGCCGAAAACAAATGGCGCACGCGCAGCCGCGAAAGTCCCCACATGTTGCATACCTTGAGCGCCGTCGCCGACCGCTGGATTGCCCGCCGCGTCTCGCCGGAGCCGGAAGCCCTTGCCGCTGTTGAGGGTTTGACGCCCACGGTTATCATCACGGGCGGCTCGCGCGGCATAGGTCGTGCGATTGCCGGTGAATTCGCCCGCGCTGGACGTGCTGTGTTTCTTATCGCGCGTGAGCCAGGTCCCGTCGAGGCGGCCGCCCTCGAGATCGCGCGCACCACCGGCGTCCGCGCCGTACCGCTCGCACTCGACGTGACGCTGCCCGACGCTCCTCAGCGCATCGACGCTGCGCTCGCAGAAGCGGGCCTCTACGCGGACGTGCTCGTGAACAACGCAGGGGTCGGGCTGTCGGGTGTCTTCGTCGATCAGCCGGGCGCGGGCATCGAGGATCTGATCGCGCTCAACATCACCGCGACGAGCCGGCTGATGCACCACGCATTGCCGCCGATGCTGGCGCGCGGACGCGGCGGCATTCTGAACGTTGCTTCGCTTGGCGGCCTCGTTCCGGGCCCATACCAGGCCGCCTACTACGCCAGCAAAGCTTATCTCGTCTCGCTGACGGAGGCGGTGGCCTTCGAGGCGCGCGGGCGCGGTGTGCGCATCACCGCCGTAGCGCCTGGTCCCGTCGACACGCGGTTTCATCGCGCCATGCACGCCGACGACGCTCTCTATCGCACGGTACTGCCGTCGCAAGGCGCAGAGGCCGTCGCACGCAGCGCCTATCGCGGCTTCATGCTGGGGCGAAGGCTGATCGTGCCGGGGCTCGTCCCGACCGTTGCGGCCGTCTCGGTGAAGCTTCTGCCGCATGCGCTGACCGTGCCGATCGTCGGCACGCTGCTGGGCACGCGCACGCCACCCGGCGCGCCAAAGTAAATATTCGTAAACCGATGAAGCGGCGCTGCGTTTGCAGAGTTGAAACGATTTCGCGCTTTAATCGCGATGGCGCCAGGGAATTGGTCCAGCGTACCTTGGTGTGAAGCGGCGGCCTGACGGGAGTACGGCTCTCGATAGGCTGCCGCCACTGTTTTGAGGGAAGCGTTATCCAAGTGTCCGGGCGCGCGCCGCGCAGGCCTCAGGCGGCACCCTTCTTCTTTGCGACTTCCTTGGCGAGCTTGTCGACGAGCGTCTTATCAATCTTCGGCGGCCGCCGGCTGATCGGCCGATCGGGGCCTTTGTCCTCGCCGATCGCGAGCGCATCGCTGGCCGGAAACGTCGCTTCCAGCGCCTCGTCGAGTTCCTGCTCGAGCTCCGCCTTCTTTCTCTTATCGATCGTCGTCATCTAGAGCGGTCCTCCCTTTAAATGAGAGCATTATGAAACGCGCGAGCGGGAGCGGCGGTTCCTGGCGCCGCAGGACCGTGAAAAAGCCCATCCGCGGTAAACGGATGGGCTCTTCTTTTCCGCCTTGGGGACGGCTTACGGATTTAGATGCGGCGGCGAAGCGCGCGGTAGCCGGGCTCCACGTAGTCCGAGACGCGGCTCAGAAGATCGGTGTCGCGGCGCCCTGACGACATCTTCCAGAGCGCGCCGATCGCACATGCGGCAACCACGACGGCACCGATCGCGACATAGGGCTGCTCGCGCACGAAACGCTTGGTGGCAGCGAACGCGTCCTCGGCTGTTTCACCTGCGGCTCTCAGCGCTTTCTCGCCTTCGCGTGCCGCGGTTTCGGCTGCTTCGCCGGCCTTCTGCCGCAGCTTATGAACGGCTTCATTGGCTTCGCGGGCACGCTGTTCGGCAGCGTTCTGATAGGATTCATACGATTGGGCCATGTGCGGCTCCTTATTCTTAGCGAGGAATCGAGGATTTCGGAGACCGAACGCGCCTCTGACGGGTTTCGTTCCGGCCCCCCCCTGGCTGCCGGCTCCGCGTGGCGGCCAGGGGAACCTTAGCTTGCACCGGCGGCACGCTGCTTATATGCGGACGCCTTGGTCGAACGGGATGAGCGGATAGCATGCAAATTCTCGCCATTGCCGACATTAAACAACGCAAGCGGTACCCGCACGGCGACGACACGTTATCGTCAAATATGGGGCGTGCCGAATGACCTTCGAGCACAAGCTCATCGTTGCCTGCACTGTGATGGCGACCGCCCTGCTCTACTTCGCTCTCGCCTATATCAACGAGCGTAAGCTGACCGCGGAGATCTGTGCCTACATCCATCGGCAAGTCATCGTGCTGCCGTATGGCGCGCGAAGCAACGAAGCGCCGTACGGGCTGGAACACGTTTACAACCGATGTGTGCAGTCAAACGCGATCAGCCCGCAACGGCGCTGAATCCGGTGGGCCGAGGCGCGCTATCGTAGCGGCTTGAAGCTCGATCAAAATGTGCATGTTCGAGGACTTTCCTCGAACCGGAATCTCCGCACGCGGTTGGCGTGGCGGCTGCGCGCAACAATCGACAAAAAAAGATCGCGCCGCGAGCAGGGCTCGAACCCGTGACGCCGTCAAACGACGGAATTCAAACGAACCCGAAGGCGGAGCATGAATTCAGAAGCTAAGAGTCTTCGCCCTCTCCGAAGCCACTGCCGTTTGCGGTGTTCAGCACCCCGAAATCTTGCGAGCGCGAACCATCGAGAACTTGCCCTGTGCGAGCCGCGGCGAGGCCGCGTTTCAGCAACTCGCGAACGGCCGAAGCTCGTGTCGGCAGGCGGTTGGCGAAGCGAAAATCATCTATGGCCCGAAGCTCTTCCGGGCCGAGCATGACCTGAAGACGCTCCTCTCTGGCAGCGTTCATGACACGTACTCCGTATGCATTCTTACTAATAATTAGTCAGTTGCCAAATAGTTGCAAAGGTAGCGGCGTGAGCCGTTTGAATGGTACGCGACACCACCGCAGAATGATTGGCTAACCAATTGTGGACGCAGAGAATTTGTTTAAAGAAAGGGGGTGATGAATAGAACGCAGGAAACGGCGATCATGCCGCCCGCTAACGCGGGAAATGCGATAGCGCGCCCTCGTATCTTTGTCCTGAAGGATGATCCGACGCGCTCGCTGAACGTTATCGACACCTGCCGCGAACTCGGGTGCGATATCGTGGGGCCCGAACGGAATCTTTCCCCGCATGTGATGGAGCTGGCAAGCAACGCCCACGTCGATGTCGCCGTGGTGCAGTTGGTGCTTCAAAACACCAGTTGCGACCCGGTCATCTGGGCGTTTCTGGACCGGGGTGTGCCGGTGCTGATTTGCAGCGCGCTGATGGCGAACGCGGTGAGGCGGACGTATCCGGGAGCGGAAGTGCTACGCGAGCGATACTCTCGAGAGGAGCTGTGCCTAGCCTTGAACCGGCTCCTTCTATCTTCAGAAAGGTCCCGCGCGCTTGCATAGTCGCACGAGGGGATTGAATATTTCGCGCCGCGGACCGGCCGGATGCATGTGAGCGAGGCGCTTAGTGTGCACGCCGATGCGCAAAGACTATGGGCGTCCCAATACGAAGTGCTGGAAGCGGGCAAAAAGCGGTGTGTTGCAGGAAGCGAAACCGGTATTGGAAAGGCCCTGCAGGAGAACTTTGCCAACCGTGGATTGATTAGCTGGCTCGCATATTCCTGAAGGGCCTGTCCCCGTCGGGTGTATTAGTCGGCGGGCGCGTTTTTGCCGGAGGCGCCTTCGCCGGCTCCCGTCGTAGCGGTGCTCTTGATGAGGCCTTGGTTGCAGGCGTTGCGGAACTCATCCTGCTCAAGGGTCATATCTCCGTCGGGATTCACCGCGTCGAAATCGGTGACATATTCTGCGGCAGCGCTCTTGGAGAGCTTGCCGTCCGCGGAGGCGGCCTGCATCCAGAGCGCGTCGCACTCGGCTTGGGCAAGTTTCTGGCCGGTCTCTGCATAAGCGGTGCTGGCCATTGCCAGGACCAACGCGGAGGCAACGATTGTTATTTTCATTGTACGTCTCCTCTCAAGCCACTTGGGGCAATATCATAACCCGGAACAAATGGGGGGGTTCCGGAGGAGGCGCTGGCACAAAGATCGAGTGTTCTGCAGCCGGCCTGGTCGTTCCAGTCGCGGACGAAAGCCCACGGGCTGCGGAATTTGCGAGCACATCTCGCTGAGGCGAATGAATTTGAAGCCTCACCGCTCAAGCAGGCTGTCGAAATGAGGAATCGTCGAAAGCTGTGGTGCCGCAAACAGGACTCGAACCTGTGACCCCGTCATTACGAATGACGTGCTCTACCAACTGAGCTATTGCGGCTTTGCCGTCGGCTGGAGGCCTAGGCCCCTGCGGCGCGCCTTGATAGGCCGAATCCGCCCCCCGTTCAAGCGTCACTTGAAGGCGCGACAACCGTCCGTCCCTCGGGCACCGCCGCTCCGGGAGTCTAGGGAACCGCCCTTGGGTGCCAATACGTTATGGGTCCGACCCCAAAGCGCCGGGTACCAGGAGGGGGACAAGTCATGACGTCGCGGGACCCCATTCTGAACGATCTCATTTTGCGCATGCGCCAGCCCATCAACATCCAGGATGTGGCCGAGGAAGACGCCTTGCGCATCATGGTACGGCTCGGGCTTTCGCACCCCGTGACGCTGGCGGCCGCCATGAAGATCGTTGCCTCCGAAATAGGCCACGGCCGTCTGCGCGAGATTGAAGCCACGGCGCGGGCGCTGCACGCTAAGCTGCTGCGCCGGCACGAGGAGCCTGGCACGCGGCAATAAGGACCGGACCACTATAGCCCCCCACCCAGAGTGCGGTGATCGCCCTAGAGCTGCCAGACGGACGTGCGCTTGATCTCGGCATCCTCGAGCTCGCGCGTCACCGGCACTTGGTATTCCGCCGCCAGCGTGAAGCGGCCGGCAGGAAAATAGCTGCGCTTGGGATCGCCGATCAGAACCCGCGCGCCGGCCGCGGCGGCCTTCTCGATATAGGCTGTGACGCGCGCCGCGAGCTCCCGCTCGTAGAAGAGATCGCCGACCAGCACGACGTTTGCCGGGCGCGGCTCCTGCGCCAGGAGATCGTCGCGTGTCACGTCTATGGTGACACCATTGCGCGCGGCATTCACGTGAACGGCGGCAAGTGCCAGCGGGTCGATGTCGGCGGCGAGCACGTGTGCAGCCCCGGCTTGTTTGGCCGCAATCGCGGTAAGCCCCGAGCCCGAGCCGAGGTCGATCACCGAGACTCCGGTCGTGATCTCGGGATTGTCGAGCAGATAGCGCGCGAGCGCCTGTCCACCGGCCCAGGCGAAGGCCCAGTAGGGCGGTGGCACGTTCATCTCGCCGAGTTCATCCTCGGTCTTCTGCCAGATCGGCAGGCTTTCCTCGGCAAGATGCAGCACGACCTCCGGCACCAGCGGCGGCGCGAGCGGTCGCGTATTGGCGACGATGAAGGCTTCGGCTGCGTGAGGATCGTCAGGATCGAGCGCCGGGCTCATGTCTTATTCACGCGCTTTGTCGAAGAGAGTCCGCCCATGCGGCAGACCTCCTTCCATTCCGCCTCCGTCACGGGCTGCACGGAAAGCCGGAAGGATTTGACGAGAGACATTTCCGCAAGCCGCGGGTTGACCTTGACGTCGACGAGCGTAACGGGCCGCGGCAGGCGCTCGAGCGCACGCACATCGACGCACTGCCATTTGCCGGTATCGTCGCTCGGATCGGGATGCGCCAGAGCGATCACCTCGCAGATGCCGACGATCTCCTTGCCGATATTCGAATGGTAGAAGAAGCAGAGATCGCCGAGCTTCATCGCCTTCATGTTGTTGCGCGCGGTGAAATTGCGCACGCCCGTCCACGGCTCGCCCTTGGCACCCTTGGCGGTGAGGTCGTCCCAGGAAAATGCGTCAGGCTCGGATTTCAGCAGCCAATAGGCCATCGCGGGCTCGTTCTGGGTTTGAGTTCGGACGCCACCTTACGCCATTCGGGCTCCGCCTCAAGCGCAGAGGGAGGGCGATCAATCCTCGGCCTTGAACGGGCGATTCATGAGGCCGCTGATGGCGTCGTCCACTGTCACGCGGCCTTCCAGCACGGCGTGCACGGCCTCGGTGATGGGCATCTCGATACCAAGCTGCTCTGCGAGCTGCATCACCACGGCGGCCGTATAGACTCCTTCGGTCACAGAGACGCGCTTCCCAAGCACGGCATCGAGCGTTTCGCCCTGACCGAGCGCGCGCCCAAGGCTCATGTTGCGTGACTGCGGGCTGCTGCACGTCAGCACGAGATCGCCAAGCCCGGAGAGCCCCATCATCGTTGCCGGCCGCGCGCCACGCGCATGGCCGAGACGACGCATCTCGGCAAATCCGCGCGTCACGAGCGCAGCGTGCGCACTCGCACCGAGCCCTTTTCCATCGACGATGCCGGCCGCGATCGCGAGCACGTTTTTTAACGCGCCGCCAAGCTCGACGCCCACCACGTCATCCGACCAGTAAAGGCGAATCTGAGATCCACCAAGGTCTTCGGCAAGACATTCGCCGAGCGCCTCATCGTGACAAGCAATGGTCAAGGCGGCCGGAAGTCCGCGGGCCACGTCCGCTGCGAAACTCGGTCCCGAAAGCACGGCGAGCGTCGCCTCCGGCAGTGTTTCGGCTACGACGTCGCTCATCAGCTTTCCGGTCGTCCGCTCGATGCCCTTGGCGCAAACGATGACGGGCTGCTCGGAGCGGATATGGGGAGAAAGCTCGCGCGTCACCGCACGCACGTGCTGCGCCGGACAGACGAGCAGCAACGCGTCGGCGTCCGCACACGCCTTGAGATCGTCGGTCGCGGAGAGCCTCGGATCGAGCGCCACGCCGGGCAGGAACGCGCGATTGACGTGCCGCGTCGCGATATCCGAGACGGTCTCGGGTTCGCGCGCCCAGAGCACGACGCCGCGCCCGGCGAGCGTCAGCGTCTGCGCGAGCGCCGTCCCCCACGCGCCGCCGCCGATCACGCCGATGCGGTCTATCGTCAACGGCATCGTGCGCCCTCCTCCGGCGAAGATTGAGCCCTGCGGCGCCATACATTCATGCTTTCACCCCCGCGCCGATAGCGGCCGGCGCCTCGGGATCGAGAGGCCAGCGCGGTTTTGGCGCAAAGTCGAGACCGTCGACAAGGCCCCGCGCCAGCCGTTCCGCACCGGCCCAGGCGATCATGGCGGCATTATCGGTACAGAGTGCGGCAGGCGGCACGGCGAGCGCAAAGCCGCGTGCGTGCGCGAGCCGCGCCAATGCGGCGGCGATGCTCTTGTTCGCCGCGACGCCGCCCGCGACGGTCAGCACACGCGGCGCGCCGTGCTCGAAGGCGCTCTCCGAAAGGTCCATCGCGCGCGACAAGCGATCGATGACGATGTCGCAAACGGCGGCTTCGAAGGCGGCGCAGAGATCGGCGACGTCTTTGTCGCTGAGCGGCGCAATCGCCTCGGCGCGCTGCCGCAATGCCGTCTTGAGGCCCGCAAGCGAGAAGTGCGGTTCGGCACGTCCGAGCATCGGACGCGGCAGCGGAAAGCGCTTGGCATCGCCGCGCTGCGCGGCGCGTTCCACCTCCGGTCCGCCGGGATAGCCGAGCCCGAGCAGCTTCGCAGTCTTGTCGAAGGCCTCTCCGATGGCGTCGTCGATGGTGGTGCCGATGCGGCGATAGCGCCCGACGCCCTCGACAAGCAACGTTTGCGTATGCCCGCCCGAAACCAGCAGCAGGAGATAGGGTGGCGGAACCCCATCCGTGAGCCCGACCGTCAGCGCATGCGCTTCGAGATGATTGATGGCGAGAAACGGCTTGTCCGCCGCCAGCGCCAGCGTCTTGCCTGTCACCAGCCCAACGACGAGCCCGCTATTGAGCCCAGGGCCAGCCGTTGCCGCAACGCCCGAGAGATCGAAGAGCGAAACGCCGGCCTCCGACAGAGCCGCACCCAGCAGCGTATCGAGGCATTCGACGTGCGCGCGCGCGGCGATCTCCGGCACGACGCCGCCGTAAGGGCGGTGCTCGGCGAGCTGCGAGCGCACGACATTCGACAAGATGCACCCGCGCGCTGGCCCGTCGCGGGCCACGACGGCGGCCGCCGTCTCATCGCAGCTCGTCTCGATGCCGAGGATCAGCAGCGGCTCCCCGCCCGCATGTCCGGCGGCCATCACGCACGCCTCCCTTGCACAAGAGAGCCGGCACTCACCACCTTATGAGGAAGCCCACACTCCGGCCCGCGCCGCAGCGCCGGAAAATCGGAGGCAAGCCGCCGCGATACCCCGACCGTCATCCCGGCGCAGGCCGGTATCAGGAAACGCGGAAAATGGAATGCAGCCGTGCGGCTTGGCTGAAGCATTAACTGGACCGGATGATCGGGCGCGGGCGCGATTTGCGTTCGATTGCGGAGGCGGGCATTAATGGCGCCGCCCGCCGCGGAGCACCGTGGCCCTAACACTTGGAGCCCTTGACTTGCAAGCTCGCACCCTTCGCATTGGCACACGCGGCTCGCCGCTGGCGCTGGCCCAGGCCCATGAGGTGCGCGGCCGCCTGATGGCCGCCCACGGCCTGCCCGAGGAGGCCTTCGAGATCCGAGTCTACAAGACCACGGGCGACACGATCCAGGATCGCCCGCTGGCGGAAGTCGGCGGCAAAGGCCTGTTTACCAAGGAGATCGAGGAGGCTCTGCTGGCCCGCGAAGTCGATCTCGCGGTGCATTCGATGAAGGACATGCAGACCGTGCTGCCGGACGGTCTCGGCATTGGCGCCGTGCTGCCGCGCGAGGATGTGCGCGATGCCTTTATCTCGCTGGCATATGCGTCCCTTGCAGCACTTCCCGAGGGCGCCGTGGTCGGCACGTCAAGCTTGCGCCGTCAGGCCCAGGTCAAGCGCATTCGCCCCGATCTCAAGGTCGTGGGCTTCCGCGGCAACGTGCAGACGCGGCTGCGCAAGCTGGCCGACGGCGTCGCTGATGCAACATTGCTCGCCTGCGCCGGGCTCAATCGCCTCGGCATGGCGGACCGCATCACGGCCCCGATCGAAACCGAAGATGTGCTGCCGGCCGTGGCCCAGGGCGCTATCGCCGTCGAGATCCGCGAGGATGATACCGAAACCGCCCGCCTGATCGCACTTTTGAACCACGAGCCGACAGCGCTCTGCGTCACGGCCGAGCGCGCTTTTCTGACGCGTCTCGAAGGTTCCTGCCGCACACCGATCGCCGGCCTCGCCGAGATCAACGGCGACACCTTGCGCTTCCGTGGCAAGGTCTTCTCACCCGACGGCGAGCGCGGCTTTGATATCGAGCGCGAGGGCCCAGTCGGATCGGCAGCGGCGCTCGGCACGACCGCGGCGGACGCACTTATCGAGCTCGGGGCCGAAACTCTTCTTCCGCAGTCCGCCTGATGCACATCTTGATGACGAGACCGGAGTCCGGGCCTGAGCCCGACCCGCTGCGTGACGCACTGAGGGCCGCCGGCCACCGCATCATGCAGGCGCCACTGCTGTCGGTGACCCTCACGGGAACCATGCCGTCCCTGGAAGGTGCCCAGGCTCTGATCGCAACCAGCCGCAACGGCCTGCGCGCGGTGGCGCCGGTTCCCGGTGCCGCGCTGGAGCTGCCGATATTCGCCGTCGGGCCGGGAACGGCCGCCCTCGCACGCCGCCTCGGCTTCCGCCGCGTCATCGAGGGGCCGGGCACCGGCGCCGAGCTGGCGGAGGTGATCCGCACCGAAGCTGATCCTGTCGCCGGAGCGCTGATACATCTCGCGGGCGATACGCTGGCCTTCGATCTCAAGAGCGCGTTGGCGCCGCTCGGTTTCGAGGTGCGGACCGAAACCGTTTACCGGACGGAAACAGCGCCCGCGCTTCCGACCGAGGTCGCCGATACACTGCGCCGAGACGAATTGGACGCCGTCTTGCTCATGTCACCGCGTACAGCCAGAGTTTACGCGGAGTTAGTGGCTGACCCGTCCCTTGCGGCAGCCGCCCGGCGCCTGCGGCACTTCTGCCTGTCCGAGGCTGTCGCGGGGGAACTCACGCCGCTGGGCCCCGTTAGCGTTACCGTCGCCCGGTTGCCTAACTCGCAAGAAATGCTTGCCCTCATCGCCCGCGAGGCGCCAGACTCACCCTAGGTCCCGCCTTGCCCCCGAGGCCGGCCGCCAAGCCCCTGGAGACCCTGCTCCCATGATCGATAAGCCCGATCCCGCGAAGGATGCTGGCCGCGGCGACGCGGCGGGTGCCAAGCGCCCGCACGCAACCTTGGATCTCAAGGCAACCGAGGTGAAGCCGGCCGCCACATCGGAAACGCCGGCTGCCGACAAGAGCGCGTCTGCCGCGAGCCCTGCAACAAAGCCGGCCGCGTCCGCGTCGTCCTCCTCTGCGGCCGCAGCTTCGAGCGCGTCGCCTGCAGCGACCGCATCGTCGGCATCTTCGCCTGGCGGGAAGCCCGCCGGCTCTGCGGACGCGACTTCCAAGCACTCTCAGCCGGGCAGCACGCCGAAGCAGGAGCCTGCGTCAAAACCGGCGCTGAAAGCGCCTGCCACGGCCGCGAGCGGCGGTGGCAGTTTCCTTTCGCACCTCGCGGCGGGCGTGATCGGCGGCGCGCTCGTCTATGCAGGCGCGGCGTTCCTCGGTCCCGACTGGCTGCCGACAGCCGGCAGCGAGAGCGTGTCCAGTCTCGCCACGCGCATTTCGGCGCTCGAGCAAGTGCCGCGCCAGAGCGCGGACATCGCAGCCATCAACGCCAAGCTCGGCGACGCCGAGGCCCGCCTCGCCAAGCTCGGCGACGCCGAGGCCCGCCTCGCCAAGCTCGACGAGCTGGAGCGCAACGTCGCGGCGCTGAGCGACGCGCAGCGCACGCTGGAAACTGAGACCAAGTCGCTGAGCGCCGCCGCTCAACAAGGTGACGCGGCTGCGAGCGGCGAGCGGCTGGCAAAGCTCGAAGAGCAGCTCAGGTTGATCGCTTCCGGCAACGGAGGAGCGAGCGGCGGCACCCAGCATCTCGCCGCCGTCACGACCAAGATCACCGATGTGGAGGCCGCCGTCGCTTCCGCGCGCCAGGCGGCGGAGGCCGCGACGCTGCGCCTTGAGCGCGAGCTGTCCCAGATCCGCACCGATCAGGCCCGCAGCACGCAGCGTGTGGACACATCCCGCGCCGATGTGGACCGCCTTGGGGCCTCGGTTGAAGCGGTCAAGGAGGAGACCACACGGCTCTCGGGCTCGCTCGGCGAGCTCAGAAGCTCGGTCGATTCGCAGTTGAAGGCGTTCGCCAAGCCTGCCGACGTGACGGCTGCCGTTGGCCCGGTCAACAGCAAGCTCGCCGAGCTTGAGCAGAACGTGCAGACCGTGGTCCAGAGCGAGCAGAGCCGGCGGCAGGATGCCGAACGTATCGTGCTCTCGCTTGAGCTTTCCAACCTGAAGCGCGCGCTCGACCGCGGCCAGGGCTCCGCCTACGCGGCAGAGCTGGAGGAGGTGCGCAAGGCCTCCACAGGTCAGCTCGATCTCGCGCCGCTCGAGCGCTTCAAGGAGACGGGCGTTGCCACGCTCCCCGAGCTCAAGGCGGAGTTCCGTCCGCTCATCAATGCCGTGCTCGACGCCGACGTCGAGCCGGCCGATGGCTCGGTGCTCGACCGGCTGCTGGCCGGCGCCAAAACCGTCGTACGCGTCCGCAAGGTCAGCCACGACGCCAATGACACCAGCACCGAGGCGATCGTCTCGCGCATCGAAGCAGCGCTCGACGCCGGCCGCCTCAATGACGTGATCACGCAAGCCAACGCGCTGCCGCAACGCGCGCGCATCCCGATGGAGGATTGGTTGATCAAGGTCACCGCGCGCGACACCGTCGACCGTGCCATCGCCGATGTGGAAGGCCGTCTCAAGGCCTCCCTGTCCGGCGCCCCGGCCCCCGCCCAGAATTGAGAGGACCGCGAGCGATGACGCGTCTCGTCCTGTTTCTCGTCGGGGTCCTTCTGCTGGCCAGCGGTCTCGCATGGCTGGCCGATCGCCCCGGCTCTCTGTTGATCACGTGGCAGGGCTACGAGATCGAGACCAGCGTCTTCCGCGCGGTCGTGATTTTCGCCGTGCTGATCGGCGCCGCGCTGCTCGTCTGGAGCTTGCTGAGCCAGATCTGGTCCAGCCCCGCCGCGGTGAGCCATTTCCTCACACGTCGCCGCCAGCGCCGTGGCCTCGACGCGCTCTCCTCGGGCATGATCGCCATTGGCGCCGGCGACCGCGCCACCGCCACGCGCTATGCGGTCCAGGCGCGCAAATCGCTGCCCAACGAGCCGCTGACGCATCTCCTGCGCGCCCAGGCCGCGCAGCTTTCCGGCGACAAGGCCACCGCGCGGCGCATCTTCGAAGCCATGCTTGCCGCTCCTGACACCGAGCAGCTCGGACTGCGCGGACTGTTCCTCGAAGCCGGCCGCGAGGGCGAGACGGAAGCGCAGCGCCAGTTCGCCGAGCGGGCGTTGAAGCTCAATCCAAAGCTCTCCTGGCCGGTCGAGGCCCTGTTCGCCATCCAATGCAAGGCGGGCGACTGGGCCGGCGCGCTGGAGACGCTGGCGCTCGCCAAGCGCTATGGCCATGTGGAGCGGCCGGATGCGGATCGCCGTCGCGCGGTGCTGCTCGCCGCCCAGGCCCAGGCACTCGAGGAGGAAGATCCCGAAAGGGCTCTGACGCTGGCGCTCGAGGCGCACGGGCTCGCCCCCTCCCTCATTCCGGCTGCGGCGGTTGCGGGGCGCCTGTTGGCTGCGCGTGGAAACACGCCGCGCGCCGCCAAGATCATGCAGAAAACGTGGGTCAAATCCCCGCATCCGGAACTCGCGACCGCCTATGCCTATGCGCGCATCGGCGACAGCCCGCGCGACCGGCTCGACCGCGTGAAGCACCTGTTCACGCTGAACCCCATGTCGATCGAAAGCTCCATCGCCGTGGCTGTGGCCGCGATCGAGGCCCGAGACTACGACGAAGCGCGCCGCATCCTGCAGCCGTTCCTGGATCAGGGGCTGACGCGGCGGGTCGCGGCGCTCATGGCCCGCGTCGAGGCCGAGGAGAACGGCGACAAGGGCAAGGCGCGCGAGTGGCTCGCCCGCGCCGCCACAGCGCCGCGCGATGCGGCGTGGATTGCCGACGGCGTCATCTCGGATCGCTGGGCACCTGTCTCGCCGGTCACGGGCAAGATCGATTCCTTCGAATGGCGCGTGCCGGCGGACGAGGTCGAGGACGAGGGCCGTATCCTTGGCGCCGAGCTCACCGAGTTCATCGCCTCGAGCGAGCCTGAAACGGTGATCGTCAAAGCAGAGGTCGTCGCCGTCGCAAACGATCAGAAATCCAAGAAGACGGAGGACCTACCCGCCGCGTCGGAGGCCGAACCCGTTGCGCAGGCGGCGCCTGCTCCGAAAGCCGCGACTGCTGTCGCCGACAACGCCGCTGCGCCCTCTCCGGCGTCACCAAAGCCGGCCTCGCGCGCACCCGAGCGCTCCCGGCCCGTCGAGGAACCTCGTATCTTCACGCCGCCCCGCGCCCCTGACGACCCCGGTCCCGAACCCGACGAGACACCGGACATTCGGAACGCGAGCGCCTAGTTGGTCTGTCTGTTCTTTGGGCGGCTGGACGGGGTGTCGCAGATTTGGGCAGAAGATCCCTGCCTGATCCGGATCAATTCGACCAAGGGGCAAGTTGTGGCTAGCTGGCTATTGGTCCCATAATGTAGCCAGAACAATAAACGATCTCCGGGAGGACTATCGATGTCGGATAAGATTTATCCCGTCCCGCCCGCGTGGGCGAGCCGCGCATGGCTCGACAACGCTAAATACAAGGCTCTGTATGAGCGCTCGGTCACCGATCCCGAGGGTTTCTGGGCTGAGAACGGCCGGCGGGTCGACTGGATCAAGCCGTACACCAAGGTCAAGAGCACGACGTTCGGCCCGGATGACGTTTCGATCAAATGGTTCGAGGACGGCACGCTGAACGTTGCCGCCAACTGCGTCGATCGCCATCTCGCGACGCGCGCCGACCAGGTGGCCATCATCTGGGAAGGTGACGACCCGACCGAGGATGCCGCCATCACCTATCGCCAGCTGCACGAGCGCGTGTCGCGCTTTGCCAACGTGCTGAAGGCGCACGGCGTGAAGAAAGGCGACCGCGTCACGATCTATCTGCCGATGATCCCGGAGGCCGCCTACGCCATGCTGGCTGCGGCCCGCATCGGCGCCATTCATTCTGTGGTGTTCGCCGGCTTCTCGCCCGATAGCCTCGCCGGCCGCGTCGAGGACGCGGGTTCGAAGTTCATCATCACCGCCGACGAAGGCCTGCGTGGCGGCAAGACTGTGCCGCTTAAGAAGAACACCGACGAAGCTCTGAAGCGCTGCGCCGAGGGCGATGAGAAGGTTCTCGTCGTGCGCCGCACCGGCAATCCCATTTCATGGACCGGTGGCCGAGACCTGTGGCTGCACGAGGAGATGGAGAAGGTCTCGGCCGACTGTCCGCCGGAAGAGGTGAATGCCGAGGATCCGCTCTTTATCCTCTATACGTCGGGCTCGACGGGCAAGCCGAAGGGCGTTGTACACACGACGGGCGGCTACCTCGTCTACGCGGCGATGACGCACCAGTACGTGTTCGACTATCACGACGGTGATATCTACTGGTGCACGGCCGACGTCGGCTGGGTCACTGGCCACAGCTACATCGTCTATGGTCCGCTCGCCAACGGCGGCACCACGCTGATGTTCGAGGGCGTGCCCACCTATCCCACAGCCTCGCGTTTCTGGAGCGTCGTCGACAAGTGGAAGGTGAACACGTTCTACACGGCACCGACCGCGATCCGCTCGCTCATGGGAGCCGGCGACGACCTCGTGAAGCGCACCGATCGCTCGTCGCTGCGTCTGCTGGGAAGCGTCGGCGAGCCGATCAATCCCGAGGCGTGGGAATGGTACTACCACGTCGTCGGCGAGGAGCGCTGCCCGATCGTCGACACTTGGTGGCAGACCGAGACCGGCGGTATTCTCATCACGCCGTTGCCTGGCGCCATCGCGCAGAAGCCCGGCTCCGCGACGCTGCCGTTCTTCGGCGTGCAGCCCGCCCTCGTCGATGACAAGGGCACGGTCCTCGAAGGTGCTGCGCAAGGCAACCTCGTGCTGCTCGACAGCTGGCCGGGCCAGGCACGCACGCTTTACGGCGACCACGACCGCTTTGTGCAGACCTACTTCAGTACGTATCCAGGCACCTACTTCACGGGTGACGGATGCCGGCGCGACGAGGACGGGTATTACTGGATCACGGGCCGCGTCGACGACGTGATCAACGTCTCCGGCCACCGCATGGGCACCGCCGAGGTCGAGAGCGCGCTCGTTGCGCACCCGAAGGTCGCGGAAGCCGCCGTCGTCGGCTACCCGCACGATCTCAAGGGCCAGGGCATCTATTGCTACGTGACGCTGATCTCCGGTGAGCAGCCGTCGGAAGAGCTGCGCAAGGAGCTGGTGCTGCACGTGCGCCGTGAGATCGGCCCCATCGCCTCGCCGGACGTAGTGCAGTTCGCGCCGGGACTTCCGAAGACGCGTTCGGGCAAGATCATGCGCCGCATCCTGCGCAAGATTGCCGAGGACGAGTTCGGCAGCCTCGGCGACACGTCCACGCTGGCTGATCCGACCGTCGTCGACGACCTGATCTCGAACCGGCAGAACCGCAAGGCGGCAAGCTAAGACGATCGTCACATAAAGCGCAGCGCCCTCGCTCGCCGAGCGAGTGAGGGCTTTTTTGCGCGTTAAGTAAGGCCGCGCTTGCGCAGGAGGCCTTCGACCTCGGGCGGCCGGCCGCGGAACGCCACGTATGCATCCAGCGCATCCTGCTTGTTTCCGGCGGCGTAGATGTGCGTCTTGAGCTTGGTCGCCGTGCGCTTGTCGAACACGTTGCCCGTCTCGACGAAAGCCGCGAATGCATCCGCGTCCATGACCTCGGACCAGAGATAGCTGTAGTAGCCGGCCGCATAGCCGCCGATGATGTGCTGGAAATGCGGGATGCGGTGGCGCGGCACGATCTCCGCCGGCATGCCGATGCGTGCCAGCACCTCGCTCTCGAACGCATCGACATCGAGCCCGGCCGTATCGGAGAGCGAATGCAGCTCGAGGTCGAGCAGCGTCGACGCCGTGTACTCCACTGTCGCGAAGCCCTGGTTGAAGGTGCGCGCCGCCTCGAGCTGGTCGAGCAGCCGCTGCGGCATCGATTTTCCCGTCTCCGCATGCAACGCAAAGCGCTTCAGAACTTCCGGCCGCGACAGCCAGTGCTCGTAGAGCTGCGACGGCAGCTCTACGAAGTCCTGCAGCACGTTGGTCATGGCGAGCGACGGATAGGTCACGTCGGACAAGAGGCCGTGCAACCCGTGGCCCAGCTCGTGGAACAGCGTCCGCGCATCGTCAAACGAGAGCAGCGTCGGCGTGCCGGGCGCGCCGCGCGCCACGCTCATGACGTTGACGACGATGGGGCGTACATTGCCGGCGAGCTTCTGCTGCGTACGGTAGGACGACATCCAGGCGCCGGAGCGCTTGGATGGGCGCGCATAGTAGTCGCCGTAGAAAAGCCCGACGTGCTCGCCGGCTTTCGTCTTCACCTCCCACGCGCGCACGTCCGGATGATAGACGGGAACGTCGTCACGCTCATCGAACACCAGCCCGAATAGGCGTCCAGCCGTGTTGAAGGCGGCTTCAAGAACGTTCTCGAGCTTGAGATACGAGCGCACCTCCGCCTCGTCGAGATCGTAGCGTGCCTTGCGTTCTTTCTCGGCGTAATAGCGCCAGTCCCACGCTGCGATCTTGGCGTTGTCGCCGCCCGCCCGCGCGCGCGCCTGCAACGCATCGCGCTCGGCGCGCGCACTCCTGAGCGCCGCGGGCCATACTTTGTCGAGAAGCTTGCGCACTTCGGCGGACGTGCGCGCCATGGTGTCGTCGAGCGCATAAGCCGCGAAGGTGTCGAAACCGAGCAGGCGCGCAAGCTCCGCGCGCAGTTCCATGATGCGCACGGTGATCTTGCGGTTGTCGGTGGCGCCGCCGAGCTCGCCGCGCTTGATCCAGGCCTTGAAGGCCTCCTCGCGCAGATCGCGCCGCGAGGAAAATTGCAGGAACGGCTCGACGCTCGACCGCGCGAGCGTAATCGCATGCCTGCCGGGTTTTCCGAGTTCGATGGCAGCCTGCGCGGCCGCGGCACGGACAGTGTCGGGCAAGCCGGCGAGATCGCGCTCGCCGTCGAGGATCAAATGCCAAGCCTGTTCGTCGGCGAGAACATTCTGCGTGAACTGGGTGCCGAGCGTCGCCAGCTCCGTATTGATTTCGGCAATGCGCTTGCGCGCCTTGGCATCGAGCTTTGCGCCGGCGCGCACGAAGCTCTTGTAGGTGCGTTCGAGGAGCCGCAGAGCTTCGGCATCGAGGTCGAGCTCCTCGCGGCGCCCGTAATGATCGGCAATGCGCAGGAACAGGCGCCGATTGAGCAGAAGCGCGCTCTGGTGCTTCGCGAGCTTCGGCGCCATGTCGCGCTCGACCGCCTGCAAAGCTTCATTAGTGTCGGCGCTCGCGAGGTTGAAGAAGACGTCCGCCACTTTGCTCAGCAGCGTGCCGCTCTTCTCCAAGGCGATGATCGTGTTGGCGAAGGTCGGCTTCGCCGTGCGTGAGGCGATCTCCGCGATCTCGCGCCGGTGCACGGCTAAGGCCTGGGCGAACGCAGGCTTGAAATGCTGCGGTTTGATCAAATGGAACGGGGGCACCTTGAACGGCGTCCGCCAAGGCGCGAGCAACGGGTTCTGCCGGGTCTTGGTTGCCGCTGTCTTTGCGCCGCTCTTGTTCGCCATCACGCGCCTCGCTTAATCTCAGGGAGAGGCAATCGATAGCGGAACCCCATGCGAAAGACAAAGGGCCGGTTCGCACCGACCCCTTGCCCGAGACGAGAGCAACAATGGGAAGCGTGGCCCCGCCCGACAACCAAGCCCTGACCGGACTGGGGGCTTGGGGGACCCGGTCAGCCAAGGCAGCCGAGCGGAGGTCAACAGATACGAGTCTGATGCTGCATCGGGGCGGACACGCGGCAGCCAAGCGACGTCATTCCGGCGGCACGAAGGATTTTCTGTGCCGCTGGAGTTGTCGTCGAAGGATGGAAAAGAATGGGCCCGGTCCAGGGAGATGGCCTCGGATGGGGGCTTGGGGCTTATCCGAAGGCTGGGGATGGACCGGGCCAATCGCTAATGAAAACCATCATACGGGCCAATGGGGCCCGGCGAGGGAGGTATTGTGGCGGTGCTGTGAAATCTTTGAACCGCGACCGCTTGAAAAAATACGAGGCCGGCGCGATCATAAACGATAGCAGCAGGGAGGCGCCCTTGAGCGAATCCGACCCCATACGTTTCCGCCCGCCCGACACGGGCGCTTCGCCACGGCCTCGCACGCAGCTTAGCCTGGCCTCCTCGGCTCAATCCCGCAGCATCACCCATCCGGTCGTCACGTTCGACCGCGCTGAGCTCGACGCTATCCTTGCGGTCTACGCGCGCAAGGTGGCAGCCGGCGAGTGGCGCGACTACGCCCTCCAGATGGGGCGGGAGAAAGCCGTATTCGCCATCTTCCAGCGCGCGTCGGAGTATCCGCTGTTCCGCGTCGAAAAATGCCCGCGGCTGGCCCGCAGGCAAGGCGAGTACAGCGTTGTGCTGCGCAGCGGCGTCATCCTGAAGCGCGGCCACGAGTTGGCGCGCGTGCTCGCCGCCTGCGAGAGCGTGAAGCTCAGCCACTAGGGCCAAGGCCGGCTGAGGACACTCACGGCGCCCAAACGAAAAGGGCCTCGCGGTGAGCGAGGCCCTTCGTTTCTCTTGGACGGGTATCCGTCTTACTCGCGGTCGCCGAGCAGCGTCAGCAGGTTGACGAACAGGCCCACGAAGTCCTGGTAGAGCGACAGGGCGCCGAGGATAGAAGCCTTGGCGGCCGCCTCGGCATTGCCGGCGACCTCGTAGTAGACGTCCTTGATGCGCTGCGTGTCGTAGGCCGTGAGGCCGGCGAACACGAGCACGCCGATGACCGAGATCGCAAACTGCATAGCGCTCGACTGCATGAAGATGTTCACGACCGCGGCGATGATGACGCCGATCAGGCCCATGAACAGGAACGAGCCCCAGCCCGAGATGTCACGCTTCGTCGTGTAGCCCCAGACGCTGAGGGCCGCGAAGGTGGCCGCCGTGATGAAGAACACGTTGGCGATCGAGCTGCCGGTGTAGACGAGCAGCAGCGACGACAGCGACGCACCGACCAGCGCGGCGTAGATCCAGAACGAGGTCTGGGCGGCCGCCGGGCTCATCGAGCTGGCACGGAAGGCGAAGAAAAACACGAACGCGATCGGAGCCAGGAAGAGCAGCCAGCGGAGCGGGCTCGTGTAGAGCGCGACGCCGAATGCGGTCAGCGCTTGGCCGTTCGGCAACGTGGCGGCGGCGGACGCCGGGTCAGTGGTAACGGCCATTGAATAGATCAGGTAGGCGACGATGCCGGTCAGGGCGACGCCGGCCGCCATGTAATTGTAAACGCCCAGCATGTACGCGCGCAGACCTTCGTCGACATCGGCGCGGCCGACGGTCGTCGATTGCGAATATCTGCTGTCAAACTGTGCCATAGTGTTCTGAGTCCCCTTAAAGACTTCTAGCGCAAACCGAATTTGCCCAGGGCATGTTGGATCAGGTGCAGTCCTTTTCAAGGCACGTCCTGATCACCGGGCACTTAGCGGCTTATATAGGTCAATTCGGTCAGAATGTTAATGTGGATTGTCCCTTAGGGTCCAGCGAAATACTTAGGGTAATTTACCGAGTGAAAAGAAGAAGCGTGCGAACAACTAGCCCGACCTGAGTATGGCGGCGGGTCTCGCTCGGAGCACGGCCCAGGTTCCGAGCGAGCCGAATAGCAGCACGAGCCCGATCGCCAGCGCCAACGCCCGGGTCACCGCTTCGACGCTGAAGGTGAACGGGATCCGCATCACCTGTTCGACGGCGATCCAGGCAGCAAGAGCCCCGAGTCCGGATGCGAACGCCCCCGCGATGAGCGCGAGCAGCAGGTATTCGAGCACGTGGGACGTCAGCACGCGCCGGCGCGTGGCCCCCAGCACCTTGAGCACGACCGCTTCGAGAATGCGCCGGCGCTGAGCCGTGGCCAGCGCACCGGCGAGCACGAGCGCGCCCGCGATCAGGGTCACAGCCCCGGCAACCCGGATCGCCACCATCACCTTCTCGAAAATGGCCGTAACGGCATTGAGCGCGTCTTTGACCCGGATGACGGTGACCGACGGGAAAGCCTTGCCGATCGCCCGGCCGAGCCCGGCTTCGGTCTCCGTGGCAACACCGTCCGGCAGGCTGACGGTTGCCAGCAGATTGTGTGGCGCGGCCCGCAGCGCGTTCGACGAGAACACCATGACGAAGTTGAGCCTCAGGCTTTCCCACTTCACCTCGCGCAAGTTGGCGATGCGCGCCGTGAGATTGCGCCCCAGCACATTGACGGTTACCTCGTCGCCGATTCCGACACCGAGGTGGCCTGCAAGATCGCGCTCGAAGGAGACGAGCGGCTCGCCGGCATAGTCCGCGGGCCACCAATCGCCCTCGACCAGCGTCGATCCCTCCGGCAGCGTATCCGCATAGGTAATGCCACGGTCGCCGTTGAGCACCCACTGCGCCTCAGCCGGCGGCTTGATCTCTTCCACCTTGCGGCCCTTGAGCGTGACGAGCCGCCCGCGCAACATGGGCGCCTCGACGACGTGCGCGCCGGGCGCCGCCTGCTCCACGACGCGGATGAGATTTTGCGCCTCCGGCCTCGGCACATCGAGCAGGAAGTGGCTTGGGGCCTTCTGCGGCAGGCGGCTCGTCAATTCGTTGACGAGCGACGCATCGGCGAGCGCCACTGCAACCAGAAGAGAAAGCCCGGCGCCGAGCGAGATGACGACCGAGCGCGTGAGTCCGCCGGGCGCACCGAGGTTGCCGATCGCGAGCGACAGCTCCGGCCACCTGGGCCGCGGCACCCTCCGGGCAAAATTCGTGACCAGCGTGCCGAGCCCGGTGAAGACCAGAAATACGAGAACCAGCGCGCCACAGAAATAGACCGCGATGCGCAGCGATTCCGCCATCGCAAGGACGAAACCGAGCAGCGTCACCGCGATGAGCGCTGTCGCCACGATGACGCCGCGCCGTGGCCAGATACGTTCCGGCGCCACCTCGTCGCGAAACAGCACGCTAGGCTTGATCAGCTCGGCGCGCCCCAGCGGCCACAGCGTGAACAAAAGCGCCACCAGTAATCCATAGGTAACGCTCGCCAGAATGCTCCCCGCGGAATACGTGAGATCCGCCTTGATCGGCAGCTGGTCTCCGTAGGCTGAGATCAGGAAATATGGCGCCGCAAGGCCGACCGCGAGCCCGATCACAACGCCGATCAGCGCAATGACCAGCACCTGAATCAGGAATATCGAAAGAACGACGCGGCTGGTGGCGCCGACGGTCTTCATCGTGGCAATGACGTTGCGCCGCCGGTCGATGAACGTCGCAACCGCATTCGCAATGCCGACGCCGCCCACAAGCAGCGAAGCAAGGCCGAGGAAGGTCAGGAACTGGCGCAGGCGATCGAGCGTGCGGGTCACCTGGGGTGAGGGGTCGCGCCGGTCGGCCATGACGAAGCCCGATTCCGAAAGCTCCGCTTTCGCGACGCTGCGGAACTGCGCGAGATCGATTGCCCGTCCGGCGGAATCCGGGTCGAGCTTTACCGCGTAGCGCCAGCGCGCGAGCGTGCCCGGCTGCACCAGCTCGGATTTCTCAAGCGTCGCGTGCGAGACGAACACGCGCGGCCCGTAGGTCAGACGATCGGCAACCGCGTCAGGCTCGGAGACGAGCGTTGCCATCACCGTGGCCTCGGTCTCGCCGATCCGCATCTTGTCGCCGATCTTGAGGCCGAGCTGGCTCAGGAGCACGGGATCGGCAACGGCTCCGTCGGGTGCGGCCATCGCTTCGGCGAATGGCGCGCCCTTGACATCGACGGCTCCCGCGAGCGGATAGGCGCCGTCCACCGCCTTGATTTCGACAAGTGCCTGCTCTTCGCCGTCGAGCCGGCGCGCCATCGTCCTGAGCGTCGCCTGCTCGCTGACGCGGCCGTGCGCTTCGATCCATTTGCGCTCCGCATCCGTGGCGCGGGTATGCATGCGCGAGAATGTGGCATCGCCGCCGAGGATGATCTCACCCTGCCGCTCGAAACCGGCGGTAAGTGCATCAGAAAGCGAGCTGACCGTCGCGATGACGGCGACGCCGAGCGCGACGCACGCCATGAAAATGTAGAAGCCGTGCAGACCGGCGCGCAGCTCTTTGAGCGCGATTCCGAGAAGGCGCGAAACCGCCAGGCCCGATCGCGTACGCGAGCCCGCGATGTCAATGTCGGTCGTCGCGGTCGTCATGCAGCCACCACGGGGTATTCGTCAGCTATGATCTTGCCGTCGGCCATGCGGATCGTGCGCTCGCATTGCTGAGCTAGGCGTTCATCGTGCGTCACCATGACCAACGTGGCGCCGCTCTTGCGCTTGAGGCCGAACAGGAGATCGACGACTTGCCGACCGGTGTTGCCGTCGAGATTACCGGTGGGCTCGTCCGCGAGCAGGAGCTTCGGTTGCGGGGCGAGCGCCCGCGCCAGCGCCACGCGCTGCTGCTCGCCGCCTGAAAGCTGAGCCGGAAAATGATCGATGCGCACGCCGAGCCCGACGTCCGAAAGCAACGTCCGCGCCCGCTCGCGTGCATTCGCATGCCCCGCGAATTCCAGCGGCAACGCCACGTTCTCGAGCGCCGTCATGGTCGGGATCAGATGGAACGATTGGAAGACGATACCGATGTCTTCCCCGCGGGTCAGCGCCATGCGGTCTTCGTCGAGAGCATTGAAATCGCGCCCGGCAACGTGCACATCCCCGCTAGTGGCTCGTTCCAACCCGGCAAGGACCATGAGCAAGGACGTCTTTCCTGAGCCTGATGGCCCGACGATGGCAAGCGACTGTCCGCGCGCCACATCGAGGCTGATACCTTTGAGGATCTCGACCAGGCCGGCGCGGCTTTCGAGGTTGAGCCGGACGTCGGTCAGTTGGATGATCGGCTGGGGCACGAGGAAAGGCTCCGTATGGGGCGCAAAATCGCGAACGGGCGGGTGCAACAGTGTCGAAGCGCGGTGAGGCAAAAAAATGAAGGCAAAGCAGGGTGCTTCGACCTTCCTCCGTCACATGGTGAGATGGATGGCACTCGTCAACCTCTGGCTCGCGGCCAGTGTTGGCGGCGCGATGGCTGCTGATGAGGCAGCGCCCGTGCGCATCGTCGCCTTCGGCGACAGTCTGACCGCGGGCTACATGCTTGCCCCGAGCGAAGCCTTTCCTGAGCAACTTGCCAAAGCGTTGAAGGCGAAGGGCCACGCGGTCGAGATCGCAAATGCTGGCGTTTCGGGCGACACGACGGCAGCCGGCCTCGAGCGCTTCGATTGGGCCATCCCCGAGGGAACCGAGGCTGTAATCGTTGAGCTTGGCGCCAACGACGCCTTGCGCGGCATCGATCCCGACGTGACGCGCGCCAACCTCGACACGATCCTCACTAAGATCCGTGGACGAAACATCGACGTGCTGATCGCCGGCATGAGGGCGCCGAAGAACTACGGCAAGGATTACGAGGTGCGCTACGAGAGCATCTTCAGCGACCTCGCCGAGAAGCACGGCGCCCTGCTCTATCCGTTCTTCCTTGAAGGTGTTGCCATGGATGCCAAGCTCAACATGCAGGACGGCCTGCACCCGACCGGCCCCGGCGTCGGCGTCATCGTCGAGGGCATCCTGCACAAGGTCGAGGAGCTGATCGGCCGCGTGCGCGAGCGGCGCACCGACGCCTCGAAATCCTGATTGGGATCAATTGCCATGCCGCGCCTCTTCACCGGCATTCCGCTGCCGCCGTCGCTGGCTGAAAGGCTTGCCGACTTTGCGATGCCGCTCGCGGGCGCGCGCTGGATCGAGCCCGAGAACATGCACATCACGCTGCGCTTCGCGGGCGACATCGACAATCCGACGGCGGATGCGTTCCATGCGGCACTCGCCTCCATTGACGAGCCCGCCTTCGAGCTGCGTCTCGCGGGCTTCGGGGCCTTCGGCGGCCAGCAGCCGCGCTCGTTGTGGGCGGGGGTAGCGGACAACCCTTGGCTCGACGCGCTCGCGCGCGCCAACGATCGCGCCGCCCGTAACGCCGGCCTCAAGCCCGAGAAGCACTCGTTTCGCCCGCATGTGACGCTGGCGCGTTTGAAGGGCACTCGTCCCGAGGCGGTCGCGCGGGCGCTGGGAGCGCTCGGTGCTTTCACCAGCCCGCCGTTTCAGGTCGAGAGCTTCGCGCTGCTCTCCTCACGCCCGAAAGTCGGCGGCGGCCCGTATGTCGTGGAGGACACGTTCCAGCTCCGCGGCGGCGACTACGCCGGCAACTGGACTGGCTGACATTTTGGGCTCTTCGCCATTGGCTGTGCGGTGAGGGCCCTGCACGAGTTTCGAAGCATTCGGGAAATCGGTCCCGGATCCCGCCCCACCAGGAGGACGGGAATTGCGCGCGCAGGCCAGCCGACTGGGCTATAGAACACGAACCACAAGCCCGGGATGGGGGACACGCCGTGCAGGATACCGCAGCTGAAACGGGGGTGCAGAAGCCGGCCCCGCTGCGCGCCCTCGTCTCCTGGGTGCTCTTCGACTGGGCCGCGCAGCCCTATTACACGCTCGTCCTGACGTTTCTGTTCGCGCCGTACTTCGCCAACGCCGTCGCGCCGACACCGGCCGATGGCCAAGCGCTGTGGGGCTACGCAGCAGCGGCGGCTGGCGTGCTCATCGCGCTCGGCAGCCCATTCCTCGGCGCCGTCGCGGATGGCCGGGGACGGCGCAAGCCCTGGATGGCGCTGTTCTCGCTCCTGCTTGTCGGCGCTCTCGCCTTGCTGTGGTTCGCGGTGCCCGGCGCCGACACGACGACGATCGCCCTCGTCCTTATCGCCTTCGTCATCGCGACGGCGATGGCCGAGTTCACGACCGTTTTCACCAACGCAATCATGCCGAGCCTCGTCCCCGCGAGCCAGCTCGGACGCTTGTCTGGCACGGGCTGGGCGGTCGGCTATGCCGGCGGACTCCTGAGCCTCGCCGTCATGGCAGGTTTAGTGGTGGCGGACCCTAACACGGGTCGCACGTTGCTCGGTATCGAGCCGGTGCTGGCGCTCGACTCCGCTGCGCGCGAGGGTGACCGCCTCGTCGGTCCATTCGCAGCGCTTTGGTACGCGCTGTTCATGATCCCGTTCTTCCTGTTCGTTCCCGACAGGCGGCCCGAGGTGCGCCTTGCCTCGGCGCGTCCGCCGCTGACCGAGCTGTGGGAGACGATCCGCGGGTTGCCGTCTGATCGCGATATGCTGCTGTTTCTCGTGGCACGCATGCTCTATGCGGACGGACTGGCCGCCATCTTCGCCTTCGGCGGCATCTACGGCGCGGCGGTATTCGGCTGGGGCGCGATGGAGCTAGGGCTGTTCGGCATCGTGCTGACGTTGACCGGCGTGTTCGGCGCGCTGATCGGCGGCGTGCTGGATGACCGCGTCGGCTCGAAAACGGTCATCATCGTCTCGCTGTTGCTGCTGCTCGTCGGCGCTTTCGGAATCCTGTCGGTCGATCGCGAGCACGTGCTGTTCGTGAGCGAGGTTACGCCGAAGGAGGCCGGCTCCGCGCCATTCTCGTCCGCGGGCGAGCGCGTGTTCCTCCTCTTCGCGACCATCGTCGGTCTCGTCGCCGCGCCGGTGCAGGCGGCGAGTCGCGCGCTTCTCGCGCGCCTCGCGCCGCCCGAGAAGATGACGCAGTACTTCGGTCTGTTCGCCTTCTCCGGCAAAGTGACCGCGTTCCTGGCGCCGTTGCTCGTTGCCATCGTCACGCAGGTATCGAGCAGCCAGCGCATCGGCATGGCCTCGATCGCCGTATTCCTGATCGCTGGCTTGGTCCTGATGCTTGGCGTCCGCACACGTTCGCGCGGTTAGCCGTCATTTCTCGGCATCGCCGCGTCTGGCGACCATGAACCATGCCGGTCCACTCTGTGGGTCATGCCACACGCTCTGCCACCGAAAGCCGGCCTTCTCGTAGGCGCGCACGGCCCGTTCGTTCCTGACCGATGGAAAGACGCAAACGGCGACCGCAAGCGTCGTCGCGAACACCTCGTCGCGCAAGAGCCGCAGCGCCACCTGTCCGACTCCCTTGCCGCGATGCTTCTCCGTCGCAACGAAGAGATCGAGGTCCCACGTGCCGGGCTCAAGCTCGTCGGGAAGGTTGTCACCCCACAGCGTCGCGTCGACCGCGTGGGCGTATCCAACAGGCTCGCCGTCGGCCTCAATGAGACGGCAGATCGCGTGCTCGGCCCCGAGTGCCAGATTGACCTCCGCTTCCGTCGCCGTGACTGGTCCCCACCAGTCCTGAATATCTGGTCGTGCAAGCCAGCGGCGGATGAGGGTGAAATCGGCGCGCGTCGCCGGCCGCAGCGTGATGCGCGGGGCCTCGGCCATCAGTGCCGGAAGTGGCGCATGCCGGTCAGCACCATCGCGAGACCGGCTTCGTCCGCGGCGCGGATCACCTCCTCGTCGCGCAGCGATCCGCCCGGCTGGATGACCGCCCTGGCCCCGGCTTCCGCCGCCGAAAGCAGTCCGTCCGCGAACGGGAAAAACGCATCCGAGGCAACCGCCGAGCCCTTGATGTCGAGCCCGGCCATCTCGGCCTTGATCGCAGCGATGCGCGAGGAATTGACCCGGCTCATTTGCCCGGCGCCGATGCCGATCGTCGCGCCGTCCTTCGCGTAGACGATGGCGTTCGACTTGACGAACTTCGCCACCTTCCAGGCGAACAACAGATCCGCCATCTCCGCCGGCGTCGGCTGCCGCTTGCTGACCACTTGCAGGCCCTCGTAGAGCGCGAGGTCCGCATCCTGCACGAGAAGGCCGCCCGCCACAGTGCGCGCGTCGAGACGCGGCGTCGCCGCCAGCGGCCAGGCGCCGGTGACGAGCAGGCGCACGTTCTTCTTGGTCGCAATTGCGTCCTTGGCGTCGTCCGTCACCGACGGCGCCAGAATGACCTCGACGAACTGCCGCTCCACGATCTTGGCCGCCGTGGCGCCGTCCAGTTCACGGTTGAAGGCGATGATGCCACCAAAGGCAGACTCTGGATCCGTGCGATAGGCGAGGTCGTAGGCGTCGCTGATCGTATCGGCTTCCGCCACGCCGCACGGGTTGGCGTGCTTGACGATGACGCATGCCGCCTTGTCGGAGAACGATTTTACGCACTCGAGCGCCGCGTCGCTGTCGCCGATGTTGTTGTAGGACAGCTCCTTGCCGAGGAGCTGGCGCGCGCCCGCAACGGTGCCGGGCTCGGCATCGCGCGCCACATAGAACGCGCCCTTCTGATGCGGGTTCTCGCCGTAGCGCATGTCGATCGCCTTGCGGTATTGCAACGAGAACGTTGGCGGGAAGCCAGTCGCCGAGCCGTCCTCGCTATTCGCGACAGCACCGAGCCAATTGCTGATCGCGCCATCGTATGCCGCCGTCCGTGCATAGGCTTTCGCCGCCATGCGCTTGCGGAACGCGGGTGTCGTCTTGCCGCTGTTGGCGCGCATCTCGGCGAGCAAGGCGTCGTAGTCAGCCCTGTCGACGATCACCGTCACCGAGGCGTGGTTCTTGGCCGCGGCGCGGATCATGGCCGGCCCGCCGATGTCGATGTTCTCGACGCAATCGTCGAACGAGGCACCCTTCGCGAGCGTCTCCTCGAATGGATAGAGGTTGACCACAAGCAGGTCGATGGCGGCGATGCCGTGCTCCTCGGCTGCTGCGATATGCTCGGCGTTGCCACGCACGGCGAGCAGGCCGCCGTGGATTGCCGGGTGCAGCGTCTTCACGCGCCCGTCGAGCATCTCGGGAAAGCCCGTGACGTCCGCCACGTCCTGGACGGCAAACCCGGCGCCCTTGAGCTTCGCAGCCGTGCCGCCCGTCGAGATCAGCGTCACGTTCCACTCGGCAAGCGCGTGAGCGAGGTCATCGAGGCCGGTCTTGTCCGAGAGCGAGATTAGCGCGCGCCGGATTCTCGGATTGGGGTCTTTCATGGGGCGTCTTCCCTTGAACGCTTTTGTCTTATGTCTGATGGCCGTCCTGGCCCTCAAGGACCCAGCGGACTTCGGTCTCGCCGAATGTCGCGCCGCGCGCCACGATCTGTAGCGAACGCCGCGGCCCTGCGGAATCGGCAAAATAGGTACTTTCCTCAATGGCGAGCCGCGCGCCCTCGAGGCTTAACCACCAGGTCTCCCCATTTGCGAGTTCGATGATGGCGATGCTGGGGTTGTCTCCCCGGCGGCAGCGCACGGCCGGGTGCAGGTGGAAATGGATCGAGAACGGGATGTCCTGGCGGAGCCGCAACGTCCCGCTGCTGCCGGCCAGTCGGTCGATCCCGAGCAGCCGGCCCCCGGTCGGCGACAGCGCCAGCGTCCGGCGATGCACCAGGCCGAAGCGGCGCACGTAGCCGTCATGCTGCGCCGTGACCTCGAGGGAGCCGTCGTGCGCCTCGAGCCTGTGAGAGACCTCGTCCGGGAAGCGGATCGGCGGCCCGCCGACCAGCTCTTCGAGCGATCTGTGCCGGATCAGCTTCGATGACGACTTCTCACCGAGGCAGAGCGTGTTGTGGCTGGCGGTAGCGCGCGACGCGGCCCGCCATTCCGCATTGGCGGACGAGGGCGCGCCACCGTTGACGAGCATAAGAGACGTGCCGACGCTGAGCTCGAACGAGAGGCAGCCCGCGTGCGCTTCCGCCGCAGACTCGAGTGGCGGCGGCTGGCCTGCGTCGAGGATCAGGATCGAGGTACCGCGCTCAAGCCGCACGTACTTGGAAGCGGGCGCACTGACGGGGATCACGCCAGGGTTGTCGTCATAGACGAGAACGGTTGCAAGCCCGGCGGGCGAGGCGACGCCCATGCCGTTGAAGCGCGCCAGCATGCCGTCGCCCATGCGCATGTACTTCAACATCCCGAGCATGGCTTTGAGAGCGCGCGCAAACTGTGGCGGCGTGGTGCGGCTGCGCGCGGCGAAGCATTGGCCAAGCGGCAGAAGATCAAGGATCAACTCGACCAGGATGCCGGGATTGCGCCCGATGTGTCCGCCGTCCGGCAGGATCTGCCGCTCGAGCTCGCCGACGAACAGCTTCTCCGTCTCCGGCACCTGCCCCTCGTGTCCCGAGATGCAGAGCTGCGAAAGCAGGAGCGCCAGCAGAGAGACGAGCCTTGGATAGCCGCTCGGGCTCGAGCGCCAGCCCGCAGCCAGCCGCACGAGCTGGATGCCGATGCTTTCCGTGATGATCTCGTAGGTGTCGGGGTCCGCATCCTCGAGCAGAAGGCTCGAATGCGAAATCCAGGAGATCAGCCGCCGCCCCGTGACATGCGGCTCCCACGCAATGCCCCCGCCCCCGCGATGGCGCATGGCCCACTCCGACGCGAGAAGCTGCGCCATCTCGCGCGCCTCGGGGCGGTCCACCGCGTCCAGATGTCGAAGCCAGGCGAAGCCGTGCAGTGCCCGCTCCCAGCCCTGGCTTGGCGGTACGATGTCGAACGGCGAGACATCGTCCGCAAGCGCCACCGCCCCGGCCAATCCGAAGTGGCCGACTTCGACCTCATCCCAGAAGCTCGGATCGGCGGTCCTCAGATCCTGCGGCACGATGAGAAGCTGCTCGGCCGAGGACGCACCGAATTGCCAGCGGAACGGCGGGGAGTAGAGCACGGACGAAATCGCCTCGCGCCGCAGACGGTCTGCAGCGAGATGCGTAATGCGAATGCGTTCCGAGATCTTGAGGCGCGCCATGCTTCTCCGGGCCGAGTGAGGTGCTATCCGGCCGTCTTTAGAACGGGAATGGTAGCATGCCGAGGGCCGTCCTCAATCGACCCCATGGACTTATGAGTGTGCATAGTCGGCCCCCTGCCGCGCGAGGCGTGCGGCATAAAACCCATCCATTCCCGACAGCTCGGGCTCTGCATGCGGCAGATGGAAAGGCAGCGTCCTGAGGTCGCCCTCGGGCGTGATCCAGGCCGCGTCGATCCCGGCTTCTCCCGGCGCGATCGGCAAACGGACGAAGTCGGGGTTCGCGCTAAGGAATTTCGCGATCTGGCGCTCGCCTTCCTCGGGCTCGAGCGAGCAGACACAGTAGACGAGCCGTCCACCCGGGCGGACGAGCTGCGCGGCTTTGTCGAGCAGGCCCTCCTGCAGAGCGACGCGCTGCGAGGTGTCGTCCTTGCGCCTCAAGTGCAGGATGTCAGGGTGGCGGCGGATGGTGCCGGTGGCGCTGCAGGGAGCATCGAGCAGCACGCCGTCGAAAAGCCGCTCCGGCTCCCAGGCGCGCAGGTCCGCTTCGACCACATCCGCTTCAAGCTTGAGCCGCGCCAGGTTCTCCTTGAGCCGGCTGAGTCGGGCCGGCGACTGGTCAACCGCCGTGACAATCGCGCCGGCCGCGGCCAGCTCGGCGGTCTTGCCGCCCGGCGCCGCGCAAAGATCGGCGATCTCCTGTCCCGCGGCCGGCTCGAGCAGGCGCACCGGCAGCGCCGCGCCGGCGTCCTGCACCCACCACGCGCCGTCTCCATAGCCCGGCAACGCCTCGACGCGGCCCGCATCCGCGCGGCTGAGCCGGATCGTGCCCGTTGCGAGCAAGTGACCTCCGAGCCGTTCGGCCCACGCGCCGGCCTCGGCCTTGGCGGAAAGATCGAGCGGCGCCTCGGTGAGCGACGCGGCGGCGATCTCGCGCGCGGTCTCGTCGCCATAGGCTTCGCGCCAGCGCGCCAGCAGCCAATCCGGAACGTTGCAGGCGACGGGGTCGAGCCCCGTCAGAAGCTCCTTGCCCTCGGTCGAGACGCGCCGCAGCACGGCATTGGTCAGCCGGTCGAAGCGGCGCGCCTTCGGGTCGGCACGGCTGAGATCGACGGCAAGGCTGATGGCGGCGTGCGGAGGCGTCTCGAGGATCAGGAGCTGCGCCGAAGCCGACAGCAGGATCGGCACCAGGCTGCCGCTGTCGGGCGGCGTCTTCGTAAGGAACGAGGAGACGACAGACTCGAGCTCGCCCCTCCGCCGCAGCACGGTCATCACGAGGAGGCGCGCGAACGCCCTGTCGCGGGACTCGAGCGGTCCCACCTTGCCGATGGCCGCATCGAAGGCGTCGTCGAGCGGGCGCCCCCGCTCGAGGATCGAGACGAGGCACGCCACCGCGGCCGCCCGGGCGGCATAGCCCGAAGGTTTGGAAGGTGGCGCTGGGCGCTTTGGGCGGCGCGGAGGCGGCATGAGGCGTTCACCAAAGGTTAGGAGGGTTGCTGCCAGTTACGCTATCCCCGCGTCGGGGACAACGGCGGCAGTCCGAAGCCAGACTTTCCGATGCATCCAGTGAACCATCCGGCGGTCCGCGGCTTGCCCTGCCGGGCCTTCACCCCTAAGAACGGCCTTCCCTGGCGCCCTTTCCCCGCTCGCGGGAAAGGCCGGGGCGCGAAGGGCGGCCTCTTGAGCCCACAACCATCCTTCGCCCACTGATCCGACCACGTGCTCAGGCCAAGGGCACGTGGGCACGAGTCGAGGACCTCTCCATGGCCGCCGAGACGGCGAAACAATTCGAGGCCTTGGAAGCCTGCGCGCAGACGCTGCTCGGGGTGTTCACGCGCGCCGGCTACGAGGCCGTGTCTCCGGCCATCATCCAGCCCGCCAGCGTCTTCCTGGACGTGGTCGGCGAGCGCCTGCGCGCCCGCACCTACGTCTTCACCGACCTCGATGGCGACGAGCTGTGCATGCGCCCCGATATTACGGTGCCGACCTGCCGTCTGCACATCGAGCGCCATCCCTCGGGGAACGTCCCCGCCAGATACAGCTACAACGGGCCGGCATTCCGCTTTCAGCCGCAAGGCAGCGGTCGTGCCCATACGCGCGAGTTCCGCCAGACCGGCATCGAGGCTTTCGGCGAGGCCAACCGCGAGCGCGCCGAGGCCGAGATCGTCGCCACCGTCATCACCGGGCTCGAAGCCGCAGGGCTCTCCTCCTATCAGTTGCGCTTCGGCGACCTGGGACTCATGAGCGCCATCCTGCGGGCCGCCGACATGCCGTCGCGCTGGCGCCGGCGGCTGCTGCATCTTTTCTGGCATCCGGATGCTTTCAAGGCGGAGCTGCGCCGGCTGACGACGGAACCCGGCGCGCCGGCTGCTGACATTCCAAAGCCGTTGCGCGACGCGATCGATCCCGACAATCCCGAGACCGCGGAGCCCGCCGTCATCAGCTATCTTGAGGAGAACGGCATCGAATCCATTGGCGCGCGCACGACGGCTGAGATCGCCGAGAACCTGCTCGGCCGCGTGGAGGATGCGCGCTCCGAGCCTCTGCCGGCCAAGACCGCGCAATTGATCGCGAGCTATGTGGCGATCATCGCGCCCGCGCGTGCGTCCGTCCGCCGTATTCGCGAACTCGCGACGTTGATGGGCATCAACGTCGAGGCGGCGATCGGTGCCCACGAATGGCGGCTCGAGCTGATGGCGCGTGCCGGCGTCGATCTCGACCAGGCCGAGTTCTCGGCCGACTTCGGCCGCGCGCTCGAATACTACACGGGCTTCGTGTTCGAGGTCGTGACGCCGGAGCTTGGTCGCAAAAGCCCCATTGCGGGCGGCGGCCGCTACGATCACCTGCTGAAAGCTGTCGGTGCCGCAGAGGACGTGCCCGCCGTCGGCGCTGCCGTGCACACGGATCGCGTCCTCGCCGCCTTGAACGGAGGCGCCTCCTGATGTCCGAAAAATTGATCCTCGGCGTGCCGTCGAAAGGCCGTCTCATGGAGCAGACGCAGGAAGCGTTCGCGGTGGCCGGCCTCACGTTGCGCAAGACCGGCAATGCCCGCGGCTATCGCGGCGAGATCGTCGAATTGCCCGACATCGACGTGGCCTTCGTGTCGGCCTCCGAAATTGCCTGGCACCTGAAGACCGGCCGCGTGCACCTCGGTATTACCGGCGAGGATCTGGTCAACGAGCAGATGTCGGATGCCGCCACGCGCGTGACGTTCCTGCGCAAGCTCGGCTTCGGCCATGCCGATGTTGTCGTAGCCGTGCCGAATTGCTGGGTCGACGTGCATACGATGGCCGATCTGGCGGAGATCGCGCTGCCGTTTCGCCGCGCCCACGGCCGCTGGTACCGCGTCGCCACCAAGTATCTGAACCTAACACGTCGCTTCTTCGCTGCGCGCGGCGTCACCGACTACCGCATCATCGAAAGCCTCGGCGCAACCGAAGGCACGCCGGCGGCTGGCACGGCCGAGCTGATCGTAGACATCACGACCACGGGCACGACGCTCAAGGCCAACGGTCTCAGGATTCTCGATGACGGCCTGATCCTGCGCTCCGAGGCGAGCCTCATCGCATCCAACGTCGCTACGTGGACACCTCCTGTTCGATCCGTGATGGAAGAGATCGCCGCCCTGATGACGGCTTAACGCTCCAGCGGTGCGCTTCACTAGCGCGCCGGGGGAGACGGGTCACATTCAGGCCGGCTTCATGCGCGAGCCATAAGCCAGCTCGGAAAACAGAGGTGAGATCGACGATGTCCGCACTGCGTATCGTGGCCCTGGGATGCGTCACGGCCGCCTTTGGCGCGGCATCGATGCGCGGTGCCGAAGCACAGGCAAATTGTGACACCTACGGCAAGCTCGCGCTACGCCAGCAGCAGGAGAACGTCGAGTTGAAATGCGGGTTCACCGGACCGCAATGGGCACCCGACCTCAAAGCGCATGTCGCGTGGTGCGCTGGCGTTGGTCCTGACCGATGGAAAGCGGAGCTTCAAGCTCGCCAGCTGCAGCTCGACGCCTGCAAGGCGAAGTAAGCAGGTCCACGAGGCGCATTTGCTGCTCGGCGCTCCGCATCATCCGCGAAAAATTTAAGGGCGAGCCCCGCCAGCGCGGAACTCGCCCTCGTAAATCTCGCCTGATCCAGCGCTTAGTGCACGCTGGCGATCTCGAGCTCGCCATCCATGGCGTGGCTGAGAGCCGCCTGGCGCGTATCCGTCAGCGCGATCGGCGTGCCGTCAGCTGCGTGAAGTGCGAACAGATTGATGCCGCGCGGCAGATCTTCGATCGCCGGAAACATCTCCAGCGCTTCGTCGGAGGACATCGTCTTGATGTAAGCCACCTGCCCACCACCGAGCCTTGCGAGCTCGATCTCGCTCATCACGGGAGCGACCACAGGCTGCGCCTTCGAGCGCCGCTTCGTTGTATTCTCTTTCATGACGCAACTCCTCCTCTCTCGAGGTATTCCAACGTCATGGTAACGAGGCAGGCACCGAATTTCCTTCGCTACCTCACACCATGATCTTACGATTCGATACGCTTGGCTGTAGCGGACAGGCACCTAAGCGAGACGAATCAATCGCCTTCAGGGTTCACTTAGCGTCGAATCGACGCATCAATCCGAACCGGTACCGATCTCGATCTTTCGTACAAGCCGATGTGGCTCATGCCGGACGAGATCGATCGCAAGCAGCCCGTTCGAAAGATCCGCCGACTGAACCTCGATGCCATCCGCCAGCACGAATGTCCTCGTGAACTGGCGCGCCGCGATCCCGCGATAGAGATACTCGCGCGATTTGTCGTCCTGTTGGCGTCCGCGCACGGAGAGCTGATTGTCCTCGACCACGATCTCCAGCTGATCGCGGGTAAAACCCGCGAGCGCGATCGTGATGCGCAGCTTGTCCTTGCCGCTTTCTGAAGCGGCCACGCGCTCGATATTGTACGGAGGGTAACCCTCGTTGCCGCCCTTGCCCGTGCGGTCGATGAGACGCTCGATCTCCTCGAAGCCCAGAAGCAGCGGGTTGGACAGCACTGATAGCCTGCTCATGACAGCGAAAGCCCTTTCGATAAGCGACCTTCTTTCTACTTAAACGCGGCGGTACCAAGTCAGATCACCGCCTGCCGGCCCCCGAAGGGCTCCGGTTTATGAACGAAATATGGGATGAGTAGAGCGCTGTTCAAGCGGCAGGCTGGCTGAGGCACCTGGTACGAATGGCCTAGGCTTGGGCAGCCCGCTGCGGCTCCAGAACGGCCCGGAGCAGCGTCGCCTTGCGTTCGAGGTGCCGCGTCACCTCGTCGAGCCGCGCCGGATCCTGGAAGCGCCCTCCGATGGCGGCGAGCAGCACACGTTTGAGTTCGTCCAGCGTGCCGCGCAGCGCGCCTTCCGTGCACGCCAGCGTTTCGGCAACAAGCTCGGCGGGATCGCGTCCGGGAAGCGCCACCCCGCGCGCGGGACGGGTCCACCGGACCGGTTTGCCGGCTGTGATGAAGCGGCCGTAGGCTGACATCACGTAGCGGCCGAGCTCGGTGAGCACGATGGTCGCGCGCGGCGCCCGCCCGCCCTCGTGAGGCGCCGTCAGCCCGGCCCGACTGAGAGACAGCGCCGCCCGACGCCGCGCCGCGCTGAGCGAGCGCGACATGCCGGGCTCGGTTACGGCGAGCGGTGCGCCTGCGGTCGCGGCTGCGATCAAAATTTCGCGCTCGCGCTGCCCGAGGCGGAGTCGGCGCAGACTGTCGTGCCCGCCTTCGAAGGCCGTCCGGCACTGCCCGCAAGGCGCCAGCGCCCGGAGCCAAGCGCAGGCGTCGTCGCCTGCCGGCGTGAGGTGGCTGAAGAGCCGGCTGAGTGCGGGGCAGGCCGCCCCGGTATGGGGGCAAACGAGCGCCGCCGGCACCACATTGAGGGTGGCCGGAAAAGTAGCCGGACTTTCCGGCACCAGACGATGCAGCGTGTCTGCAACGGCTGATGCCTTTGGCACGATCTGATGCACGTCCCCGCCTCTGACGCCTCGAATGGCACAGTTCGTTACGACCCTGTGGCACCAGACGATTCAGCGGGCGCTGCATCGGCAAGTGCCGGGCACAAAACGATATGATGAGTCAGAGGTTTACTGGCATTTGCTGATGCGGAGCTTGTGCCACAGGGTGAATGGGTGCGCCCTATCGGAAGCGTCCGCTTTTCTCCAGCATCTCGATCTTGTACCCGTCCGGATCCTCGATGAAGAAGAACCGGCCGAACGGCTTGCCGTCGTGCGTCATCTGCTTGATATCTTTAGGGGAATATCCGAGCGCCGCGATCCGCTCCCGCTCCGCTTCCAGGTTGTCGACGACGAAGGCGATATGTCCGTACCCGTTGCCAAGGTCGTAAGGCTCAGTCCGGCCCTTGTTGACCGTCAGCTCCACCTCGAAGTCGGCCTCCGGGCTGCGAAGGTAAATGAGAGTGAAGTCGGGAAAGTCCACCCGCTCGGCGATCGAAAGCCCGAATACTTGACTATAGAACGCGACGCTCTTCGCCTCGTTCAGAACCCGCACCATCGAATGGATGGCCTTCGCCATGTCGTCCTCCCTCTCGGCGGTTCCGCCGCAGGGCCACAGCCCTGCGTCCGTAGCGCCGTCTCTCCTTTATTGGCTGGCCGAGGGGCCCTGTGCTATCCCCACGCCAGCCATAGCCAATCACCGGACATCTACATACGGGGAACGTCTCAATGAAGGAAGTCATCGAGGAGCTCGAGCGCCGGCGCGATAACGCCCGGCTCGGCGGCGGCATCGCCCGCATCGAGGCGCAGCACAAGCGCGGCAAGCTGACAGCCCGCGAGCGCATCGAGCTTCTGATGGACGAGAACTCGTTCGAGGAGTTCGACACCTTCGTCGAGCACCGCTGCGCCGAGTTCGGCATGGAGAAGCAGAAGACTCCCGGCGACGGCGTGGTCACAGGCTGGGGCACCATCAACGGCCGCGTGGTCTATGTGTTCGCCAAGGACTTCACGGTCTTCGGCGGCTCGCTGTCCCAGGCACACGCTCAGAAGATGACCAAGATCCAGGACATGGCGCTGAAGAACCGCGCGCCGATCATCGGCCTGTTCGACGCCGGCGGGGCGCGCATCCAGGAGGGCGTCGACGCGCTCGGTGGCTACGGCGAGGTGTTTACCCGCAACGTCATGGCCTCGGGCGTCGTCCCGCAGATCTCGGTCATCATGGGGCCCTGCGCCGGCGGCGACGTCTACTCGCCCGCCATGACCGACTTCATCTTCATGGTGAAGGACACGAGCTACATGTTCGTGACTGGCCCGGACGTCGTGAAGACCGTGACCAACGAGACCGTCACCGCCGAGGAGCTGGGTGGTGCCAAGGTGCACACGACGAAGTCGTCGATTGCAGACCGCGCCTACGAGAACGACGTCGAGGCGCTGCTGCAGATGCGCCGCCTCATGGACTTCCTGCCGTCGAACAACCAGTCCGGCGTGCCGGCGCTGCCGGCCACCGACAGCCCCGACCGCGTCGACCATTCGCTCGATACGCTGATTCCGGACAATCCGAACAAGCCCTACGACATCAAGGAGCTGATCCTGAAGGTCGTGGATGAAGCGGATTTCTTCGAGATCCAGGAGGCCTACGCGCGCAACATCGTGACCGGCTTCGCGCGCATGGAGGGCCGCACGATCGGCATCGTCGCCAACCAGCCGATGGTGCTGGCAGGTGTGCTCGATAGCGACGCCTCGCGTAAGGCCGCGCGCTTCGTGCGCTTCTGCGACTGCTTCGAAATTCCGATCGTGACCTTCGTCGACGTCCCTGGCTTCCTTCCGGGCACCGCGCAGGAGTACGGCGGCCTGATCAAGCACGGCGCCAAGCTGCTTTTTGCTTTCGCCGAAGCCACCGTGCCGAAGGTGACCCTGATCACGCGCAAGGCCTACGGCGGCGCTTACGACGTCATGAGCTCGAAGCACATCCGCGGCGACGTCAACTACGCCTGGCCCTCGGCCGAGATCGCGGTCATGGGCGCCAAGGGCGCGGCCGAGATCCTCTATCGCGCCGACCTCGGCGACCCGGAGAAGATCAAGGCCCGCATCGACGAGTATCAGAAGCGGTTCGCCAACCCGTTCGTGGCTGCCGAGCGTGGCTACATCGACGAGGTGATCCTGCCTCACGGCACGCGCCGGCGCATCTGCCGCGCACTCAACATGCTGCGCAACAAAACCCTCGAGAACCCCTGGAAGAAGCACGACAACATCCCGCTTTAAGCTGCGGCCGCTAACCGACCTGCCCGAACAATTCCGCACGCTTCGCCTCAAGACAGCCCAATCTCGGCGCTAGAAGCAACGCGTGCGGGCTGTCGAATAACTTGCGGGGGCTGTCTCGAAGGGTGGGGGCCTTGAAGCTGCATCAGTTCGAAATGCATGGCGTCGGTCGGGCAGTGCTCGTCCACATCGTGCTGGGCGACAACGAGGCCGATCTTGCCGCGTCCCGGCAATGGCTGGAGGCCACCGTCGAGGTCCCGGTAAAGGGCACGATGGACGAGGATGGCCTCAGGACGGCGGCCATGACGTTCCTGCGCGATACGCTGAACGCGGAGATTGCAGCCCTCAGAAGCGGCCCGCTCGGCTAGCCAAGACATTCCGAAATATCTTTGAAGTTTGCGCCCGCTCTCCGCGCAAGAGCCGGGCTGATCGCCTTCCTTCCGGTCATATACGTACTATTGTTCACGGAGGAACGTCCCGGTAAGCTCATGCCGTTCAGGAGCTGAAACGGGGCCGCGCGTCACCCAAGGATGACGTGCGCCCAAATGTGGGACCGGAGCCGTCTAGATCTATGACCAACATAAGGTCGCATGAGCGACCTGCGTGCGAGGTGTGCCTGCGTTCCGGGACCACGCTCGTGAAGAAGTACACGCGCGGCCCGTGGCCCGTCGTGGCGTGCAGCGCGTGCGGATTCGTGTACCTGGGCCGCGTACCGGACTACGAGGATTTGTCCGTCACGCTGGCTTGGGAGAAGCAGCATGCCGAGGAGAAGGAGCGGCGCAAGAAGACCAACAAGCTCGCCCGCTTCGATGCGCTAACGCGTTTCCGCTTGAAGCTCGGCAAGCTTGTCGACCGCGCGCGCCACAAGCGCGCCGTTGTCATGAGCGACCGCGTGCTCGAGATCGGCTGCGGGGGCGGAACGCGAATTCCTCCGGGGCCGACGCCCTATGGCATCGAGATCAGCAAGGGCCTCTACGAACGCGCGCGCCCCATTTTTGGGGCTCGTGGTGGGACTGTCTATCACGAGCCCGCCACCACGGGCATCGAGCGCTTTCCGGAGAGTTTCTTCGACAGCATCATTATGCGCAGCTACCTCGAGCACGAGGCACAGCCGCGCCTGATCCTCGAGCGAGCCTTCGCGCGCCTAAAACCGGGCGGCAAGATCGTGCTGCGCTCACCGAACTACAACTCGATCAATCGGCACATCATGGGCTCGGAATGGTGCGGCTTCCGCTTCCCCGACCACGTCAATTATTTCACACCGCGATCGCTCGGTGCGTTGGCGCGGAGCATTGGCTACGAGTTCCGCTGGAAGAACTGGATGTCGCTGTTCGACGATAATTTGATCGTTGAGCTGCGTAAGCCCCAACAGGCGCGGAACAAGCAGGACCTTGCACACGCCGAGAGCTCCGCGGTGCCTTGAGCTGTTAGTGAGGGCGGAGGTCGGGGAGTGCGGCGTACCGCGCAAGATATGCCGCGCCCAGAGCATTGAGATGGCCGCGGTCGCGATAGAGCAGCACCTCGTCCTTGAAGGCGCTGCACAGGGCTTCGGTGCAGAGCAGAGCGCGCATGTCGAGAAAGAAAACGTCGTCGGCAGCGACGTCGATCGCCTCCACGACGTGCTGATAGGTGCCGAGCATGCTGTCGACGTAGTCGCGCGATAGTGCGCAATCGACCTCTTCCGTGTCGTTGCGTGCCGCCTCCGCCAGGCACCGCAGCGAGAACGTTGTGAAGTGCGGCACCTGTCCGATGATGAGCACTTTGATCCCTCGCTTGCGGAAGATCTCGACAGTCGCCGTGACGAACGCGTCGAAGTTCGGCGCGGCGCCGAGCTTCGTGTGATCGGCCACGCGGTTCGTGGAAAGGCTGCCGTAGTTGCTCCAGGCCCAGGACAGGATCGCGATCTTGAGGCCCGGGTTGCGCTCGAGGAACTTCAGGATTGTCTCCTGATACCGCGCGCACGTTTCCTCGAGTGAGGCCGCGCGGCCGTAAGCGACCCCGATCAGCGGCGCGCAGGAGCTCTGCGTCACCTGCCGCCCCGCGAGCCCTGCGTGGCCGGCGAGCTGGGCGACCATGGGCACGAAATGATCGGCATTTGAATCGCCGAACACGGCGATATCGTAGGACGCATCCTTCTCGAGCGCGTGCCCGAACGTGCAGTGCCGCGTATTCCGGAAGGCCAGCTCGTACCCGTCGCAGTCCGTGCGCAGCGGGTTTCCTTCCGACGCCGCGTGATAGACCTGATAAGCCGGGCCATCGAGCCGCTGCGGAAGGCCGCGTGCCGCGATGCCGGCACCCGCAATCAGGGAGAAGGCGCAGGAAACGGCAACCGTGCGGCTGAAAAGCCGGGACGGAGCCATATCGTAAAGACCGAGACGTCGCGTCAGCGCTTGCTCGACCAGCAGCCAGGAGAGCGCTGCGAGAGCGAGACCGGCAGCGACGAGCACGGCGGCTTCCGCCGCATCCGGGGCGCGGCCAAGCCAGTAGGTCGCGAAGGCGAGCAGTGGCCAGTGATAGAGATAGATCGAGTAGCTCATCTTGCCGGTGACCACGACCGGCCCGAGCGAAAGCAACCGCGAGACGGGTGTTGGCCCGAACAGACCCGCCCCGATCAGCAGCACCGAGCCGATGACCACCGGCATGGCCGAAAGTCCGGGGAACGGTATCCCCGCGTGAAGCATGCTCGCCGAGCCGGCGACGAGACCGAGGCCCGTGAGCTCTAGGGCGGTGCGCACCGGTGCGGAGCGCAGCGTGAGCAGCGGTGCGCCGAGCGCCAGCGCCGCGCCCGCGAGCAACTCGAACGCGCGCGAGAATGGAAGATAGAAAGCAAGGGTTGGATCGCTCGCCGCGGCGTAAGTCGCGTGCGCGAGCGATAAGCCCGCAAGCGCTAGCGTCACGACGATGACGGACCGGCGCGTGACGAGACGCCGGAAAATGAGAAGCAGGATGAGCGGCCACGTCAGATAGAACTGGTCCTCGACCGCGAGCGACCACATGTGCAGCAGGGGCGCCTCTGCCGACGGCGCATCGAAATACCCAGAGTTGAAGTAGAAGTAGATGTTCGCCGTCATCGTCCAGACAGCGAGCAGGCTTTGGCTGTAAGTGACGAGCGCGTCCGGCATCAAAAGGAGTGTCGCGACCATGGTGACGAGGACGCAACAAACGAGCGCTGCGGGAATGAGACGGCGTGCGCGACGTCCCAAAAACGCCGCGAATGAGAAGCGCCCCTCCTCCATTTCCAGGAATATCTGCCGTGTGATGATAAACCCGGAAATAACGAAGAACACATCGACGCCGACGAAGCCGCCCGGCAACGCGGCCGGCCAGGCGTGAAAAGCCACGACGAGCGCCACCGCCAGGGCGCGCAGGCCATCGACATGAGGCAGGTAGGAAGATTGCCCGGATTGGGGGCACGGCTGATGAGTCACGTGGCGAACCGGGCTACTGGCAACGGTGAGTTGATCGAGAACAAGATCATCTTAGGTGGTGCATTACACTATGGCGTTGCCTGCACGTCTATTCGCGCGCTCCGGCTCGCAGGAACCATGGACGTAGGAGCGGAGTTGCACAAGAGATGGCGATGATGCCTTCAATTGCATGTCGCACGCTCATGGCGGATCAACGAACGTTGCAGCGCGAAAAAAGTCCGCCCACAGACATGTCTTGTCATCGTCAAACTGAGAGCCAATTAATGTGATCCGGAAGTGCTGGGATCCGTAGTACACTAAAGCACATCAGCCGGGACCAACTAGTGAAAGGAAAATAAGCCATGCGAAAGCTGATCGCTATGGCCGTGCTAGGGGCTAGCGCAGCGCTTTTCTCCGTTGCAACGACTGCTCCCGCTCAGGCTGTGACCGCAGCAGGCGCGGGAATAGCAAAGTCGGCGGCTCCGGGAGAGAGTGCCGTTCAGGAAGTGCGCAAGCGGCGCTGGAAGCGGCATCGCCACTACCACCGCCATCGGTACCATCGCCACCGCCACTGGCACGGGCGTCGTTATTATCGGCCGTACTATTACGGTGGGTATTATCCGTATTACTACCGGCCGTACCGCCGTCGTCCTCGCATCGGCATCTACTTCGGCATCTAAAGTAGACCGGTTTCGATAACGAAACGGCTGCGGGTCCCCACCCGCAGCCGTTTTTCTGTGTAAGCCCTTTGGCGCCGTAAACGCACCGGATTGTTTCCGCGTGGCGCCGTCCCACGACATTGAAATGGCCTTCTCGGTTGTTATGTACCTTCGGCTCGGGCATCGGAGGGATACACGTGCAGATCCGTGACACATCGGATGGCTATGGTATCGTGAGCCGTCTGTTTCATTGGCTCATGGCGTTGGCAATCGTTGCCATGTTCGCGCTCGGCCTTTGGATGGTCGGCCTCGATTACTACAGCCCCTATTACCATTCTGCCCCGAGCCTTCACAAAAGCGTCGGTATTGTTTTGCTAATCGCTCTGGCTTTGCGCTTCGGCTGGCGCCTGTCGAGCGTGAAGCCCGACGAGGAAGACCTGACGCCGTTCGAGCGATCCGCCGCGCGTCTCGTGCATTGGGGTTTTTATCCGTTGCTCCTCGCCCTCTTGGTGAGCGGCTATCTCATCTCCACGGCTGATGGACGTCCGATCGAAGTGTTCGGCCTCTTTAGCGTCCCTTCACCGGGTGAGAACAAGGGCCTCGAAGACACGGCCGGCGCCGTGCACACGTGGCTTTCTTACGCCGTGATCGCGCTGGCTGCAGTTCATGCTGCCGCTGCCATCAAGCATCATGTCTTTGACGGTGGCCGCAGCCTGTCGCGCATGTGGTCCGGTCCGCGGAAGATCTGATTATCACTCAATCTGCAAAGGAAAGAACTTATGATACGTCGCCTCGCCCCCCTCGCTCTCGCGGCCGTGATCGCATGGCCTGCGGCTGCCCCCGCGGCCGACTATGCAATCGATTCCAAAGGCGCCCATGCTTCGATCAATTTCCGCATCAAGCATCTGGGCTTCAGCTGGCTGACCGGCCGCTTTGATCGTTTTACCGGCACGTATAGCTACGACGAGAAGGCACCGGAAGCCTCGAAGGTCAGCGTCGAGATCGAGACGGCGAGCGTCAACTCCAACCACGCCGAGCGCGACAAGCATCTGCGCAATGCCGACTTCCTCGAGGTCGACAAGTTCCCGAAGGCCACCTTCGTCAGCAAGAAGGTCGAGCCGGCAGGCGATGGAATGGCCAAGATCATCGGAGACCTGACGCTGCGTGGCGTCACCAAGGAGGTCACGATTGACGCCGCGTTCGTGGGTGGCGGCGCGGATCCCTGGGGCGGCAACCGCACGGGCTTCACGGGCACCACGCGCCTAGCGCTCGCCGATTACGGCATCACGTTCGACCTCGGACCGGCCTCGAAAGAGGTTGAGCTGTCACTCGAGGTGGAAGGCGTCCAGCAGTAGCTGCGAACCACGCACAGCAAAGCATCCGGCGGTCAGAGTTCGGCCGCCGGGTGCTTTTTTATTGCCGGTCACCGGCGCGTCCCGCGATCGTCCGGTGCAGCAGGAGCAGCGGCACGAGGCCTGCGAGCACGATGGTCAGCGCGCCAAGCGCGCCGCTCTCGATCTGCTCCAGCGCCGCGAACGCATAGACGTGTGTGGCAAGCGTCTCGAAGTTGAACGGACGCAGCAGCAGCGTCGTCGGCAGTTCCTTCAGCGCATCGACGAACACCAGGAGCCCGGCGGCGCCGAGCGCGGGCGCCAAGAGCGGCAGGTGAATGCGCCACAGCGCCGAGCCGGCCGTCTCGCCGAGCGCGCGTGCGGCCGCGTCGAGGTTTGGCGAGATGCGCTCTAGCCCGGCCTCGATTCCGCCGCGCGCGACCGCCAGGAAGCGGATCACATAAGCGTAGACGATGGCCGCCACCGAGCCCGAGAGGATGAGCCCAGTCGACACGCCGAGATAGGAGCGTGCCAAGGCGTCGACACCGTTGTCGAAGGCCGCCAGCGGAATGAGAACGCCGAGCGCCAGCACGGTGCCGGGAAGCGCGTAGCCGAACCCCGAGAATTGCGCCGCCGCGCGCGTGAATTGGGTCTTGGCCACCCGCGGCGCATAGCTCAGCAGGACACCGAGCATGACCGCGACCACGGAAGCGAGCGTCGCCAGATACATGCTGTTCCACGCCGCCTGCAGGAACCCGCCTTCGAGCGCGACCGAGACGTGGCCCACAGCAAACCGGGCGAGCACGATGAACGGCACAACGAAGCCAGCGACGAACGGCAGCGCGCAGAGCCCCGCCGCTGCATAGCCACGCCAGCCCTCGATGTCCTGGAACGGAATGGCGCGGTAGCGTCCGGTCGTATGGTGCACTTTGGCGCCGCCGCGCGCGAGACGTTCGCCGATCAGCAACAGCATGATCAGGACCAGCAGCACGGTTGCGATCTGCGAGGCGCCGCCCAGGTTCGCGCGCTGTAGCCATGTCGTGTAAATGCTTGCCGACAGCGTCTCGACGCCAAGATGCTGCACGGCGCCGAGATCGTTCAGCGTCTCCATGGCGACGAGCGCGGCACCGGCCGCCAGCGCCGGCCGCGAGAGCGGCAGCGCAACCGACCAGAACGTTCCCATCGAGCTGCGCCCGAGGGTGCGCGCGACTTCGAGTGCGCAGACCGATTGCTGCACGAAGCTCGCCCGCGCCGCGAGATAGACATAAGGGTAGAGCACCGCCGACATGACGAACACCGCGCCGCCGAGCGAGCGAATGTCCGGGAACCAATAGTCGGCAGCGGTCCAGCCGAACAGCGAGCGCAGGCTGGTCTGCACGGGGCCGGCGAAGTCGAGCAGGTCGCCATAGCAATAGGCGGCGATATAGGTCGGGATCGCGAGCGGCAGCACGAGCAGTCGGTCGAGCACCGCGCGCCCCGGGAAGCGGTACATGGTGACGAGCCACGCCGTGCCGGTCCCGGCGATGAGGGTCATGATGCCGGCGCCGAGCATGAGCAGCAGCGTCTGCCGCAATGTGACGGGCAGGACGTAGGCGAGAAGATGCGGCCAGTCGTTGGCGGAGGCCGTCGCCGCGAGGTAGAGCACGGCGATCACGGGCAGGCCGATAACGGCGAGCAACAGACCGGCCGTCAGGCTCCACCCGGGCGCATGCGAGCTGTCCCGAAATGCCTTCAGCGCGCGCTGCAGACTTTCGAACGACGTGCGGGGGGCGGTTGAGGTCGGAAGGCTCATCGGCAGCGACCATTGCGGGACGGTCCCGGCCCGTCAAGATCTTCCTGATTCCGGCAGTGAGCTTATCGCGCCCCGCGCCGGCAAGATCACGCACGTTGACGGCAAGCCCAGAGGTTTGCTTAATCGGCGCGCCATGCAGATGACCGCTTTCAATTTCGCTTCGACCTTCTTCCTGGCCTGACGGCCTTGCTCGCCCCGGCGAGCCGGAAGAGCGGCGCTTCGGCGCCTCAAGGTCAATTGCCAGCCCGGGTACCGCCGGCGCGGACCTGTTGGGTTGGCCGAAATTGAAAGTAATCCATGCCCAACTCATCTCATGAAACGCGCGTGCTGAGCGACGCGCACGTCAGCGATTTCATCTCGAACGGTTTCGTTCGGATAGACGACGCCTTTCCGGCCGCGCTGGCGGAGGCTGCGCGCACCATCCTCTGGCGCGATATGGGGCTCGCCCCCGACGATCCTGCCGCCTGGACGAAGCCGGTGATCCGCCTGGGAATGTACAGCGCGGCGCCATTCGTTGAAGCAGCGAATACCCCGACGCTCGTGTCTGCCTACGACCGGCTCGTCGGTCACGGCCGCTGGTTGCCGCTCATGGCGATGGGCACGTTCCCGGTCCGCTTTCCATCGAGCGAACCTCCTGGCGACGATGGCTGGCACGTCGATATGAGCTTTGGAGACGAGCCGGATTTCATGGAGTGGCGCGCAAACGTCATGTCCAAGGGTCGCGCGCTGCTGATGCTTTTCCTGTTCTCAGACGTGGGAAAGAACGACGCGCCCACACGGATACGCAAAGGATCGCACATGGACGTCGCCCGCATGCTCGCCCCGGAGGGCGCGGACGGGCTGACGTTGCGCGAACTCGTGGAGCGCCCGCCGGCAACGGAGACGAGAGAAGAGGTGCTTTCCGTCGGCGAGGCCGGAACGGTCTATCTGTGCCATCCGTTCCTCGTCCACGCGGCGCAGCCGCATCGGGGAACAGAGCCGCGCTTTCTGGCGCAGCCTCCGCTTTTGCCGCGCGGCGCGCTGCAGCTGGATCGCGCAGACGGCGCCTACGCACCGGTTGAGATTGCGATCCGGCAGGCGCTCGGCAACGGCGAGTGACCTGAGCTACAAAAAAGGGTGCCGGAGATTTCCGGCACCCTCACGAGTGTGTCATTTGTGCAGTTTAGGAGCTGGGCCCGGCGTCGAAGCGGACCTTGTCCACGAGTTCGGACGCCTTCTTGCGCAGCGTGGCGAACTCCGAAAGCGGGATGGAGTCGGGCTTCAGCTCACCCCAGCTCTTGACGAGATCCGAGGTCTTGGCCGTCGCGAGCACCGGGTACTCGCCATTGGCCTCGGCGTAGAGGCCCTGCGCCTCGGGCGAGACGAGATACTCGATGAGCTTCACCGCATTGTCGCGGTTCGGCGCGTGCGCGGCCAGCGCCGCACCCGAGACGTTGACGTGCGTGCCGCGGTCCGCCGCATTGGGGAACAGGATGCGCACCGATTCGGCCCAGGGCTTCTGGTCCGGGTTCTTGAGCATTGCGGCCATGTAATAGGTGTTGGCGATGGCGAGGTCGCAGAGCCCGGCGTGGATGTCGCGCACGCCTTCGCGGTCGCCGCCAGCGGGCTTGCGGGCCAGGTTATCGCGCAGGCCCGTGAGCCACGCCTCTGCCTTTTCCTCGCCGTCGTGGGCGATGATCGAGGCGATGAGCGCAATGTTGTAGGTGTGCTGGCCGGAGCGGACGCAGATCTTGCCCTTCCACTTGGGATCAGCGAGTTCCTCGTAGGTGATCTGGTCCTGCTTCACGCGCTCTTTAGAGGCGTAGACGACACGGGCCCGCTGCGTGAGCGCGAACCAGTGGCCCTCGGGATCGCGCAGCTTGGCATCGATCGCCTCGTCCAGCACCTTTGACTTGAGCGCCTGGGTGATGCCGGCGTCCTTGGCGCGGATGAGCAGGCCGGACTCCGGCGTCAGCACGATGTCGGCAGGGCTGTTGCGCCCTTCCTCGGTGATGCGCTCGATGAGGCCGTCCTTGGCATAGATCACATTGACCTTGATGCCGGTCTCTTTTTCGAAGGTCTTGAAGATCGGGTCGGTAAGGCCCGGCTCGCGATAGGAGTAGACGTTCACCTCTTCGGCGGCGCGCGCCGGTGCGGCAGGGCCAGCAAACGCGGCGAAAGAGAGCAGCAGCGCGAACGTAGAGGCCGCTGCGCGCGCGAACGGACGTGGGAGGATCATGAGCATGTCTCCAATAATCGGGGGTCAAGGTCCCGCTATCGGCTGGCCACCGCGAGGACGTGCCCCCGCGATCGCGCCTGCAAGACGCCCGCCCATAGAGCAGCACCCGGTAACTACGTCAAGAAAGTCAACAATTCGCCGGACGGACTGTCACACATTCGAAATTCTGTAATGTTCGTGGGCTGATCCGGGATCGGCGAGAGAGATCGGGCCGTTAGACCGGAATGACGTGATCGGCAGCGAACACGACGGACGCCGTCGTGCCCTGTCCGGGCGTGCTCGCGATGGTGAGCTTGCCGCCGTTGGCCTCGGCGAGCGCCCGCACCAGCGGCACGCCGAGACCCAGGCCGCCGCCTGCGCGCGGCCGATCGGAGCTGCCGCCTCCGGCCAGCAGTTGGGCGACCTCGTCCTCCGTCATGCCGGCCCCTGTGTCCGACACCGCGATGGTCAGCGGCCCCTCTCCACCGTAATGCGCCGCGACGGTAATCCGGCCACCGCGCTCGGTGAACTTCAGCGCATTAGTGACGAGGTTGAACACGATCTGGCGCAGGCTCGTCGCGTCGGCGATCAGATGCGGCAGCCTCGGCGTAAGCTCGAGCGAGAGCGCAAGGCCGGCGCGCTCGGCGAGAGGCGTGAGTTGGGATACGGCGGCACGCAGCACATCGTCGGGCGCGATCTCGGCAAAGACGAGCTGGCGTGCAGCATCGCCTTGATCCGCGGTCGCCCCGCCGTCGGCGAGCATCCGGTCGATCAGGCCGAGCGCGTGCTGCGCGCTGTCGAGGATATCGGACGCATAGCCGACGTAGCGGTCCGAGCCGAGGGGACCGAAACGCTCGTCTCTCATGATCTCGGCCGCGGCGGCAATTGCGCTGACAGGCGTCTTGAGCTCATGGGCGAGGCTGGCGCGAAGCGCACGGGGGACGGCGGGCGCTTGGGCGGCGACGCCAGGCGCGGCGTCCGGCTCCCGGCCGGAGCCCGTCTCCGCTTCGTCGAGAACGGCAACTGTCGCGAGAACACGCGAGCCGTCGCGTCGCACCGAAACCCGGCACGGGCAGCCAAAAGCCCCGCCGCGCCCCCAAAACACCAGATGCTCGCGGGCACCTTCCGTTCCGGCGGAAAGCGCCCGCAGGCGGACGAGCGCCGGCATCGCCGCGTCGAGCGCTGGCGGCTGGCTCCCCTCTTCAAGCCCGAGAAGCGTCGCCCCGGAGGCATTGGCGGCCAGCACGCGCCCGCCTGCGACGTCGATCAGCCACACGGCAAGGCCGCCCTCGAGCTCGGACAAGGCCGACGAGGAGAGATCTGTGGCGAACGCGATGACAGGACCATGGGCCATGGTCGAAAGAGTAGCCGTCCTCGCACCTTGGCGCGAGGACCTTCGGCAATTTATGAGCAGAATAACCGCGGCCTGGGAAGCAAGGGCTGGGCAACCCGCTCAATCCCGCCCGCGGCGCCCCGACGGCCCCGGCAGATGCTGGATGGCAATCCGCATCAGCTCCGGCAGGCTGCGTGCGCCGAGCTTCATCTTGATCTGCGACGTCGTGTTGGCGACCGTCTTGTAACTGATGTTGAGTTCTTCCGCGATCACGCCGTAGGACTTGCCCTCGGCGATGAGCGACAGCGTCTGCAACTCGCGCACGGTGAGCGCCTGCAGCGGGCTGGCGTTGAGTCGTGTTTCGCTGAAGGCGATTTCGGACGCCACCTCATGGCTGAGATAGGGCCGCCCCTGCCGCACGGTGTTAAACGCTTTGAGGAACTCGTCCGACGGCGCATCCTTGAGCAGATAGCCGGTGGCGCCGGCTTCGAGCGCGCGGCGGATGATCATCGGATCGCTATGCATGCTGAGCACGAGGATCGGCGTCTTCTTGTCGTGCAACCGCAGCCGGCGCACGAATGACAGGCCACCGAGCGCAGCCGTCTTGATCGAGAGATCGACGATGATGACGTGCGGATGATGCGCGCGGTATTGCCGATATCCGTCCGCCAGCCCCGCCGCCTGCAGCACGCGCGCGATCTCCGCATCCTCGAGAATGCGCGCGCATCCCTGCAGCACGAACGGATGATCATCGATGATGAGCACGCGGAGCGGCTCGGCGCCTTGCATCATAGCTAGTCCCATAGTGTCTGGTCTTTCGTCACGATTTCGACCCGTAGCGAGCCTTGAGGGTTGCGAGCGCGTCCGCGCGTGATGCGCTGGCGGCTCGGAGATTGAAGTAGTATTGGCTGATCGAGCCGTAGCCTTCTGCCTGACCGACCTCTCCGCCGATGCCTGTCAGGCCATCGAGCACGACCGTGGCACCTTCGCTGAGCCCGATCTGATGCAGCATGGCTTCGACCTGCACGGAACGGTTCGCAATCATGCGCTCGCTCTCCCGATAGCGCTTGTGCGCCGTGGCGAGCAATTGGGCGATGCGCTGCACCTCGGGATCGCTGGCGAGCCGAGGCTGATCCTCTTCACGGCTGACGAGCCATTGCGCCGGACTGATCGGAGCAGCGACCTCGAGCCATTTAACCTTATGCGGCGCGTCCACGGCAGCTTCCTTGCGCGTGCCGTCGCGCGAGATCGGAGCTTCATCGCTGCACGCCGAGAGTCCAGTGAGTACGAGGCCCGAGAGGAGAACCAGGATGGCGACGCGAGCCGGGCGGTTTCTGCAAGCTGTGGCGTGATGATTGGTGAACTGCATGCCCGAGCCTTCTGTTGAATGCGTACGCAGCGCGAACGCACGCGCGACGCACGTAAAACGAAACACCACAAGACGACGCAATGCGGCGATCACAATAACGTTACATCGTTACGTTTTTGCCCATTGCCTGAGCAAGCCCGGGTCGTTTGCAAAGTTGTCCCGTCGATGTCTGCCAGTTGGACTAAAGACGTCCTCGAATGTCGCGGTCTAGCGTGCGGCCACGGTTCAAGAAGCGTGACCGAGCAGGGCGGAACAAGCCTTTGACGGGCTAGCAGATCGGGGCCGTGGCCGTGATGGCGCCGGACGTGGTCGGGGCACTCACGACAGTGGAAAGAGACAGACGACGCGAAGCGGCTGACGGGGGTAACGCCCGCAGTTTTTCGCGAACGATATGTCTCGGCCTTGGGATGGATAACGCGAGGTTTTGGGAATGAAGAAGCACCTGGGTACGGGGCTGCTGGCTGGCGCGTCTTGCGTCGCGCTGACGGTCGCCATGGCATCCTCCTCGTTCGCCAACGACAAGCTCAATGAGCTGTCGAAGAGCAACGAGGCATGGGTCATGCCGGGCAAGAACTATAGCTCACAGAACTATAGCCCCAATACGCAGATCAACACCGAGAACGTGAAGCAGCTTCGCGCTGCCTGGTCGTTCTCGACCGGTCTGCTGCACGGGCATGAGGGAACGCCGCTGGTCGTAAATGGCGTCATGTACGTCCACACCTCGTTCCCCAACAACACGTTCGCTCTCGATCTGAATGATCCGGGCCACATCCTGTGGCAGCACAAGCCGAAGCAGGATCCGGCTGCACGCTCGGTCGCTTGTTGCGACCTCGTCAACCGCGGTCTGGCCTACTGGCCGGGTGACGGCGACACGCCGCCGCTGATCATCAAGACCCAGCTCGACGCTCATCTCGTGGCGCTCAACGCCGAGACGGGTGAGGAGTACTGGAAGGTCGAGAACGGCGACATCAAGGTCGGCCAGACGCTGACCCAGGCGCCGTACGTGATCAAGGACCTCGCTCTCGTCGGTTCGTCCGGCGCCGAGCTCGGCGTTCGCGGCTACACGACGGCCTACAACGTCAAGACGGGCGAGCAGGTTTGGCGCGTCTACGCGACCGGACCCGATGAGGACATCGGCCTCGCCGATGACTTCAACAGCGCCAACCCGCACTACGGCCAGAAGGGCCTTGGCACGGGCACCTGGGAAGGCGACGCCTGGAAGATCGGCGGCGGCACCAACTGGGGCTGGTACGCCTTTGACCCGGAGACGAACCTCTTCCATTACGGCTCGGGCAACCCGGCGCCGTGGAACGAGACGATGCGTCCGGGCGACAACAAGTGGACGATGACCATCTGGGGTCGCGACGCAGACACTGGCAAGGCCAAGTTCGGCTACCAGAAGACGCCGCACGACGAGTGGGACTATGCCGGCGTCAACGTCATGATCCTCTCGGAGCAGACGGACAAGGAAGGCAAGAAGCGTAAGCTTCTGACGCACCCGGACCGTAACGGCATCGTCTACACCCTCGACCGGGAGAACGGCGACCTGATCTCGGCCAACAAGCTCGACGACACGGTCAACTGGGTGAAGCAGGTCGACCTGAAGACGGGTCTTCCGGTTCGCGATCCTGAGTTCGGCACGCGCATGGACCACAAGGGCAAGGAAATCTGCCCGTCGGCCATGGGCTACCACAACCAGGGCCACGACTCCTACGATCCCACGAAGGAACTCTTCTTCATGGGCATCAACCACATCTGCATGGATTGGGAGCCCTTCATGCTTCCCTATCGTGCCGGCCAGTTTTTTGTCGGCGCCACGCTGTGGATGTACCCGGGCCCGAAGGGCGATCGCCAGAACTACCTCGGCCTCGGTCAAATCAAGGCCTACAACGCGATCACCGGCGACTACAAGTGGGACAAGATGGAGCGCTTCTCCGTCTGGGGCGGCACGCTTGCGACCGCTGGCAACCTGGTGTTCTACGGAACGCTGGACGGCTTCATCAAGGCCCGCAACTCCGACACCGGCGAGCTGCTTTGGAAGTACAAGCTTCCCTCGGGCGTGATCGGTCACCCGATGACGTATGAGCACAAGGGCACCCAGTACGTCGCCATCATGTACGGCGTCGGTGGCTGGCCGGGCGTTGGCCTCGTGTTCGACCTGCAGGATCCGACAGCCGGTCTCGGCGCGGTCGGCGCCTTCAAGAACCTCGCCAACTACACCCAGATGGGTGGTGGCCTCCAGGTGTTCTCGCTTGATGGCAAGAACCCCTACTCCGAGGACATCAACGTCGGTGAGTACGAGAAGGGCTGATAAGGCCTGATCGAAAAACGCCGCAGCGCCGAAATTCCGCTCCTCGGAAACAGGCGCTGCGGCGGACCGATCTCAAAACCAAAACGAAAGACGCGACCAAAGAGACCAAGAGGCACACTTCGAAATGTCCACAAGGGTCGCGCAGAGCAAAAGCCGCAAGGCTCGGACTGAAGTCACGAGCAAAAGAAACGGCAAGCTCAAACCACAAGAGGAAACCCAGGGTGAAAACGATGAAGCGTCTAGCGTCCTCCCGCTTCTGCAAATTGGCCACCACGGTCGTGGCGCCGCTCCTTGCATGCGGCCTCCTCACCGGTAAAGCGTCGGCCCAAGACGATACGACATCGGATGTGCTGCGCATCTGCGCGGCTGCCGACGAACTCCCATTTTCCAACCGCGACGGTTCCGGTTTCGAGAACAAGATCGCGGTCGCACTTGCAGAGACCATGGGCCGCAAGCCGCAGTTCGTGTGGTTCTCGCGCCCCGGCATCTACATCATCCGCGACCAGCTCGATATGAAGATGTGCGACGTCGTGATGGGGCTCGATACGGGCGATCCGCGCGTTGCGACGACGAAGCCGTATTACCGTGCGCCATACGTCTTCATCCAGCGCAAGGACTCGAAGCTCGATATCAAGGACTGGAACAGTCCGGATCTCGCCAAGGCGAACAAGATCGGCTTCACGCCCGGCACGCCGGCCCAGATCATGCTCGAGAAGATCGGTCTCTTCCGCGAGCACTTCAACTACATGCACTCGCTGACCAACTTCCAGGATCGGCGCAATAAGTTCACGCGCATTCCGCCGACCCGCATGGTCAACGAGGTGGCCGACGGAACGGCGGACGTGGCCGTCAACTTCGCCCCCGAGGTCGCACGCTACGCGAAAGCGTCCGATCGGGTGAAGCTGACGATCATCCCAGACAACAATGTGCGCAGCGACGGCGAGAAGGTGCCTCACCACTTCGACCAGTCCGTCGGCGTTCGCAAGGACGACACGGCCCTGCTCTCGGCGCTCGAGCTCGCGCTCGACAAGGCTAAGCCGAAGATCGAGGAGATCCTGAAGGATGAAGGGATCCCGCTCGTTGCGGGCCTCCCGAGATCATGAGCTTCAAACGGAAAACACGAACAACAACGGGTTCGACTACAGGATGAAGAAAAGAAAGTTCGGCTGGACTTCAGCACTGATCGTGAGCTGCGTACTGGCAACTGGAAGCGTCGCGGCGGAATCGTTCCGCCACACAATCACTGGCGAGGACCTGAACGTACCGGAGTCCTCTCTTCCTGAGGGACGCGATTCCGAAGCCGCAAAGCACTTTCTCGAGACCGGCGTCAACCTCTACACAGAGGTACCGGGATGCTTTCCGAAAGGCGAGGAGATCTATCTGACCGCCTGCTCCGGCTGCCACGGCCATTACGGCGAAGGCAAGCTTGGTCCGGGTCTGGGAGACGCGTACTGGACCTACCCGAAGAACACGACGGACAAAGGTCTCTTTGAGACGATCTACGGCGGCGCCCAAGGTATGATGGGTCCCCACGCGGATCATTCCATCGACGACCTGCTGAAGCTCATCGCCTGGATTCGTCACATCTACTCGGGCGACGTTGCTGACGCGGACTGGCTGACGGAGGAGCAGAAGAAGAACTTCAAGCCGTTCAAGCCTGAAGAACACAAGCCAGCGGAAGGCGGCGAGCAGGTCGCCGACGCGGGCGAGTGCAAGGCATCCGCGCCATAGCCGAAGGGCGCTCCTGCTGCGGGAGCGCCACCGGTGACGCGTGGATGACAAAGCGGATCAAACCGCTCGACGTGGAAGTTTTGGATTGGAGGAACTGACCCATGAAGAAGTCTATTGTGACGCTCGCCGCCAGCGCGGTGATCCTCGCCGTTGGCACTGGCGTCGCCGGTGCGTATGACGGAACGAAGTGCAAGGCGCCCGGCGATTGCTGGGAACCGAAGCCGGGCTACCCGGAGAAGGTCGCGGGCTCGAAGTACGACCCGAAGCATGACCCGAAGGAGCTCGCGAAGCAGCAGACCGCGCTCGACGCTCAGGACGAGCGCAACGCGCAGCGCGCCGCACACTTCAAGAAGACCGGCAAGTGGGTCTACGACGTCAAGAAGATCCAGTAGTCGATCGGCGTTAGGTCTCCTCGGCTGCAGTGCCACGCTTGCAAGAGTGCTCTGCTTCCTCTCCGAGGGTTCTTGGGGTGCGGCTCAGGCCGCACCTCCTTTTGAACGAGGCGGCGGTTCGGCTCCGCAGGCCGCGAGGTAACAATGCCGCACGACGATAAGATCGACTCCGGCGTTTCCGTCGGACGAAGCGACCTGTCCGAATGGCGCACGCGGGCCCAACGCTTCGAAGCCGAGATTGCAAAAGCGGTGGTTGGGCAGGAGCGCGTCATCCGCCTCTTGACGATCGCACTTTTCGCGCGGGGACACGTGCTGCTCGAAGGTGACGTCGGCGTCGGCAAGACGACGCTGTTGCGCGCCGCAGCACGTTGTGTCGGTGGTGCCTACGAGCGCATCGAAGGCACCATCGACTTGATGCCCGGCGACCTGATCTATCACACCTATCTGGCCGAGGATGGCCGCCCTCGCGTCGAAGAGGGCCCCGTGTTGAGGGCCGGCGAGAATCTCGCCATCTTCTTCTTCAACGAGATCAACCGCGCCCGCCCGCAGGTGCACTCTCTGCTGCTCCGCCTGATGGCGGAGCGTAGCGTATCCGCTTTCAACCGCGAGTTTCGGTTCCCGCATCTCGTGGTCTTCGCCGACCGCAACCGCGTCGAGCGCGAGGAGACATTTGAGCTGCCGGCCGCCGCCCGCGACCGCTTCCTGATGGAAATCGCGATCACGACACCCACCGACGCGGAAGCCCGCCGCGCGCTCGCCTTCGATCCGCGTTTCCATGACGGCGACCGCCTGATCGGCGGGCTCGAGCCGAACATCCTCTCCTACGCCGAGCTGAATGACGTCGGGCATGCCATTCAGAGCGAGATCAAAACCAGCGAGGCGCTGGAGCGCTACGTGCTGGATCTCTGGCAGGCTGTGCGCAATCCGGCTGCCGGGGGCATCATGATCCCGGGCGTCGACACGCAGCGCCTCGTCGCCGCAGGCGCGAGCCCACGCGGCCTCTCCTACCTCGTGCGCGCCGCGCGCGTCGCGGCCTGGCTCGACGGCCGCAACATGGCCGTCCCCGAGGACGTACGCGCGGTGTTCTTCGAAACCATGGCGCATCGCATCTTCTTCGAACCGGTCTACGAGATGCGGCGCGAGATCATCGCGCGCGAGTTGATCGACGCGCTGTTCGAGACGGTTGCGGTGCCATGAGCGCCATGCCGAAGACGGCGGCGACGGTTCCGGTCGACCTGCCCTATCGGATCGTCTGGCGGAGCAGAGCCCTGCGACAGGGCACGCACCGAAGCGTGCAGTCGGGCGCCGGAGGCCTGTTCCGCGATCTCGCGACGCTGCTCGAGTACAACGACCCACGCCGTATCGACCTGCGCCAAAGCCTACGCGACCCGTTCGAGGCGCTGCATGTGCGCCGCTTCGAGGAGAAGAGCCAGATCGGCGTCGTCATGCTGCTTGACGTCTCGGGCTCGATGGGATTCCACGGCGCCGCACGCAAGATGGCCATCGCCGCCGACCTTGCTGAGGTCTTTGCGACGGCCGTGCGCCGGGCCGGCGATACCTTCGCGCTTTACGCCGCCGATGAGACGGTGCGCGAGGAGCTGTTCGTGCCCCCCACGCGTTCGCGCGTCGGCGAGGCGGACATGGTCGCGGCGTTGCGCGCCTACGTGCCCGAGCGCAAGGGGGCTGCGGGACTGATCGATGCCGCGCGCCGGATTGGGCGCCGGCGCAACCTGGTACTCGTCGTGTCGGATTTCCTGCTGCCCGAGGATCAACTCGCAACCCTGTTCGAGGAGCTTGCGGGCCACGACGTCGTTCCGATCCGCATCGCGGATTCACGCGAGAGCGCCAAGCTTCCCGCCTGGGGGCTCGTGGAGCTCGCCGATCTCGAAACTGGCCGGCGGCGCCTCGTAGCCATGAGGCCTGCTTTGCGGGCGGAGTGGCAAAGGAGGTTCGAGGCCCGCCGGTCTCTTTTCCGCACGCTGGCTGCGCGCTACGGGCGCGAGCCGTTCGAGATCACCGATTCCATCGCATGGGATCGCCTCGGTGCTCATCTGGCCACGGGAGCCTGAGACATGCGGCGCGCCGGCCTCGCTCTGTTGATGCTGGTGGGGCTCTCGGGGCGCTCGGCAGCCGAGGTGCGCGCCGTCCATACCATCGAGCCGCGCGCTTTCGGTTACTTCCTTGGCGATACGCTCGAGCGCGTCGTCGAGATCGAGACCGGTCCGGACGACGAGATCGTCCCGGCCTCGCTGCCGCGTACGGGGCCGTCCAACTACTGGCTCGAGGTGCGGGCCGTCGAGACGAGCTCCGAGCGCCACGGCGATGGCCGCCTGCACACGCTCAAGATCACGTACCAGACCTTCTACGCACCCATTGACCCGCGAAAGGTGACGATCCCCACCATGGACATCGGCATCCGCGGGCTGAACGGCAGCGAGACGGCGACGATTCCATCCTTCACGCTGATCACCTCGCCCATCCGTGAGATCTTCCCGGAGAAGAGCGGCGAGACGGCCGAGACCTTCCTGCGGCCGGATGCATCGGCTGAGCAGAGGCGCTCCGGCAGCCTGCGCACGGCAGCGCTTGGCGCCGCCGGCCTCTCCGCCCTGTTTCTTATCCTGCTCGCCCGCGATCTTGCGTGGTGGCCATTCCATACGCGCCCAACCCGGCCTTTCTCGCGCGCCGTGCGCGAGATCGGGCGCGCACTGGCCAAAGGCGGCGCGGATGGCTACCGGGGCGCGTTGCTCGCCATGCACCGCGCGTTTGATACCGCAGCCGGCCACCGTCTGCTGGCGGCGGATCTCGATACCTTCCTCGCGGCACATCCCGAGCATGATGCGAGCCGTTCGCTCGTCGAGCGGTTCTTCGCCGCTTCGCGCGCCGTGTTCTTTGGCGAGGCGCCGCGCGAAGGCGAGACACAGCTGCCGCCGACAGAGCTCAAGGCGCTGGCCGCGACGCTTGCCCGTCAGGAAAGGGCAGCCAGATGACGGATTTCGCCCTCACCACGCCGAGCGTGCTCTTTTTGTTGCCGTTGGCACTGCTACCGCTGCTCCTCTCGGCGCAGCGCCCGCAGAGCTATCCGTCCATCGATGGCATCGAGGCCGATCCTCTGTCGATCGTGTTCGATTGGGTGCTGCGCATTGCGGGCGCCATTGCCATCGCCGCGCTGATCCTCGGCATTGGCGGCTTGCACCGGCTTGGCCGCACCATCGAGAAGACGGGCGAGGGCGCCCACATGGTGCTGCTCATCGATCGCTCGTCGAGCATGGACAACACGTTCGCGGGACGGGCTCCCGAGGGTGGCGAGGAGAGCAAGTCTGCAGCCGCGCGCCGCCTGCTCAAGAACTTCGTCATTCACCGCGAGCACGATCTGGTGGGCGTCGCGGCGTTCTCGACCTCGCCGATGCACGTCTTGCCGATGACCGACCACAAGGAGGCCATCGCCGCCGCCGTTGATGCAATGGATCGCCCGGGTCTGGCGTTCACCAACGTCGGCCGTGGCCTGGCGCTCGCGCTTGATATCCATGAAGCCGATACGTCGCCTGCGGCGCGCGTCATTCTGCTGGTGTCGGACGGCGCAGCGGTCATCGACCGAAAGGTGCAGGACGCGCTGCGCGCCGCCTTCGCGCGCCGTCCGATGAACCTCTATTGGCTGTTCTTGCGCACCGAGGGCACGCCCGGCATCTCGACGGTTCCAGGACCCGGCGAGGAGGATACGCCGCAGGCCATGCCTGAGCGCCATCTCGATAAGTTCTTCAAGTCGCTCGGCATCACGTATCGCGCCTTCGAGGCGGAGAACCCCGAAGCAATCGGCAACGCCATCGCCGAGATCGGCAAGCTCGAGCAGAGCCCGATCAAATACGAGGAGCGCATTCCGCAGGAGGATCTCAAAGCGCGCGCTTTCATCGTGGCGCTCTCAGCCCTGCTTGTGCTGCTCGCGGCCAAGCTGGCCGAGGTGCGCCTTGTCCCGTCAACGGAGGACGCGTGATGCAGGCCGAGCAGCAAAGCACCCTGGCCCGCGTTCTCGCACCCGCGGCGCGTGCCTTGCGTAAGGTGCGCACGCTGGCACTCGCCACCGCCTTGATGGCCTCCGTCGCGGCCCTGGCGCTGCTGACGCTGCGCGTCAACGACGTCCGTCGCGACAACGACACCATCGCCGCCCTCAAGGCCGGCGATGACGTATCCGTCGATCCGCGCAGCGCCTCCGACGAGGTTCTTCTCGCGCGCGCGGCGTTCCTGCTCCAGCGCGATCGTGACGAGGAGGCGCAGCAGGTGCTCGATGCGTCGTCCGGCATGGCCGATCCGAAGCTTCGGGCGCGCCTGCTCTACAACCACGCCAACGCCCGCATCCGCGAGGCCATCGCAGCCGTTAGCCGCGGCGACCACGACAAGGCCATTCCGGCAACGCGCCTCGCCAAGGATGAATACCGCCTGGCGCTCAGGCTCGATCCCGGCGCGTGGGACATCAAGCACAACTACGATGTCGCCATGCGCATCGTGCGCGATTTCCCGGGAGGTGAGACCGAGGGCGAAGAGATTCCGCCCGACGCGCCGAAGCGTCTTTGGACGGACCTCCCCGGCGTTCCGAGGGGGCTTCCCTGATGCGCGAGAGGCTTCGGGACGCGAGATTGTGGGTGCTGATCGCGGCGGCCGTGCTGACGTGCCTCGCAATCGTGCTGCCCCGCGTCAAGCTCACGCGCGAGGTCTACGACCTCGTCGCCGTCGTCGACATCACCGCCAGCATGAACACGCGCGACATGACGGTGGGCGGCCAGACCGTGAGCCGCATCGATGCAGCAAAGGACACGCTCGGGCGGCTGCTCGCGGACCTGCCCTGTCAATCGCGGCTTGGGCTCGGCATTTTCACCGAGCGCCGTTCCTTCCTTCTCTTCAACCCCGCCGAGGTCTGTGAGAACTTCGCCCCGCTCGAAACCGCCATTCACGAGCTCGATTGGCGCATGGCCTGGGAGGGCGACAGCATGGTCGCCAAGGGCTTCTTTCACGCAGCCACAATTGCCGAGGATCTGAAAGCGGATCTCCTCTTCCTCACCGATGGCCAGGAGGCGCCGCCCCTGCCCGCGGGCGGCACCATGCTGCCGGACTTCGAGGGAACGCCAGGCAAAGTGAAGGGACTTCTGATCGGTGTCGGCGGACGCGAGAAAGTGCCTCTGGCGAAGTTCGATGACGAAGGCCACGAGGTCGGCACCTATGCGGCAGACGAGGTGCCGCAGGAAAACCGTACCGGTCCGCCGCCGCCCGATGCCCACCTGCGGCCCGGCTATCATCCGAAATGGGCACCCTTCGGCACCGATCCACCATCGGGTGACGAGCATCTGACCTCCGTGCGCACCGAGTATTTGGACACGGTCGCAGCCCGCATCGGCTTTGGCCGCGCCGATCTGGTTGATCAGCCGAACCTTCTCGAGGAGATCGCGTCCCACGCCCGTCCGCGCCCTGTCGCTGTCGCGGTCGACGTCCGTCCCGTGCCTGCAGCGCTGGCGCTGGCGCTGCTGGTGGGCCTCTACGCGGCGCCGCTCTTCGCCCGCATTCGTACTCCCGTCAGGCGGACGCACCCTTCGGCGCCGCCCGTCACGGCCGCAGCCTTGAGAACTTGAAGTCACAACACGAGGATAACGATGACGTCTTTGATCCGTTTGATGTGCGCCCTGGCCTTCGGCTTCGCTGCCGCGACGCCGGCGATCGCGCATGGGCCGACGCCACAGAAAGCCGAGGAGAAAATCACGATCTCCGCGCCGCCCGCGAAAGTGTGGGAGGCTCTGAAAGAATTCGGCGATGTGAGCTGGAACGCGAAGATCAAGAAGGTGGCGGCAGAGGGCGGCAACGAGCCCGGTAAAGCGACGCGTACCATCTCGCTCGAGAAGGGCGATCTCGTTGAAGGCCTCGACGAGTACAACGATAAGGAGATGTCGTACGGCTACCGCCTCTCGACCGAGAACGCCGAGGCATTCCCCGTCAGCTTCTACTCGGCAACGATCGCCGTCACGCCGGCCGGAGACGGCAGCGACGTGACCTGGATTGGCCGCTTCTATCGCGCCGACACCAGCAACTTCCCGCCCGAGGACAAGAACGACGAAGCGGCCGTCAAGGCCATGACGGAGTTCATGCAGGAAGGCCTGAAGGGTCTCAAGGCGAAGGTCGAGGGTAAGAGCTGAGGCGCTGACGATGGTCAACAGCCGGCCGTGGGCAGCTGCGTTCGCCATGCTGGCGCTGTGCTGCGGTGAGCAGCGAGCCGCCGGCGCGGCAGAGCGCGTTTTCGTGCTGAGCCAGGCTGGCGCCACGCTGAGCGAGATCGAGGAAGGAGCCGGAAAGGCAACCCACCCGATCGCGCTCGGCAAGGCGCCTGCGGTGCTCACGGTCGCGCCCGAGACGGCCCTCGCCTATATCACCCATCCCGATATCGGGCAGGTCTCCGTCGTCGATGTCGCGAACGGGCTTGTGGAGCGCACGCTTACCGTCGAAGGCTCGCCGTTCGGCATCGCTGTGACGAAGGACAACCGCCTTTTCGTCGGCGACTGGAACGACGCGCACATCTCCGTCATCGATCTTGCGGGCAAGGTCCCCACAAAAAAAAAGATCGCGGTCGGCCGCGCGCCGGCTCACCTGGAGCTGACGCCCGACGAGACTCTGGTGTTCGTTGCGAACCGCGAGAGCAACGACGTGAGCGTCGTGCGCACGGATGACTTGACCGTCGCCGCAACCATTCCGGTGGGCCACGCACCGTTCGCTATGGCTCTCTCTCCAGACGCAACGCGCCTCTACGTCGGCAACGTGCAGGCTGGCACCGTCTCCGTGATCGACACGAAGAAGCTGGCCGTGATCGAGACCCCGGTCAGCGGCGCCATGCCGTACGGGGCCGCGGTGACGCCGGACGGTGCCCGCGTCATCGTGACCAATCAGCAGGCCGGCACGGTGTCGGTCCTCACCAGAAACGGCCAACCGCCGGCAACGATCAAGGTTGGAGACTACCCGGAAGGCGTCGCGATCGGCGCGGACGGCAAGCGCGCCTACGTTGCCAACTGGTTCTCCGACGACGTATCCGTGATTGATCTCGACGGTCTGAAGGAAATCCGCCGCATCAAGAGCCCAGGCGGACCGCGCGGGGTCATAAAACTTGTCACCGTGCCGTAAGGGCCGAGTTGTCGGAGAGAGCACCATGCGAACGGGATCGAGGCTAAGAAGCGCGGCGACCGGTTTGCTGGTGGCAACGGGCCCCTGGTGCACGGAAGCACAGGCCGGAAAGTACTGCGGCGATCCGCTCGAGGGCGGCCTGTCTTCGGGCGTGACGCAGGAGGAGGCGATCGAGGCGGCGCAGCAGTGGTGGTCGTCGCGCGCGGGCGCGCTCGGGCGGGGCTACCAGGATTGGGACAATGCCGACGACCGGGCACTCGAATGCAGCAAGAACATGAGCGGCAAGTTCCAGTGCCAGGCCACGGCTCGTCCCTGTCTGCCCGAAGGCACGCTGCCTGATGATCTTCCGAAACTGGACATGTAAACGCGACCGCCGGGCGGTCTGGGCTTGAAGGCCGCGGGCGCAATGGATATGAGGATTGCCGTCGGGGTGCCAAGCTTCTATAAGGGCCCCCCTGGACCGGATGGCGGCGCACCCGCCTCCGATCGGCAGCATCCGGCCGGCGAGCTGGTTTGAGCCGCCGCATATGGAAAGCCGCCTTAGCTCAGTTGGTTAGAGCGCTAGATTGTGGATCTAGAGGTCCCCCGTTCGAGCCGGGGAGGCGGTACCATCAATACCGACTTTTCGTTTGTGGAGCGTTCCTGCTCCAGCATAACGGCCAAATCACCCTCGACGGTGAGGTGCAGAGCCTCTCCCGTCGGCATTGGCATCACGATGATCTTCTTGATCAGCTCACGCACCAGCCCTACAGCCTCACGGCCCGCCTCATCGCCTTTGGTCAGGGCAACGCGGATTTGCTCCACCTTCTGCCGGTAGCGCTCAACGGCGCGCGGATGCAGCGCCAGCATTTCGTCCTCGATGGCATGGGGTGCGCGGGCGAGGATCGCTCCCTCCTCGGCCTCCAGCGCCTTGAGCTTGGCGAGGAGCGGCTTCGCCGGATCTCCATCCGCGATAGCGTTCACCACCGCTTCGATTTTGCGTCTCACCGCGGCCAATTCACGGGCGTGCTGGCGGCCAGCCTTGGCCCGCTCGGCAGCGAGGCGGGCACTCTCGGCCCGATAGGTTTCAACCGCCTCGGCGACGACTTCCGGCGCCAATAGGCGCTCCTGAAGGGCACGAAGGACGCGGTTCTCGACCTCGGACAGGGCTATGGTACGGGCGTTGTCACAAGTGCGCTTGTTGGTGCGCGCTGAGCACGCCAGCCGGTGCTTGTTCGTCATAATCATTGATGCGCCGCAGCAACCGCAGAGGACAAGCCCTGAGAAGATGTGCTTGGGACGGCGCCGCTCCGTCAGGCGCACTTGGCAGGTCGCTTTGCGCCGCTCCTGGGCCGCAGCGAAGACCTCAAGCTTAACTATTGTCAGCTGTGGCATCGGCCGGACGATCCACTCGTTCTCGGGACATAGCCGCTTCTGGCACTTCCCTGTGATCGGGTCCCTGACGTTACGCTGGCGCCCGAAAACCATCTCGCCGACGTAGAGCCGGTTTCCGATGACGCCGTTGGCCCGCTTGCGGGAGCCATTAATCGTGCTCGCGGCCCACTGCCCACCACGAGGCGCTGGGATACGCTCGCGGTTGAGGTCAGCGACGATGGCGAGCGGCGAGCGGCCCTCGGCGTATTCGCGGAAGATGCGCCGAATGATCTCGGCCTCCTCGGGAACGATAGTGAGCACGCCTGCATCCACAGACGTGTAACCGTAGGTCCGTCCACCCGTTGAACATCCGGCCTTGAGGCGCCCGACGAGGCCGCGGCGCGTCTTCTGCGCAAGGTCCTTCAAAAACAGCGCGGACATAGTGCCCTTGAGGCCCACGTGGAGTTCGGTGATCGGACCCTCGGCGAAGGTGATGATCTCGATGCCCCAGAACCTCAACCGCTTGTGTAGGCCGGCAATGTCTTCGAGGTCGCGTGAGAGGCGGTCGAGGGCTTCACACAGGACGGCATCGAAGGTACCCTGCGCCGCTGCCTCCATCAAAGCTTGAATACCGGGACGGTTGACCATCGAGGCGCCGCTGATGGCGCGGTCGGCGTACTCTCCGACAACCTGCCAGCGCTCATTCTGGGCACGCTCGCGGCACAATGCGAGCTGGTCGTCTACCGACCGCTCCGATTGGAGGTCGGTGGAGTATCGGGCGTAGATGGCGACGCGCATGGTAGGCCCCCCTGGCGCTCAAGCTCCGCGGCATGATCCTCGCGCGCAGCCTGACGTGCAAGCGCGATGGCAAGTCTTGCAACCGCGTCGTGGGCTGACTTCGAACATGGCGGCCGATGGTACGCCACCTGGCAAAACCTAGAGAAGAAATCGAGGAGCCAAATCAGGATAGATGGGCGGCCAACGGTCGAACTGGACTTTCGCTGCTGTCATCCTCAGCTGCTGTGTGCGACCGCAGGCATCGATCTGCCATTCGGCGATCCGGAATTCGATTTCTATCGACTTCCGCCGTTCGAGCGCTCCGACATCAAGGCCGCAGTCAATACGCTCTTGAATGCCCCGTCATCGCGTTCCGCTCGGGGGGCCCTGACGAGGGACTTGCAACGGCCCGGACGGCCGAACATCGCAAGCGCTCTCTGCCATGCCATTCGGGCCGCCTGGCCCGAGCTGGCGCCCCACTGGGGCACGGGCGTCGGGCTCAGGTTGCAGCGCGTCGACGCCGGGATCTGCACCGAGGTGCAGGCCGAGATGCGGAGCCGCAGGATCCCTGTGCTCTCAATCCATGACAGTTTCATCGTCCCCGCAGAATTCGAGAGAGACCTCCAACAAGTCATGGACGCAGCGATGGAGGCGGCCTGTCGCCGCCTACGCGAGCACCCGATCGAAATGTCACGTCCGCGCAAGAGCTTGAACGAACTGATCTGACCCTTGGAAGAGTGGAAGAGTGGGAAGTTGATGGTGCTGTTGTCTGAGTGTTGATGTCATGAATTGTCGCTCAACGTCTCACAGCCCTCTCGCAACTCGGTGGTGGTCCGTTTGGACTGTTGAACGATCATCCACCGACTCGCGGCCGTCTCGCAACGCAGAGCGGCTCAAGCGCTGGCGGAGCACGGGTTCGGCCTCGGCGACCACGTCGACGTCCTCCTGGCTTATCTTCACCCTGAAGCTCATGATGTTCGGATCGCTGTGGATCGTCGGCGGTGCCGTGGTTGCGGCCTCTGGCATCCTCATGGGCCTGTGCGCCTATGAAAGCTTCAGTACTGTACCCCAGTTATTCCCGCGCCGTGTGGCGATTGCTTGCATCTGTGGCCTCTGCGCGTTCGCCAAGTCCGGCCTCGTTATGTTGGCGGTGAGCGGACGTTTGACCGCCGGCGGCAATGTCGTTGCCGGCGCAGTGTGGCTCTACGTTGTGGCGTTCGATTGCTTCACCATAGCCCTCCTCGTCGTTCCCTGGGGCATGAGCCTTGGCAACGTCTGGCTCTGCGCGGCCATTCTCATGATGGAGATTACGAGCGGTTTGTTGCCGGTCCTTGCTTTCGGCTCTGCCCGCCGCCGGGAAGCAACGACCGACCCGCGCGCCTTAGTGTCACCGAACCGCGAGCAGGACCTCCCGGCCGTCGCCGGACCCTGCCCCGCTCCCAGGTCCTCACGGAAGCTCGCTGCCGCCGACCGAGACGAAGCTCGCGAACCACCGTCTGGAGGCTCCACGGGCGCCATGCCACGCTTCAGGAGCGTAAGAGGCCTCGTGCTCTATCTCCGGAAAAATGGATGCGGGGGCTTCCCGGAGCTGCATCTCGAAAAATACGGCGTGCTCAGGGCTTCTCAGCGCGCTCTCGCACGCGTGTTCGGACGGGCGCCTGCTACCATTAACGTCAGGTTGCGGAAGGAGGCGGCGGCCGGGATGATCATCGTAGAGACGTGCGCGAAGTACACGAGAGTGGCATTGCCCGCGCGTGACCCGGCCTAAAAGCCGGGTCATGGTCTGCGTTTGGGGGCGAACGAAAGCCGCGACCGCGCCTCAGGAATTTCGTGACTCCCCTATGTCACGAAAGAAATTGCAACCTCACCCCGGTCTGCAGAGCCATGACAGACCGCCGAACGAACGCGCCGGTGCGGCCTCATGACCTACGTCAGGACCGGAGTGGTGGCCTACCTACCAAGGCGTACGATAAGCGACCATCGAACCGCTGAAAAATCGGCGGCTCCGGTGGAAGAACAACAATTTCGTCGGGTTAGGTGTTCTATAAGCGGCACCGCCACGCAGCCCGGAGGCTGTGGTATAACTTTCGCGTTGTGCCTCAGCATGGTGACCGCGCCAAGTCGCACGAGCACCGAACGTTCGACGAACGCGATGCATAGTCTGCCCTGTCTGCCGATTAACAGGTGTTCGTGGGCGAAACATCGGTGTTCGCGCCGAGCAGAAGGCCGGACACATGGGAGCTACCGACCAGCTCTGCGAGACAAGCCAGAAAGTCCTTGCCAACGGGATCCCGTCCACACATGGGACGTCGCTGCCGTCGAAATGCCGAGAAAGCGGACGTCCAGTGACGTTGGGCGAACTCGATGAGTGCATGCGTAGGGCACGTCCGTAATTGATCCGCTTTCTGCCGTTCTGTCCAAGGTTCTATGGGCCACCCTTCGCCGGGACCCTTTTTATATGTCCTTTATGCTCCCGGCCCGTATTCCCAATCGAGACTTGATGTCAGTCGCGCCACGTTCCGCTCGTGTGTCATGAGGAGCGGAACATGCTTGATCTCGTCTATATCGCCTTGGGCCTCGGCGGATTCGGTCTGATGGCCGGTTACGCCTCCCTCTGCGCCCGGTTGTGAGGCGGCCATGGGCGATCCCCTGATCAGTCTGCTCGTCGCCGTCGGCCTCGGCGCCTACCTCGTCTACACGCTCGTTCGGCCGGAAAAATTCTAGGAGGCCCGGAAGGGTCAAAACAATGACATGGAATGGATGGTTCGAGATCGCGCTCGTGCTTGGCGCGGTCCTTGTAGCGGCATGGCCGCTCGGCACTTACCTGGCGCGCGTATTCTCAGGCGAGCGCACGGTGCTTGCGCCGCTTCTCATGCCCCTTGAACGGAGGCTCTATGCGGCTGCGGGCGTAAGGGCAGATCGCGAACAGAACTGGCTCGGCTATACGCTTGCCATGCTCGCCCTCAACGCGGTGGGGTTCGTTCTCCTGTATGCGCTGATGCGGTTGCAGGGCGTGCTCGCGGGGAATCCGCAAGGCTTCGAGGGCGTCCCGCCCGATCTCGCCTACAACGCGGCCACAAGCTTCGTCACCAATACGAACTGGCAGTCCTACGGCGGCGAGACGACCATGAGCCATTTCGTGCAGATGGCCGGCCTCGCCGTGCAAAACTTTCTCTCGGCCGCCACCGGCATCGTGCTCGCCATTGCTCTGACACGCGCGTTCGCTCGTAGCGGAGCGAAAGAGATCGGCAATTTCTGGGTCGATGTCACACGTGCGACGCTCTACGTATTGCTCCCGCTCTCGATTCTGGTCGCGATCGGCTTTGCCGCCTCCGGCGTGCCGCAGACGCTTGTGGGTAACGTCGAGATGCTCACGCTCGAAGGCACCAAGCAGACCATCGCACTTGGTCCCGTCGCGAGCCAGGAGGCCATCAAGCAGCTCGGAACCAACGGCGGCGGGTTCTTCAACGCCAACGCCGCGCATCCGTTCGAGAACCCGAACGCATGGTCCAACGTGTTGTCGATCTGGAGCATGCTGCTGATTTCGACCGCGCTGACGTTCACCTTCGGCCGAATGGTGGGCGACGGGCGGCAGGGTTTTGCGCTGCTGGCGGCCATGGGCATCCTTCTGGTCGCCGGCACAGCCATCGTTTACGCCTCCGAGACGGCGGGCAATCCGTTGCTGATCGCGGCAGGCGTCGATGCATCCTCCGGCAACCTGGAAGGCAAGGAGATTCGCTTCGGCCAAGCGCTGTCCGCGCTTTACGTCGCGGCCACCACGGGTCTTTCCTGCGGCGCCGTCAACACCATGCACAATTCGCTGACCCCGCTCGGCGGGTTCGTTCCGCTGTTCCTCATGCAGCTCGGTGAAATCCTCCCGGGTGGCGTTGGCTCCGGCCTTTACGGCATGATCGTCATGGCCGTGCTCGCGGTTTTCATCGCCGGCCTTATGGTTGGCCGTACGCCGGAATATCTCGGCAAGAAGATCGAAGTGCGGGAGATGAAACTCGCGGTGCTGGCGCTTCTTGTTCTTCCGCTCTTCATCCTGGGCTTCTCGGCGATTGCCGCCATGCTGCCAGCAGCGCTCGAAAGCCTCACCAATGCCGGTCCGCGCGGATTGTCGGAGATCCTCTATGCCTACTCCTCCGCGACGGGCAACAACGGCTCAGCCTTCGCTGGCCTCAACGCCAACACGCCGTGGTTCAACACCACGCTGGGCCTCGCCATGATGTTCGGACGCTTCGCCTACATCGTCCCGATGATGGCGATTGCCGGCTCGGTCGCGGCGAAGACCAAGAGCGCGCCATCGCCGGGCACTTTCCCGACTCATGGGACGCTGTTCGTCGGCCTCTTGATCGGCGTGATCCTGATCCTTGGCGGACTGCAATTCTTCCCGGCCCTCGCGCTCGGTCCCATCGTCGAGCACGTCCTGATGCTAGCCGGCAAGACGTTCTGAGGAGACAGTCATGAGCAAGCGCTCAACCTTTAGCCTGTTGGATCGGGCGATCCTGCGCCGTGCGGCACTCGACGCCGTCTTGAAGCTCGCGCCGCAGAAACTCGTCCGCAATCCGGTGATGTTCGTCACCGGTGTGGTCGCGGCGCTCGCCACGCTGATCTTCCTCCGCGATGCCGCAGTCGGCCGCGAGGGCCTTGCCTTCACAGGCCAGATCGCCGCGTGGCTGTGGTTCACGGTGCTGTTCGCCAATTTCGCTGAGGCCGTGGCCGAAGGGCGGGGCAAGGCACAGGCGGACGCACTTCGTCGGACACGGACCGATACCGTAGCGAAGCTACTCTTGCACCCCGATGACACGAAGGACGATCTGTGGGAGCCGCGCAACGCCTACGAGCTCCAAGAGGGCGACGTCGTTCTTGTAGAGGCGGGCGACACAATCCCGGCCGACGGCGACGTGATCGAAGGCATCGCGTCCGTGAACGAATCCGCCATCACGGGCGAGTCGGCGCCCGTGATCCGCGAATCCGGTGGCGACCGCTCGGCCGTGACGGGTGGCACCGTCGTGCTCTCAGACTGGATCAAGGTCCGTGTCACGGCGGCGCCGGGGTCTTCGTTCCTCGACCGCATGATCGCGCTTGTCGAAGGCGCCGAGCGACAGAAGACGCCGAACGAGCTCGCGCTCTCCATTCTGCTGTCCGGGATGACGCTGATCCTCTTGATCACCGTCGTCACGCTGTGGGGCCTGGCAGGCTACTCCGGCACCGTGTTGTCCGTGACGGTACTAATCGCGCTGCTCGTCACTCTTATCCCGACCACCATCGGCGGCCTCTTGTCCGCCATCGGCATCGCGGGCATGGACCGGCTGGTTCGGTTCAATGTCGTCGCTACCTCCGGCCGCGCCGTCGAGGCGGCCGGCGACGTTGACACGCTGCTCCTCGACAAGACCGGCACCATCACCTACGGCAACCGGCTCGCGACCGCGTTCATGCCGGTGCAGGGGCGCACGGAGTGGGACGTTGCCGAGGCGGCGCTACTCGCCTCGCTCGCCGATGAGACGCCGGAGGGGCGCTCGATCGTGGCGCTTGCTCGCGGCAGCTACGGTCTTGCCGGCAACAACCGGGAGCCGACAAACGTCGTCCCGTTCTCGGCTCAGACCCGCATCTCAGGCATCGATATCGACGGTCGCCGTCTTCGGAAGGGGGCCGTTGACGCACTGCTCACCCAGATCGGGCAGACACTCGAGCAGACACCTGATGCGTTTCGGCAGGCTGTGCAGGAAATTGCCCGCACCGGTGGCACACCGCTGGCGGTTGCGGAAGGTTCCGGCCTTGTCGGGATCATCCACCTCAAGGACGTGGTCAAGCCCGACGTCAAGACTCGCTTCGCCGCGCTCCGCCGCATGGGTATCAAGACCGTGATGGTCACCGGCGACAATCCCGTAACGGCTGCAGCCATCGCGTCGGAGGCGGGCGTCGACGACTACATCGCCGAGGCGACCCCGCAGGACAAGCTCGCCTACATCAAGTCGGAGCAGGCACGTGGCCGCATCATCGCCATGTGCGGCGACGGTACCAACGATGCGCCGGCGCTGGCGCAAGCCGACGTCGGAGTCGCGATGCAAAGCGGTACCCAGGCCGCGCGCGAGGCGGGCAACATGGTGGACCTCGACAGCGATCCGACCAAACTCATCGAGGTCACCGAGATCGGCAAGCAGCTCTTGATGACACGCGGTTCTCTGACGACGTTCTCGATTGCCAACGACGTCGCCAAATACTTCGCCATCATCCCGGCGCTGTTCGTCGCGACTTACCCGGAGCTCGATGCGCTGAACATCATGGGGCTTGCGACGCCGCAAAGCGCCGTCCTGTCTGCGGTCATCTTCAACGCGCTGATCATCATCGCGTTGATCCCGCTGGCCCTCAAAGGCGTCTCCTATCGCCCCGTAGACGCCGCAGCCCTGCTGAGGCGCAACGTCTCGATCTACGGTTTGGGCGGCATCGTCGTTCCGTTCGTCGGCATCAAGATCATAGACCTCGCCGTCTCCAATCTCGGTTTGGCCTAGGGAGATTTTCAATGCACGCTTATCTTCGGCCGGCCGTCGCGCTGGTTGTCCTCTTCACGATCCTCACGGGTCTCGTCTATCCGCTCGCCATGACCGGACTCGCCACGGTGTTCTTTCCGACCGAGGCCGAAGGCAGCCGGCTTGAACATGACGGGAAGGTGGTGGGCTCGGTGCTGATCGGGCAAACGTTTGCATCCGACCGCTATTTCCGAGGTCGCCCCTCGGCCGCCGGCGAAGGGGGCTATGACGCATTCGCATCGTCAGGCTCGAACCTGGGGCCGCTCTCGCAGGAGCTGCTGGACCGGGTCAAAGACGATGTCGAAAAGCTGCGTCGGGAGAGCGCCGCCCCCGTGCCGGCCGATGCCGTCACCGCCTCGGGCAGCGGCCTCGACCCCCACATTAGCCCTGCCTATGCCGAGCGTCAGGTCGAACGCGTGGCCAAGGCCCGCGCCGTTGCGCCGGATCGTGTACGGGCGCTCGTTGCCAAGCATACGGAAACGCCCTACCTGGGAGTCATCGGTGCGCCACGCGTTAACGTCTTGCAGCTCAATCTTGCCCTTGACCAGGCATTCGGCGCGGGCTCCGGATAGGATATGGCCGAGTCTACGAACACCAACGAGGCGCGCCGCCCCTCGCCACGGGCGCTGCTTGAGCTTGCCGCAAAGGAGCAGCGCGGCAAGCTCAAGGTGTTTCTTGGCATGGCCCCGGGTGTCGGCAAGACCTACGCGATGCTTTCCGCGGCCCGCGCACTCAAGGCGGAAGGGCTGGACGTTGTCATCGGCCTCGTCGAGACCCACGGGCGGCCGGAGACGACGGCCCTGATCGAGGGGCTCGAGGTTCTTCCGCGCCGCGCCATCTCCTACCGCAATCGCACGCTATTGGAGTTCGATGTCGATGCGGCCATTGCGCGGCGACCGCAACTGCTTCTGGTCGACGAGTTCGCACACTCTAACGCGCCGGGGCTCGTGCATCCGAAGCGCTATCAGGACGTCGATGGGGTGCTACAGGCTGGCATCGACGTCTGGACCACGCTCAATATCCAGCATCTCGAGAGTTTGACCGATGTCGTACAGCGCATCGCGGGCATCACGGTGCGGGAAACTGTCCCGGACAAGGTCGTGGAGAGGGCAGACGAGATTGTCGTCGTGGATCTCCCGCCTGAAGAGCTAATCAAGCGCCTCAAGGAAGGCAAAGTCTATCTGCCGGACAACGCGCGCCGCGCCATCGACAAGTTCTTCCAACTGAGCAACCTCACAGCGCTGCGCGAGCTGGCACTGCGGCGCACCGCCGACCGCGTCGATGAGCAGATGCTGTCGCAGCTCCGCCAGCAGGGTATCGAGGGGCCCTGGCCCACGGCCGAGCGGCTCCTCGTCTGCGTCGGGAGCGACGAGCTGTCGGAAACCGTGGTGCGCGCCGCCGCGCGCATGGCAGCAGCGCTCAAGTCCGACTGGATCGCTATCCACCTCGCCCATAGCGACCGTGAAAGCACGGACCGTAAGGACGTTCGCCGCATAGAGAAGGCGATGCGGCTAGCGGGTCGCCTCGGCGCGACGGCCGTTCGCATCAACGCCAGGGATCTGGCGGCCGAGGTGCTCGCCTATGCCAAGCGCAACAACATCACGCAGATCGTCATCGGCCGCTCGCGTCCCGGTTTTCTCGGCGGTTGGATGCGCCGGTCGCTCTCGACGGAACTGATGGCGAAGGCCGCGGGGATCTCGGTCACCGTCGTCGCGCCGGAAACGTCTCCGTCGCGCACGTTGCGGTTTGCGCTTCCGAAAATCGATACGCTCTGGACCGGTGGGCTGACGGCTGCCGCGGCGGTTGCGCTCAGCGTTGCAGTCGGGACGCTGCTCGAGCGCATCACGGATCTCCCGAACCTCTCGATGGTATTCCTGCTCGCCGTGCTCATCTGCGCATTGCGGTTCGGCCTCCACTCCGCCATTGCCGCTGCGGTGTTTTCCTTTCTCGCCTTCAACTTCTTCTTCATCGAACCTCGCTACACGCTGACTGTTGCATCCCCGCACGAGTTGTTCGCATTGCTCATCTTCTTGGCCGTCGCGATAGCGACCGGTAGCCTGGCCGGGCGGCTGCGGGAGCAGGCCTCTGCAACACGCGAGCGCGCCGAGGCAACGCAGGCCCTGTACGAGTTCTCGCGCAAGCTCTCAGGCGCGCCTAAAATCGATGATGTGCTCTGGCTCCTCGCTGCCCAATCGGCGGCGATCGTGAAAGGAAAGTCGATCATTCTTCTGGAAAAATCGGGCGAGCTCTCGATCGAGGGTGGCTGGCCGCCGGAGGACACGCTCGGTACGGCCGACTGGGCTGCCGCGCGGTGGGCACACCGTAAAGGTGAGCCGGCCGGACGCATGACCGAGACCATGCCCTCGGCTGTCTTTCACTTCCGCCCCCTGATCTCCTCGCCGAACGTGATCGGCGTCCTCGGCGTAGCGCCGGACGAAACGACCGACACCTTGCCCTTGGCAACGGCGAGCGCCGTACAGGCGTTCGCGGATCAGGCGGCCATTGCGATCGAGCGTACACGGCTAGTAGAGCAGGCAACCGAAGCCGCGACGACTGTGGAAAGCGAGCGCTTGCGAAACGCGCTCTTGTCCTCGATCTCGCATGATCTTCGCACACCCCTGGCTTCCATCCTCGGATCTGCGACGAGCTTACGTCAGCTTGGTGATCGGATGGGAAAGAAGGACCGCGCCGATCTCCTCGCCACCATCGAGGAGGAGGCAAACCGGCTCTCCGTCTTCGTTTCGAACCTGCTCCACATGACGCGTCTGGAGGCCGGGGCCCTCGATATCTGCCGCGACTGGGTCGATGTCCGCGACGCTGTAAACGGGGCCGTCTCCCGGGCGGCGAGGGCCCTTCCCAAACGGCGGGTGCAAATGTCGCTAGAGGACGGACTGCCGCTCATCCGGGGAGATGCCGCGCTGCTCGAGCAGGTTCTGTTCAACTTGCTCGACAATGCGCACAAGTATAGCCCGCCGGTATCCGTGACGCGGATTGATGCGCGCGCGACGGCGGGGGGTGTGCGCATAGCCGTTTCGGACGAAGGTATCGGCATTCCTGCGGAGTCACTGAGCAAGGTGTTCGAGAAGTTCTACCGCGTTGCCGGCAGCGATGGCCGCGCGCCGGGAACTGGACTCGGGCTCTCGATCTCAGCCGCGATCGTCAAGGCCATGGGCGGCACGATCGAGGCAAGGAGTCCCGCAGCGAGCGGGAAGGGGACCGAGATCTCAATCTTGCTTCCGGCTGGCGAGGGGCAGAGCGACAATCAAGGCGATAAAGGTACGACATGAGTGGTGCGCGCATCCTGATTGTCGACGACGAGCCACAGATTCTTCGCTTCCTGAAGCCGAGTCTCGCGGCCGCCGGATACGACGTCGTGGCGGCCACAACGGGAAAGGACGCCCTCAAGGCGGCCGCGACCCTGTCGCCACAGGTGATTGTGCTCGACCTGGGCCTTCCCGACATGGACGGCAAGGACGTGATCCGCGAGCTTCGGAGCTGGTCCCGCACACCGATCCTAGTGCTCTCGGCGCGCGATCGTGAAGCCGAGAAGATCGAATCCCTCGACCTCGGTGCCGATGACTACATCAACAAGCCCTTTGGGATTGGCGAGCTGACCGCAAGGCTGCGGGCCGCCCTCCGCCATGCCGCGCAGCAGGCCTCGGAGCAAACCCAATTCAAAGCCGGGAGCCTTGAGGTGGATGTGTTGGCGCACAAGGTTACGCGCGACGGCGCGCCCGTGAAGCTCACACCCAAGGAGTTCGATCTGCTCGCCATTCTGGTGCGCAATGCGGGGCGCGTCCTCACCCATCGCCAGATTCTGACTGCGGTCTGGGGACCGGCCCACACGGAGGACCTGCAGTATCTGAGGGTCTTTGTCGGCCAGCTGCGCCAGAAGCTCAGACCTTCGCCCGATGCGCCGGAGTTGATCCTGACCGAGCCCGGGATCGGCTATCGCCTCGCGATCGACCCGTAGAAGAATCGGTTGGCCGGAGCATCTCCGGGACCGCACAAAGGATGTCAGAAATCATGCAGATCGACATCAGCAGCCAGGACTACTTTCGCGATCCCGCTGCCGCAATCGCGCGATTGCGCGCGATGGGTCCCATGGTCGAGATCCGTTTCCCCATCGTGGGCAAGGTTTGGATCACGACGACGCAGGAGCTGGCGGCCCGTGTGCTGAAAGACAGTGAGACGTTCAGCCTGCGCAAGAAGGATGGCACGATCGCCGGCTTACAGTGGTGGATGTCAGGGCTCATCCGAACGCTCGCCAATAACATGCTGACGATGGACGAACCCGACCACACGCGCTTGCGGGAGATCGTTGACGAGGCGTTCCGCCGCCGCGCCATACTCGACATGGAGCCGCGCATTCGGGCGATTGCGGACACACTGGCGGATAAGCTGTTCGCGGACGGCAGCCCGGCGGACCTGGTTGATCGTTTTGCGCGCCGTGTGCCGCTTTCTGTCATCTGCGAGCTGCTTGGCCTGCCCGAGTCCGACCGCCCGCGCTTCATAGCTTGGACCAACAGGTTCACGCGCCTCGCCAGCTTTGTGGGCTTCTTCGCCCTGATCCCCGCCATGGCCTCGATGAAACGCTACCTTGAAGGGCAGCTCGAGGCAGCGCGAAAGCACGGCGGCGAGGGGCTGATCGCCGAGCTTATCCGCGTCGAGAAGAAAGGCGGGCGGATCAGCCGTGACGAAATGGTCGCGATGATCTTCTTGTTGCTCGGCGCCGGAACGGAGACCACGACGCATCTGATCAGCGGATCGGCATACGAGGTCTTGCGCGAACGGAAATTGCGCGACTGGCTGGCGGAAGATTGGAGTCGCGCCAACTTGGCCGTTGAGGAGTTTTTGCGCTTCGTCTCGCCGGTGCAATTCTCAAAGCCGCGCTACGTCCGAAAGGACATTGAGCTAAGTAGCATTCGTGTGAAGGCTGGCGACAGGATTATGGCCATGATCGTTGCGGCCAATATGGATCCGGCGTTGAACGACCATCCCGAACAGCTTGACCTGTCGCGGCACCCCAATCGCCATCTCGCCTTCGGCACCGGCATCCATTTCTGCCTCGGCCACCAGCTCGCGCGCATCGAAGGCAAGTGCGCGCTTGAAGCCCTGCTGACGCGTTGGCCCAAGCTCGGCCTTGCCGTACCGGATTCCGCGATCAGATGGCAGGAGCGACCCGGCATCAGGGCCATCGCGAAGCTTCCGGTCGTTGCCGGGTGATGGCCATGCCTCAAGCGGATTGGCGATCTATGTTAGGTCACAATCGACGGGCGGCAACCATCAGACGGAAGATCTATGCTGAAACCAGTAGTGTCCAAGTTGTTAGCACGTGCCAGGTTCATGCTGCTCTGTCTCTCAATGAAGGAGATGGACCATGGAACAAGACCATGCACTTGCTGCTGACAAGATCACGCGCCGGACGCCTTGGAACAAAGGGAAACTCGTCGGCGCAAAGCCGCCCCTGAAGCCGAGCCATGTCTGGTCGATCCGAACGAAGCTGCAAATCGAGGGCAAGAAGCGTGATCTCGCCCTGTTTAATCTTGCGATCGATAGCAAGCTGCGCGGCTGCGACGTCGTCGCCGTCAAAGTTGAGGACGTCGTCGCCGTCAAAGTTGAGGACGTCGCGCCGAGCGGATATGCGACGGATCGAGCGACAATCAGGCAGAAGAAGACTGGCAGACCAGTTCGGTTCGAGCTTACCGACCAAACCCGACAGGCACTCGATGACTACCTGAGACGCACCGACAGAAAGTCGGGCCAGTTTCTGTTTGCGGGTCGTGGCGACACGGGCGGCCTGACTACTCGGCAGTACGCCCGGCTCGTGCAGGAGTGGGTGGCCAGCATAGGCCTCGATCCGGCAAAGTTTGGCACGCATTCGCTGCGACGCACGAAGGCGGTACTGATTTACCGGAGGACTGGCAACCTGAGGGCCGTCCAGCTTCTGCTTGGACATTCCAAGATTGAGAGCACCGTGCGGTACCTCGGCATCGAGGTCGATGACGCGATTGAGATCGCAGAGAAGATCGATATCTAACGCGATGCACCAGTAAGCAGACGTGATCGGCGATCGCCTCGGCATCGCCGATCATGGGAGGTCTGATTGCATCTATGGGACGACGCTGCCGTCGAAATGCCGAGAAAGCGGTCGTCGGTGGCGCACCTGAAGGTATACGGGGTACATGAAATTTCGCGTCTGATTTCCGCCCGGAAACGGACATCAGCGGTATGACAATGCCCGGGGCCGCCGCAGACCATACGCTGGCACTTGTGCAGAACAATCTCGAAGCGGATCAGAGAAGCTGCCTCTGGACGCGCAACAACCGCCTTGTTGTCGTCCAGGGTTCTTCGCTTCCTCACCGAGTTCGAGCGGTCACGTCAGGCCGACGATATTCCGGCTCTAAAGGCGATCTCGCCAAGTTCAACGCGGATGCGGGCCGGACGTAGAGGGGGTGGCCGCATCCGCCGTTTCCTTATTTGACGTCCACCGGACCCGAGACCACTGCCGTTCTCTCCGCAAGCTCAGTGATCCTAGCCAAATAATCTTGAAAGTGGGGCGTGTCTCGATGCGCCTCTACAGCGGCTCGGTCTCGATAGAGTTCATCGAGAACGTAGCGATCCTCGTTTGAAGAGTCGCGCCAGACATCCCAACGCAGATTTCCGGGTTCCGCCCGGCAATGCGGCGCCATGCTGATAAGCAGGGTCTGAAGTTCTGCGCCCTTGCCGGGGCGGGCAGTAAGGATGGCGGTTATCTTGGACGTCATGTGAAGACTCCAATCGACGCACACGTGCGGTGCGTTTGAGGGCGATAGAGGACGAGCCAGCGATTGTCACCGCCAGCTCGAACGATCTTGCAAACTCAAGCAGTCCGCTTGAGGGCGGCGAGCAACTCTTTGGCCAGCGGTTCCGCCGAGGCGGGGTTCTGGCCGGTAATGAGACGGCCATCTACAACGACATGCGGCTGCCAGTTGTCGGCGGACGAGTAATCGGCCCCCTCGGCCCTCAGCGCGTCCTCAGGACCGTACGGTACATCCTCGCGGGCGTAATCATATTCTTCCTTTGCCGAGAACGCCGTGAGCTTCTTGCCGCGCACGAACGGTGTGCCGTCACCGAGATCCACACCGAGCAGCGAGACCGGACCGTGACACACAGCCGTCACGATCTTACCCGTGCTCCAGGCGCGGACGATGGCCTTCTGGACGTCCGCATTGCGTGCGATGTCGACCACGGGGCCCAGGCCACCAGGCACAAGGATGGCGTCATAATCCGCGGCGTCTACTTCCGACAGCTTGCGGCTGTGATTCAGCCGACGAAAGGCCTTGCTCTCGAAAAACTCTTTCTGGGCGGGGTCTTGCTCGTCGTAGGCGTCGTGCGGCGTCCATCCACCTGCAGGTGACGCGAACTCGATCGCGATCCCGGCCTTGTCGAGCACCTCGAACGGATGAGCGACCTCGGCGAAAAAGAAGCCGGTTTTACGATTGTGCGGGCCGATCACGGCCGCGTTGGTGACGATGAAAAGTACATGCTGCGTCATCGCTTTGCTCCTTGAATGAAGTTGGCCTGCTCCGTTGTACAGTTGGCTTCAACGACACTTCGAGAACGTCGTGGGGTTAGCCGTCCCACCGTCCACGGCGTCTCACGTCACTGACATGAAGTGAGTTGCCGAAGCCTCGCCTGAGCGATTGAGCTTCCAGATTTGCTGCTGCACGGCGCGATCATCGGCGCTCACATGCTCGTGGTGGCGCATGTGCTGTAGCCATGACGCCTCCTGCCACGTCTCCACGAAGCGATTGGGAATGCTCAGGTCCTCCATCAGCGACCAGCCGAAAGCTCCGTTTCGGCGTCGCGCTTGCGCGAGTTGCCCCATGAGTTCGACGAAACGCCCACGGTCATCCGCCTCGATATCGTAGACGATCTGGATCATGACGGGCCCGCGATCTGTCTCGTGGCCAGGATCGATAACGGGCTCGGGCCAATGCATCGACGGCGTGAGATCCATGCTCTCGCCCTGGCTGAGCTTGATCCCGCGCGTGATCAACAGGGCGACGAGGGCCCCCGCGGCCGCCGTGACGAGCGCCGCGGGAATCCCGACATGCGTCGCAAGATGTCCCCACAGCAGGCTTCCAGCCGTCATCGATCCGTAGAAGACCATGAGAAAAATGGATAGCCCCCGTGCGCGCACCCAGTTTGGCAGCGCCGTCTGGGCCGACACGTTGAGCGTAGACATCACCGCGATCCACGAGATGCCTGCCACGACCGCGCATCCGGCCGCGACATAGGAATCGGGCACCAGCGCAATAAGGACCATGACGGTCGAGAGCCCCACCGTTCCGAGCATCACGGCGCCATCGGCTCCGACCTGGGATTTGACCTGCGGGAGAAAGACCGCGCCGGCGACGGCGCCAGCGCCGAGGCAGCCGAGCAGGATGCCGTAGAGAGAAGCGCCTCCCGCCAGAACGTTGCGAGCGATCAGCGGAAGCAGGGCCCAGAAGGCGCTTCCGAACACGAAGAAGGCTGCAGCTCTCAAAAGGGTCGATTTCACGGGGCGACTGTGAAGCGTGTAGCGCACGCCCGAGATCATCGCCGGAACGAGCGTTTCAGCCGGCAAACGGCTTTGCTTGGCCTCGGGTGCCCGCCACCACAGAAGCGCAATCACGATACCGATAATGCTCACCGCATTGAGCACGAACGGCACGGCCATGCCGTAGGCGACGATGAGGAAGCCGGCGAGCGCGGGGCCGATGGCACGGCTGATGTTGATGCCCATCGAGTTGAGCGCCACCGCCGACGTCAGCTCTTCCCTTGGAACCAGTTGCGGAACCACGGCCTGCCAAGCCGGCGCCATGATGGCGACGCCCGTCCCCATCACAAACGTAATCGAGAGAAGCAACATCGGCGTGACCGCATCCCGGCTCACGAGGAACGCCAGCAATGCGGCGACGCATCCAAGAAAGAGATTGACCGCGATCAGGAGACGCCGCCGGTCGACAATGTCCGCGAGAGCGCCTGCCGGCAGCGCGAACAGGAAAATAGGCAGCGTGGTGGCGGCTTGAACCGCTGCAACGACGAACGGCGAGGGCGATAGCTCCGTCATGAGCCACCCTGCGCCGACATCGTGCATCCAGGTGCCGATGTTCGAGACGAGCGTCGCGAACCACAACAGCGTGAACGCCGAGTGTCGGAATGGAGACCATGCTCCGGGAGGCGTCACGGCTCGCGTATCGGTGGCGTTCGTCACTGGGCTGCTCGCGTTGAAGGCGGACCGCTGTGAATCGCCGAGAGAACCTGCACGGTGAGGCCGGGCACGAGAACCCCGTCCGGGTTCGGGAATTCCGCCCAGGTCGTCAGCATGCCGGTGCTCCTGTCCACTTCCGCACTTTCGAACTTCGGCTGTCCATGATGCGCGTAAGTTTCTCCGGAGGGGAGGACGAGAGAGAGAACGATTTTGTCGAACATGTCGCGCGCCGACGTCGTCCCCGCCTTCTTGAGAGACCGCTGCCGATCCTCGTAGGAAACGCTGTAGCCGACCAGGATCGGATCGGTCTGGACGATCTCGGCCAGGACCGTTCCAGCCTCCGCTTCGACGAAGGCACCCGGCGCCACGCGAGGGCGCACGATACCGGCAATCGACGCAACGATACGCGTCCGCCGAAGCGCCAACTCCGCTCTGCGTAAGGCGCTTTCCTGCCTTGCGACCACCGCTTTTGCGACGTTGACTTCGATCATTGCTTGCGTGGCGCGCGCTTCCGCTCCGCTCCCGCGTTCGGCAAGGCGGCTTTGCCGTTCTGCTACGTCCTCCGCCAGTCGCAGCTGCGCAATCGATTCATCGAGCGCCGCTTTCGCCGCCGCGACGTCGATCTCGAATTCCGCCGCATCGATCTCGAACAGCGGCTCACCGATTTCGACTTGCCGACCTGAAACGACCAAAACCCGGCTTACGATACCCGTGACCTGGTTGGCGACGGCGACCCTCGCCCGCGGCTCGACGACACCGTCTAACGTGAGGTTTAGCGGCTCGGCCGCCATTCCTCCGCTCGAGGACAACGCCACCACCGCCAACAGGCACGCAAAAGAGCTGCCTGCGAGTGAGCGGGCGCGCGGTCTAGCGTGTCGTTGTGCCCTGTTTTCCTGCATGCTCATGCCGCGAAGCATGAGCAGCCGAGAGCGCCCCAGAAGGCGTTCTTGTCGGAAACGGGGAGCGGATTGTTCCAGGCGATCATATGATCGTGGCCGTGAACGCCGCAGTGAGAATTGCAGCCGTCGGCACACGCCCGCGCATGCTTCGTTTCGCCGCCAACTTCGGCACGCTGCGCCGGGCTCGGAACCGTATTTACCGGGCTCCAGTCCGGCGACGCAGGCGGGATGGGCGGCGAAAGGTCCGCGAAACTGCCTTCGCCATAGACCACATCTCCGCCGACGATCGTGAGCACCGAATTGATCCGCCGGATCTCCTGCGGCGGAACCGCCATGTAGTCCGCGGACAGCACCACGAGGTCGGCATACTTGCCGGGAGCGAGCGTCCCTTTGACATCGGCTTCGCCGGAGAACCAGGCCGACCCCTCGGTCCAGACCCGGAGCGCGGTTTCGCGATCGAGAGTGTTGCTTTCCCCGTAGAGCGGAAGCCCTCCGAGGGTCTGCCCGGTCGTCAACCAGAAGAGCGCAACCCAGGGGTCGTAGGACGACACGCGTGTCGCGTCCGTACCCCCGCCGACAGGCAGGCCGGCAGCAAGCATCGTGCTGACCGGAGGGGTCGCTTGAGCGGCTTCCGCGCCGTAGCGCTCGACGAAATATTCTCCCTGGAACGCCATGCGATGCTGAATGGCGATGCCGCCGCCGAGCGCCTTGATGCGGTCGATGTTGCGGTCGCTGATCGTCTCCGCGTGATCGATGATGAGCCGGGCGTCGAACGCCTGCTTCCCGTTCACGCGCTCGAACACGGTGAGGAAGCGGTCGATGGATTCGTCGTAGGTTGCGTGAATTCGGAACGGCCACTTGTTCGCCGCGAGCAGCTCGACAATCGGCTCGAGTTCGCTTTCCATCGTCGGCGCAAGGTCGGGACGCGGCTCGAGGAAGTTCTCGAAATCGGCGGCCGACCACGTGAGGTTCTCGCCGGCGCCGTTCATACGCAAGAGGCTGCTTCCCGCTCCGGGCTTCACCATCGAAATCCAGCGCTCGTAGTCGCCAAGCTCTCCGCCCGCGTTCTGCGCGAATAGGTTGTAGGCGATGCGCACCGTGAGTTCGCCGGCATCGTGCAGGCGTTGAATGACGTCGTAGTCGTCAGGATAGTTCTGGCCGCCGCCGCCCGCGTCGATCACTGAGGTGATCCCGAGGCGGTTCATCTCGCGCATGTAGTGGCGCGTCGAGTTGATCTGATCCTCGACCGGAAGCCTCGGCCCACGCGCCAGTGTTGAATAGAGAATGAGCGCTGACGGCTTGGCGAGCAGCAGTCCCGTGGGGTGCCCACTGGCATCCTTCTCGATGACGCCACCGGGCGGGTTCGGCGTCGATTTATCGAATCCCAGAACGTTGAGCGCAGCCCTGTTCAGAAGCGCGCGCCCATAAAGGTGAAGGATAAAGACTGGGGTGTCCGGCGCCGCCTGATTAATCTCGTCGAGCGTCGGCATTCGCCGCTCGGCGAACTGGAACTCCGACCACCCCCCCACGACGCGCACCCACTGGGGCGCAGGCGTACGGGCCGCCTGCTCTTTCAAAACGCGCAACGCGTCGGCAACGGACGGCACGCCTTCCCATCTCAGCTCCATATTGAAGTTAAGCCCGCCGCGTATCAGATGCGTATGGCTATCGTTGAGACCGGGGATGACACGGCGGCCGCCGAGATCGATGACCTTGGTTCCGGGCACGGCCGTCCGCATGATGTCGTCGGTCGTACCAACCGCTTGGACGAGCCCGTCCTTGATCGCCAGCGCCTGCACATCCGGCGTGGCGGCATCGAGCGTGGTGATGCGTCCGTCGCGCAGGACGAGATCGGGTGAATCGGTCATCTCTTGTCCCCAAGCAAAGCGCGATTGCGCCGTTGACAGCACTCCAGCGGACGCGAGTCCCTTCACGAAGCTGCGGCGGCGTATGGTCATGGAAACCTCCATGGTCTACCGGCGTCTTCTGCGCGGAGAAGCCGGTCGAGCACGATCTATCGAATATGATTACGCAGCAGCGACGGGATCGAGCACGGGGCCATGCTCGGCACGCTCGGGCGCCTTGTGCACCATGGTGTAAGCGTAATCGACACCCATTCCGTAGGCGCCTCCGTGCTCCTTCACGATGCCCGTCACAGCCTCGTACGTATCGCGGCGAGCCCAGTCGCGCTGCCACTCCAGCAGCACCTGAAGCCACGTCACCGGCACCACGCCGGCCTGGGTCATGCGCTGCATGGCAAAATCGTGTGCATCCTTGGAGGTTCCGCCCGATGCATCGGCCACCATGTAGATCTCGTAGTCGGCATCGTTCATGGCCGACAGCGCGAACGTCGTGTTGCAGACCTCCGTCCAAAGCCCAGAGACGACCACCTTCTTGCGCCCGGCTTTGGCAAGGGCATCGCGGACCTTCTGGTCATCCCAAGAGTTCATCGACGTCCGTTCGAGCAGCGACACATCCGGAAAAACGGAGAGGAGCTCCGGATACGTGTGCCCTGAAAAGGATTCCGTCTCGACGGTGGTGATGACCGTCGGAATGTTGAACACCCTGGCGGCCTTTGCGAGAGCGACGACGTTGTTCTTGAGAGTCTGGCGATCGATAGACTGGACCCCGAATGCCATCTGGGGCTGCTGGTCGATGAAGATGAGCTGACTGTTTTGCGGCGTAAGGACTTCGGTGAGATAAGACATCTGTAGCTCCTTCATTTTCGCCCAGCATACTGAGCCATGTGGTTCCAAACGAGTTGTGATCGACGTTATCTTCGGTCGCCACCTTCGACGTCGCACGCGCGATCATCCGAATTCGAGGGAAGCGCACCCATAACGTGGCGACGGCAATTGGCGTGATCGATCGCGGTAGCGAGGCCATGTCCGCTGATAATGTGCTTAGCGACCGGAAGAAGCTGTTCGCCGATCAGGATCCCGAGGAGCCCGATCAACGCCACCACGGGCGGCGCAGGCGAGCGCACGTCGAGAAGGCTGTAAACGACGCCGACAAGAATGCCTGCTCCGAGCGAGACGAGATAAAGCTTCAAGACCGTACCTCCAGCCGATGCACCAAGGCTCTTTTGAGCGGACCGATTTGCTGCGGCCTATGCGTTTGCGATTGCAGACATGCGCGAACGCTACTGCTGTGGGCCGGATGGCTGCAATTGTGCGTGGAGGTGGGTCAACCCAGCCCTTGGGCCAGGTCGCGGTTGCGCGGCAACCCCGGCGTTTGGGAAGCCGGCATCCCGATTGATCAGTTGATAGAGGGAAGCCCCTTGAGGCGCTCCCAAACCCTGATCAGGTCGGCGAGGTTCTCGGCTTCCAGCTTCTGCATGATCTGAGCGCGATGCATCTTGACCGTGACCTGGCTGAGGCCGAGACGTTCTGCGACCTGTTTGCTCATCAGGCCGGACGCAAGAAGCTGCATGACTTCCCGCTCTCGCGGCGACAGGGTGTTGTAACGGCGAATGACCGCCGCGAGCAGGCGCGCCTCTTCCCTTTGCCGGGCATCCCGCGAAACGGCGGAACAGACCGCGTCGAGCAGATCCTGGTCCCGGAAAGGCTTGGTTAGAAATTCGACGGCACCGGCCTTCATCGCAGCGACCGACATCTGAATATCGCCATGCCCCGTAATAAAGATGATCGGCTGCGTGTCTCCCTCACGCACGAGTTCTCGGTGAATTTCGAGCCCGCTCTTTCCTTTGAGACGGACATCGAGCACGAGACAGCTCGGAGCGTCGACGCGCTCTCGCGCCAGATAATCGTCTGCGGAGGAAAACGTCCGCACGGCGTAGCCAGCTGACTCGAGCAAGGTCTCTAGAGACGCACGGACAGCACGATCGTCGTCGAGCACGTAGACGATCGGATCGTTGCTCATGAGACTGCGTCTCCGATGCGGGAAGAGTCCACGGGTAGCGTGAAGCGCAGCTCCAGCCCCGATGGCCTATTCGAAACGATCCAAATTCGACCGCCGTGCGCTTCGACTACTGACTGGCAGAACATCAGACCCATGCCCATCCCTTCACCTTTGCCGGATACAAACGGCAAAAAGACCCGATCGGCGATATCCGGGGCTATCCCTGGCCCTGTGTCGGCAAATGAAACTTCGACCTCGCCAGGATCGGGATCGTCGATCCGAATTGTGATCCTCCGTATTCGTCGATCTCCATCCTTCATCGCATCGACGGCATTGTCGAGAATATTGGAAACGGCCTGTCCCATTTGAACGGCGTTACATTCCACGAACCTGGAGTCTGGCGGAAAGTGTCGCACAACCTCCACCCCGGCGAGGAGGCGCTCCTGTCTGCCCCGAGCAATCACATCATCAATAACCTGTCTCAGGTCCACGAGCACCCGCTCTTGCGCCCGTTTGAGGAACATTTGCCTGATTCCTGACACCACCTTATCGGCGCGATGTCCCTCGTCGGCGATCATCTCGAGTGCCTCTTTGGCCTTGTCCATCCGCGGATCGTCCCGTGACAGCCATCGCAGACCGGCATTGGCATTGTTCACGATGCTGGATAACGGCTGGTTGATCTCATGGGCAATGGATGCGGACAAGACCTCCATGGCCGTCAGCCTGTTGAGCCTTGCGCGTCTTTCGTTCGCCGTGGCTCGCGCGAGACGCATGTAGTTGCCGGTCGTTTCCGCAAGAAGGACGAACAGCACGGTTCCGGCGGCAACTAGGCCGAAGAAGCGCCCGGACCACCAGCCGACGCTGAGCCTGATGCCTCCGCCCAAATAGGAGATCAGTAGGATTTCAACGCAGAGCGAGAAGAGTACGACGCACATCCAAATATCGAGCGTCGAACGGCGTCTTGTCAGCAGAGTAACAAACGCGATCGCGTAAAAAGCTAACGATAGGGCCGGTATGTACGCCCATATCGACGTGGTGGTTCTTGCATCCGCCATGAACCGCGGAAGGTCATCCCCCTTGGCCAGAATGACCCATAATGCCGATGCGACAAACAACCCGATGCCAGCAACTGTGGCGAGTATCCATTGCCCCGGCATTCGTTTCGTCCGGCTCGGATCGATTGCAGCATAGCCGACAATCGCTGAAGCAAACCCGATCCGTCGGATCGCTGCGATCCATGCCGTCGATTGAAGGTTCTCTTCGAGCCCAACGCTCTGGAATACGCCTGGGAAGGTCAATGCCCACGGAACAGAAAGCACTCCTGAGAGGAGGTATCCTGAGGCAAGAACGAGAAGCGGTATTGATCCGCGCACCCGAAAGGTGGCGAGAAGGATAGCCGCGGTCGTCACCTCGATCATGAAGATGGCCGCCGCGTAAGCAGGAACGAAAATCTCTGTCCCGTGTGTTGGCTGACGGGCGTATGGTGCGGTCACCGCGAGCGCAACAATGAGAACGACGACAACGACGAAAATCACGCGTAGCTGCGCGTCAGTCGGCAGCGACGTCGTAACCAACCTGCTATCCGGTCCCGAGGACATTATTGAGCTATGGGCCAAGCAATTCGACCATGCGGCACCATTGCGCGCCTTGCGCGGGAAGGCAACGGAGCTGAAGGATACGCGATGTTGTGCTTAATACGGCCGCAACATTTTCTGCGACACCGGTCATCGCGCCTGTTCGGCTCCTGCTTAAAACATCCGCAGATAGGTATACTCGTTAGGATCTTCGGAGGCCCAACATTCAAGGACTGCCTTACCTCCACGAGCGGACCTAGTCGGCCGTTCCCTACGGGGCGCCGACCACGGATTGTGAACTTCCGCAAAGGGGACCGAGCGACGAGATGAGTGTGTTGCTCCGCCGAGAAAGCGGAAGACGCTCCTGCTCGCGAGGCGACCGGAGTACCGAGAAGAGCCACGTCCGTACTTCATCCTGAAGCCGACTTCAGAGAGGTTCTCTTTGTACGCCTACGGCGAGAAGCGATCGACGTCGACAACGGCTTCAGCAAAAGCCTGCGGCGCTTCCTGAGGCAGGTTGTGCCCGATTCCGCCTTGGATGAGCCGGTGTTCGTACTTGTTCGTGAACTTCTTCGCATAGGTGCTGGGCTCGGGGTGCGGAGCACCGTTGGAGTCACCCTCCATCGTGATGGTGGGTACGGTGATGACCGGCAATTGCGCGAGCCGTTTTTCCATTTCGTCGTATTTCGGCTCGCCATCGACTAGGCCAAGACGCCAGCGATAGTTATGGATCACGACGTCGGCGTGATCCGGATTGTCGAGGGCGGCCGCGCTTCGATCGAAGGTCGCGTGATCGAAATGCCACTTGGGTGACGCGAGCTTCCAAATGAGCTTGGCAAAATCGCGCGCGTACATCTCATAGCCGGCTCGCCCCCGGTCGGTGGAAAAATAGAACTGATACCACCATTGGAATTCGGCCTGCGGCGGCAGCGGCATCCTGCTTACGGCTTGACTACCGATCAGATAGCCGCTGACAGAGACCATGGCTTTGCACCGTTCCGGCCACAGCGCGGACATGATATTCGCTGTTCGTGCGCCCCAATCGTAGCCCGCGACGACCGCTTTCTCGATGCTGAGGGCATCCATGAGTGCGATTACATCGGCGGCTATGACCGCCTGCTGGCCATTCCGTGGTGTAGCTTTCGAAATGAAGTGCGTCCGTCCATATCCGCGCAGATACGGGACGATGACGCGATATCCCGCTGAAGCCAGAAGCGGCGCGACATCGACGTAGCTATGAATGTCATAGGGCCAGCCGTGCAAAAGAATGACTGCCGGGCCTCCGGCTGGCCCATCTTCGGCATAGCTGACATTCAAGACACCTGCGTCGACTTGCTTTAGTGATCGAAATGTCGTGTACGTTGATCGCGACTTTGTTTGTTGCGTGGTGAGATCCTCTGCATCCGCAGCGCCGGCTGTTCCGGCCGGACAAGCGAGCACAGCGAGCGCGGCAGCGGCAAGGAGTTGGCGTCGGTCCTGATCGATACGATCACACTTTGCGCTCCGGTCCATCGCAAAATCTCCTTAGCTAGCGAATCCCGACCCGGTTCTTTAGCTTTCTGGGCCAGAAGATCCGGCAGAACGCCGGAATCCCATAGCCCTTAGTGCAGACGGCCGAAATCATATCGGCATTGCTGTTTCAGTCATGGTCTCGCTCACGTCCCATAAACGCTTGGCCGACTCTTGATCGACTGCGAATGGCATCACTCCGTAAGCAGGGGGCTCATGACCCTCAAATAATGGAGCAATATCCGAGTTCGCACAGAAGACACCACCTTTGCCTTCGAGCAACGGACTGACTGCGCACCAAACATGTGTGGCAGCACCTTGTGGAATCGATTTCATGTCGCGATCGGGATCAATCACGGGCTCGCCGTTTGCATCGAGATTGCCCATTTCCTTGAGCCGCTCCACCGGCAAGTGCTTCGCCAACCCGGTTACGATGCCACCTGGATGAAGTGAAAACGCGCGAATGCCCTGGCTACGCCCACGACGGTCGAGTTCAAGAGCAAAAAGCGCGTTTGCAGTCTTCGACTGGCCATAGGCGCTCCATCCATCATAGGTACGACTTTCAAAATTGATGTCGTCCCACACGACATCGGAGAAGCGATGCCCCAGCGACGACACAGAAACGACGCGCGCACCCTTCGCACGACGTAGCGCGGGCCACAGTCGCATGGTCAACTGGAAGTGACCCAAGTGGTTGGTCGAGAACTGCAGCTCGTGGCCACGCGCATCGCGAACCAGGTTCGGGTCCGCCATGATCCCGGCGCCGTTGATCAGAATGTGCAAAGACATACCCGACTGCACGATACCATGAGCGAACGCATTGATCGAGGCGGGATCGGTCAGATCCATAGGGCGAACCTCGATCCCGCCGCCTATGTCAGAGATTGATCTGCGGGCGCGCGCCATATCGCGCGCGGGGACGATCACGCGAGCGCCAGCTGACACCAACGTTCGCGCGGCCTCTAGCCCGAGCCCAGCATAGCCTCCGGTTACGATCGCGAGCTTGCCGATGAGATCGATACCTCGGATGACATCGAGGGTGGTGCTGTGAGCGGTGAAGCCCGATCCAAGCGGCGTCTGCGGAGTAAACATGATAAAAGCTCTCTGTCGCGTTTCTATTGAAGATTCCAGTACCCCAAGGTGCAGCGCTTAAGCGTTCGAGCGGGCCATCCACTTGTCGACCTTAGGCGGCTGGTAGGCGAGCAGCGCCGACAGCAGCGCGTCGACATCGTCAGCGGCGATCAACATGTTGCGATGGACCGGCTTGAGAAATGCTGCCTCGACGACGTGGTGGAGAAACGACGTCAAACCGTCGTAGAATCCGCCGACGTTGAGAAGCGCGCACGGCTTACCGTGGTGACCCAACTGCGCCCAGGTCCATACCTCGAACAGTTCTTCAAGCGTGCCGAGTCCGCCGGGCAAGGCGATGAACCCGTCGGATAATTCGCCCATAAGCGCTTTGCGCTCATGCATGGAGCCGACAACGCGCAAGTCTGCTAGGCCGCTGTGAGCGACCTCCTTTTCGACCAGCGATCTTGGAATGACCCCGATCACTTCACCGCCACGCCTCCGGGCGGCGTCCGCAAGGATGCCCATCAGTCCAACGGATGCACCGCCATAGACCAAACCGATGCCACGCTCCGCGAGGGTCGTGCCCATGCGAGCAGCAGCCCTTCCAAAAATTGGATCGTGTCCGGTGCTGGAGCCCGCGAAAACGCAATACCGCATGATCCACCTCCTTCTCTCGCGCCGATCTGCCCTGACCGTTCCCGCAACCGCATGCCCGATGTTTTTGCGGCCGGCCCCGAGGGGAGAGGCCGGCCGCAGTGCGCGCCCTATCGCAGCGGGGGGAAGGCTGCAGGGTCGCAAGGTCCTCGCTGGGGACGAGCGAGGATCGAAAGTCTTGAAAGACGGCATCGAGAACATTTCGGCTCGCCGGCACACGTCATCACAGCCGGGCATGATCCGGCGCAAAGCGTCATCGTCTCGGTGATTGCGTGAGCCGAAGTCTCAAGACGCACGACGCGCGACGGATCGGCGGAGTATGCAGGTTTGGTGAGCGGCATGACCCGGGCGCCAATGTTGCGAAATCTCGAAGCATGGAATTGTTCTCCGTTGGTCGACGGCATGCACCGGATCAGAGATCCGTGACGCGCTGCGGATCTGCTGACGCGAGAGCAGCGGCGCGCACGGGCTTCGGCGGATAGATCCAGACCGTATTGATCTCCTGCTTGAGTTTCTTTGCAGCGGAGCCGACATGCTCGATCTTGCGATCCCACCCCCGCGTGAACAGCGCCCCGGCCTCTCCGAGATCGAGGCAGGTGACATAGGCCTTCTGGTGGTAGGGGATCGGCGCCGCGCCGAGCAGTTCCGCTGCGGCATTGTTGCCGGCGAAGGCGCCCATGCGGGTCGCATGCTGGCACGACATCAGCGCATGATTTCCATCGTCGTCGCAGACTGCCTTGGCGGCATCACCCGTCGCGAACACGCCCTCCACACCGGCGACGCGAAGATCCCGATCGACGATCAGCCTGCCGAAATTGTCACGCTCTCCGGGAATCTGCTGCGTGAACGGCGCTGCGCGAATACCGGCGGCCCAGATGACCGTCGCACTTGAGATGCGCTCGCCATTGGAGAGCATGACCCCATCCTTGTCCACCGCCGCAACGCCCACTCCGGTGCGGACCTCTACACCGAGCTTCTTGAGCGCGTCCTCTATGACGGGGCGCGGACCTGGACCCATGTCGGGTGCTACATCTTCGTTTCGCTCGACCATGATGACACGAACCGTCGCATTCCTTCCAAGAACGGCACGCAGCCGCGCCGGCATCTCCGTTGCTACCTCGATGCCGGTGAAGCCCGCGCCCGCGACGACGACGGTGTTGCGCGCCTGGGACGCAGGACGACCGGCGAGGCTCTGCAAATGGCGGTCGAGCGCGATCGCGTCGTCCAGCTGATCGACACTGAAGGTGTGCTCGGAAATGCCCGGGATGTTCGGCCGGAACAACCGGCTTCCGGATGCGACGATCAGCCGGTCATAGATCAGTGAGGTCCGCTCACCGTTGGGCAACTCGACCACAAGCGTGCGGCAGTTGGCATCGATGGTTTCGGCACGCCCGCGCACATAGGTAACATCGATTGCGTCGAGCACTTGCTCGAGCGGCGCTACGAGCGTCTCCGGGTGGGGCTCGTAAAGCCGCGGACGAACGACGAGCGTCGGTTCGGGCGAAACCAGCATGATCTCGAGATCCGATGCGGGAACACCCTTGATGTCCCGCAGCCGGGCCGCGGAGAGTGCCGCGTACATGCCGGCAAAGCCGGCGCCGATGATGACCAGTCGCATGTCGACTGCCTCCTCTCTTGAAGCCGCGCCTACCGCCGTCACCCCGCCGAATGACGGGATTCGGAGTCAGCGCGACGGTGGAAACATTAGGTGGTGATGAAGGCCAGCAGGTCCGCGTTCACGACGTCGGCGTGCGTGGTGCACATCCCGTGAGGAAATCCCTCATAGATCTTGAGCGTGCCGGCCTTGAGCAGCTTCGCCGACAACGTCGCGGAGTCGGCGATAGGGACGATCTGGTCGTCGTCGCCGTGCATGACGAGCGTCGGCACGTCGATCGCCTTCAGGTCCTCGGTGAAGTCCGTCTCCGAGAAAGCCTTGATGCCATCGTATTGCGCCTTGGCGCTTCCCATCATAGCCTGGCGCCACCAGTTCCAGATGACCGCCTGCGAAGGCGTCGCGCCGGGCCGGTTGTAGCCATAGAAGGGGCCGCTCGCGAAATCGATGTAGAAGGCCGATCTGTTGGCCGCGAGTTCCTTGCGCAACCCGTCGAACACTTCGATAGGCAGTCCGCCGGGATTGGCGGACGTCTTGACCATCAGCGGCGGCACAGCGCCAATGAGAACCAGCTTAGCCACGCGGCCTTTTCCATGGCGCGCCACATAGCGCGTCGCTTCGCCTCCTCCCGTCGAATGTCCGATATGGATCGCGTTGCGGAGGCCAAGATGCTCCACCACAGCGGCGGCATCCGCGGCGTAGTGGTCCATGTCGTGACCATCGCTGACTGGGCTGGAACGGCCGTGGCCGCGGCGATCATGAGCCACGACGCGATAGCCCTTGCCGACGAAATAGAGCATCTGATTGTCCCAATCGTCGGAACTCAGCGGCCAGCCGTGATGAAAGACGATGGGTTGTGCGGTTTTCGGGCCCCAATCCTTGTAGAAGATCTGGACGCCATCTTTGCTGGTGATCGTGCTCATTGCGAGAGTTCCTTCTGTTTGCGAAGACGATGGGAGGGTGGCGGCGATACCCTTCGTGGCCCAAAGGCCGGCCGCTGTAGCCGCCGCGCCCGCCGCGAGGATTTCGCGACGCGTCGAGACAAGTGAGGAAAGACGTAGGCCCATCGGGGTCTCCTTGGAGGCTGAAAAGGTGAGCTAAGAGATCAATCCCGCGCGATGCAGCTGCTGCTTCTGCTCCCGCTCGGCGGGACCGATGCAGCTTGCTCGGCGATTCAAAGCTCGCGGTTGTTTAGTAGGAGTCAGTAGTCCCAGAAGACCGGCACCCAGCGAAAGGCGTTGCCCTCCACGGCTACTCGGCCGACGGATGGGAACGGCAGATGAGTAGCCACCAGCATCTCGCCGGTTTCTGCCAACTCGCGCAAAAGTCCGACGCGAACGCGTGCTGCCTCCTCGGGGTCGTGCTCGAAACCGTTGTGCCAATCGGGTTGGTCGAACCCGACCGCGAAGACGGCATCGCCCGCGAATGTCAGGGCTTCCCCACCGGATGCGAGGCGCACCACGCTGTGGCCTGGCGTATGGCCGCCGGTGCGATAAGCGACCACTCCCGGTGCGACCTCGTGCTCCTCGTCGAACGGCCGCAGATGATTGCGATACTCTTTCATGAAACGCTTGGCGGCCGAGCGCAGCGCGTCCGGGAACCCGTCAGGCATATTGGTGTGAGAAAAATCGGGCGACTCCCAGAAGGCGACCTCGGCGGCTGCCACGTGGATCCGCAGGTCGGGACGCAACCGCTCCTTGACGCCGTCGACGATCAGCCCGCCAATGTGGTCCATGTGCATGTGGGTGAGAACCACATCAGTGACGGATCCGAGATCGATGCCGGCGCCTTCCAACCGCCTGATCAATTGTCCGGCGCGCGGCAAGTTCAGGTCGGGATCGAGCCCCAGCCCGGCATCGATGAGTACAGTCTGGTCACCGCTCCGTACGACGACCACGTTGAGCGCCCAGTCGAAAGCGTCCGGGGGGAGGAACATGTGGTCCAGCCAAGCCGCACGTGCGGCCGGTTCGGCGTTGTGAGCCAACATTGCGGTCGGGAGCGGCAGGACACCATCGCTGACCACGAGCACGTCGATATCGCCCACACGTAGCGCGTAGCGCGACGGAACCAACTCGTCCGGCAGCGATCCGGCGGGACGCAGGATGTTGTCCAATTTCAGCTTGGTCAAAACGTTCAACATGTCGAACTCTCCTTCGCTAGTCGCTGATCCGTTCTTGCCGCCCGAGGCGCGTCAGCATTCGGATGATTTAGCGAATGGCGTCTCGTGATGCGCCAGAGCGATTGCGGTGATTGCAGAGCAATTGCTGCTAAGTCGCGAGACGGCGAAATTCGCTGGGAGAGACGCCGGTCAGCTTCTTGAATGCCGCGGCGAAAGCCGTCTGCGACGCATAGCCGAGCGCCACGGCCACGGCGATGATCGACAAGGATGGATCGCGCAGCATGGCCTTCGCTTGCTCCAGTCGATACTGGCGAAGCCAAGCATGCGGCGGCATTCCGGTGCTTTCCTTGAACGCGCGGCAGAAATGAAAGCGCGAAAGGCCGGCATCTGCCGCCAGCGCCGCCAGCGAGACGTCCGCATCGCTTTCCGAGCGAAGGCGCTCCAATGCGCGACGTAAAATCCTGGGCGGGAGCCCACCCGAAACCGGGCTGAGCGTGGGAGGATTCCCCACCGCATGCGCTGCCAACAGGCGAGTTGCAAGCAGGCCCATGAGTTGCTGGCGAAACATGGCGTCCAGTATCGTATGCCCCTCGATCGCTTCGGCCGCCGTGATGAGCAGGCGCGACGTGATCGGGTCAGGATGGCCGGTCCGCTCCTGAAGCGCAGCCGCCGCACCGCTATCGGCTTCGGCCGCAACGCGTTCGATCGTCGCGTGAGGAAGATAGAGCTGGATGACATCGACGGCGCCGCCGATGTCCCATCGCGCGCTTGTGCCCGCCGGGATGATCGTTACGACACCTGGCCGTGCCACGCCCGTCGCGGTGATTCGGCCCGTCCGCCGCTCCAAGGGTTGCAGAGTGTCGATATAAGTCATGACCACGTGGTCGGCCATCGGCTGGACGACGTCGTGCAACGCACCGTGCTGCCAGCGGGCAATTCCACCGCCGGATGGATCGCGCCCCGATGCGATATTGAGCGGCTTGGTCTTGAGAACGCGCGCCATTTCAGCATCCGCGGGACGGCGCTTGTTGACGTCTTCGTCATCCATGACGTTCCTCCCTGAACGCGAAGAGACGGCTACCTCACGCTCAGTCCGCCATCGACTGCGATGACCTGACCGGTCACCCAATCGGCGGCTGGATCGGACAGCGCCAAGATCCAGCGCGCTACCTCGCCCGGCACGCCGCGGCGCTTGAGCGGAATGTGCTCGCGCTCCTGCGCTTCTATGGCAGCAGCATCCTGAGGAGAGAGCCCCATCATTCCTGTCAGCGCATTCGACTCCGTCGGCCCAGCCGCGACGGCATTGACCCGTATGCCCCGAGGCGCAAGCTCGAGGGCCCAGCACCGTGTGAGATGCTCCAACGCGGCCTTGCTAGCGGCGTAGTGAGAAAGATCAGCCGCAGCCTTGTGCCCGAAGGTGCTCGATATGTTGACGATCGCGCCCTTGCTCGAAGCGAGATAGGGAACCGCAGCCGCAGCGAGAAGACTAGGGCCGACAACATTGACGGCCAGGATACTTGCGATTTTCTCTGCCGTTGCCTCCGTCAACGGCAGGATGGCGCCCGCACCGGCATTGTTGACGAGAACATCCAGGCGCCCCCAAAGCTCGATCACTCTGGCGACCGTTCGTCCGGCGTCCTCCGGCTCGGCCACGTCCGCGACGAGGCTGGCGATGCGTGGACTGCCCGCTGTCACCTCCACGAGGGGTGCTTCGCGACGCGCCGTAATGAGAACCTTGGCCCCCTGCTGAGCGAAGGCTAGTGCTGCCGCTCGCCCAATTCCCGAGCCGCCCCCCGTCACGATGACGACCTTGTCGGCGAACGCGGTCATCACGACGCCCGTCCTTCCAGGTCGCGCGAAGAAGATCGCGCGGCGGCGATTGCCCAAAGCGTTATTGCGATACCGAACAGCGCAGGGAACGTCACGGCGGGAAAATCTCGCGCGAGCGCCGAAGGAGTGCAAATGCCGACAGCCACCTCCCAGAGGTGGAACAGCGCATGCCCGCACAACCAGACCGATGCCGCCGCCCAGGACACGACGCGTGCTTCCGCTCTTACAGCGCCAAGTAGAAAAGCGGCGCCGATCAACAGAAACACCAATCCGATGTCCCGCACGAAGTGCTGGTTGAATGGCCCTGTCGTGGTCACGCCTGGGACCGCGAGATACCAGTTCTCCGGCGCGACGAGCATGTAAATGCCGTTGGCAATTGCGGCTCCGCCGAGAGCGACGGCGAGCGCGATGGAGAATGACCTGAGCATCTCAGCCTCCTAGGCTTGTGTGGCGTGCTGGTTGATCCAATCCTCGAAACGGACTGATCCGAGAAGCGGCTTGCGTCTTGGTGTCAGCGACCGGTCGTCGAGCCGAGCGCCGAAGTAGAGCGCATGCACATCCGCGATCACCTGGCGCTTGTCGCCATTTGCTGCGAGATAGCTTCGGGCTATGACATCGAGAGGTATCCGCTCCGGCCCGGCGACTTCGACGGTGTCATTGATGGGCGCGCGGACAGCGAACTCGGCGAGCACCGCCGCGACGTCATCGGAGGCGATCGGCTGCAACAGTGCCGGAGAGACCCTGATCACGCCGCCGTCCGTGCCGGACTGGACAATTCCACCCACGAACTCGAAGAACTGCGTCGACTGCAGGATCGTGTAGGGAACGCGCGCCGCTTTGATTAGCGTCTCCTGCGCTGCCTTGGCGCGCATGTACCCGCTATCGGGCAAATGCTCCGCGCCGACGACAGAGAGGGCGAGGTGATGCCCGACGCCGGCCGCCGCCTCGGCCGCGAGAAGGTTGCGCGTCGACGTCTCAAAAAATTCCAGAACCGCCTGGTCCTCGAATGACGGCGCGTTGGTCACGTCGACAACCACCTGAGCTCCGGAGAGTGCCGACGCTAATCCCTCGCGCGTAATGGTATTAACGCCGGACCTCGGCGAGGCCGCTACGACCTCGTGCCCGCTTCGGCTCAATCTGCCGACGACATTCGCTCCGACGAGGCCATTGCCTCCGATGACGACGATTTTCATGACCGCTCCTATTCGCGTCGGCCTGCCGGGCCGGCGGTTTGTGAGCGGAGAATGCGCGCAATGACGGCGGAAGGCTTTGTGGCGCTCTTGATTTATCCTTGGCTTTACCTTGATTTTTCGTCCAAGGACGCAACCGGGGTTCCATGGCCCAACATGATCTGTGTACTATCGAACGATCACCCTACCGGTTTGCTATGGAGCCACGACGTGCAGTTCGCCTTCGAGGATTGCGTGCTCGACATCGGGCGACGGGAACTGACGCGCCAGGCCGAGACGGTATCCATCGGGCCGCAGGTCTTCGACCTCCTGGTGTATCTGGTGCAGAATGCGGAGCGCGTCGTAAGCAAGGACGATGTCCTGGAAGCGGTCTGGGGTGGGCGCGTGATCTCGGAATCGACGCTCACCAGTCACATCAACGCTGTCCGCAAAGCCATCGGCGACAGCGGCGGGGAACAGCGTCTCGTGCGCACCTTTCCGCGCAAGGGCTTTCGCTTCATCGCGCATGTCAGCACGGCCGAGCCACCTGAGCGTGAACCGGATCGCGGCTTGCAGGCGGGCGACCTCCCGTCCTCCCGCGGACCTTCGCTTCCCGAGAAGCCCTCCATCGCTGTGCTGCCATTTCAGAACCTCAGCGGAGATATCGAGCAGGAGTACTTCGCGGACGGGGTGGTGGAGGACATCATCTCCGCTCTCTCTCGCGCCCGGTGGCTGTTCGTCATCGCCCGCAACTCAAGCTTCGCCTATCAGGGAAGACGGGTCGACGTTAAGGAGGTCGGCCGCGAGCTCGGCGTGCGCTATATCCTCGAAGGAAGCGTGCGCAAGGCTCAGGATCGCGTGCGCATCACTGGTCAGCTCATCGAAGCCGGAACGGGCGCCCACTTGTGGTCGGAACGCTTCGAAGGCACGCTCGACGACATTTTCGAGCTTCAGGATCAGATCGCGACAAGCGTCGCCGGCGCCATCGCTCCGCAAGTGGAGCTTGCCGAAATCGAGCGCGCGAAGCGGAACCCGACACGCTGCGCAACCGCGTACGATTGCTATCTGCGTGGGCTCGCCCATTTACATCGCGGCACACGGACCTCCATGGACGAGGCGCTGACGCTCTTCCAAAAAACCATCGAGATCGATCGCGAATCGGCATCGGCTCACGCAATGGCGGCCTGGTGCTACTTCTGGCGTAAGGTCAACGGATGGACGATCAATCGCGACAAGGAAATGACGGAAGGCCTGCGCCTCGCACAGCGCGCCATTGAGCTCGGCCGGGACGATGCGGTTGCCTTGACGCGCGGCGGCCATGCGCTGGCGCACTTCACCGGCGATCTCGACAGTGGAATCGCTTTGCTCGACAGGGCCGTATTCCTAAATCCCAACTTGGCGTCGGCGTGGTTTCTCGGCGGCTTTCTCAGAACCTGGCACGGCGAAAGCGAGAGCGCCATCGCGCATTTCGAGCGCGCCATGCGGCTAAGCCCTGTCGATCCCGAGCGCTATCGCATGCAGGCGGGGATCGCGATGGCCCATCTATTTGCCGGCCGGATCGAAACGGCATCTCAATGGGCGGAACGTTCATACGGCAATCTGCCGAGTTTCCTCATGGTCGTGGCGCTGATCGCGGCGACTCGCGCGCTCTGCGGCCGTCAGGAGGATGCAAGGCGCGCAGTGGAAGAGGTGCGGATACTCGATCCGGATTTGCGCATTTCCAACATTACGAACTGGCTTCCGATCAGCCGTCCCGAGCACCTTTCGATATTTGCCGACGGCCTGCGCAAAGCTGGGCTGGCAGAATGAGCACGTGTGCGAGCCTGTCGCAAAAGCGCCTGTAACGCAGCTCCGGCATAGACGGCCGCTAGATTGACTTCATGACAGCGCGACAGCTCTGGCGCGATCTGGACTGCTGTGCCTCCATAAGCAGACGTACATTGATATTTCGAAGGACGCCGACCTATGAACGGCCCACTTCCGTTATTGGGACCGAGCGACGAGATGAGTGTGTTGCTCCGCCGAGTTTGCGGACATTGCGCGCAAAAAGTGAAGCGACGTGCACATCAAGCTCAACGTCGTTGTCACTTCACTTCCAGGACCGGACATGGACTAATGAGGCTGCGAGTGCCGGCCAGCTGACGCCGCGCGGCATCGGGGACGCCAGGTAAGCGCCCCCAGGGCGCGGCGCAGGCCAATCCCCTGCGTGACCCCATCGAGTTGGTTGCCGTGGCCGTGAGTTCGCGTATCGGCGGAGCCGTCAGATAGCAGCGCAAGCCACATCGCTGCGGCGGCTCCGCCTAGCTTAAAGTCATTTGAAGGGAGCGCTGCCGCTGTTCCAACGGCTGGCGCCCTTAATGGGCCGTGAGCCCGAACACGACGATGGCGCCTCCCTGACGGAAGCCCCAGATCTGGCTGCCTCCAGCCGCCACGGCCACGTATTGCTCTCCGTCGATCGCGAAGCTGATGGGCGGGGCGTTGACGCCCGCTCCGCAATTAAAGTTCCACAGGTTTGCGCCCGTATTGGCATCGAAGGCGGAGAAGTCGCCGTCGCCTTGCCCGGTAAACACAAGGCCGCCTGCCGTGGCCAGGACACCCCCAACCAGGGGCTTGTTGGTCTTAGTCTGCCAGGCGATGCGTCCTTGGTTGGCGAGGTCCAGCGCGGTCAGCGTCCCCCAGTTCAGCTCGGGCGATGGTTCGATGATGAAATATGGAACGGCCGGCTTGTCTCCATCGGCCGGCAGTTCATCAGTGCGGTAGATCATGGGGATGTGCATGCCCGCCACATAGACGACGCGGCGGGAGGCATCGAGTGAGGCGGGCGACCAATTCGATCCGCCGGCCGGCCCCGGCGTGATGCGAACCCTCTCCCGTGTCGGCCGGGCGAACAGGTTGGCTTGTGGGACGAACGCGTCGGACTTGAACAACAATGTGCCGTCGCGGCGATCATGCACGTAGTACCAGCCCAGCTTGCTGGCTTCGCCGACGGCGGGGATCATCTTGCCGTTGACCTCGACATCGAATAGCGACGGTGGGCTTGCGACGTCGTAGCCCCACATATCGTGTGGCACTTGCTGGTAGTGCCAGACAAGCTCACCGGTCGCAGCCTTTAGTGCCACCAGGGAAACGGTATAGAGGTTGTCACCGGGACGCGTTCCGTCGGCGGCCTGAGGCGAGGGATTGCCGACGCCGAAGTAGATGGTGTCCGTTTCTGTGTCGACTGCGGGCGTATGCCAGATCGATCCTCCTCCGAAGCGCCAGGCGTCGGGGTGTTGGGCGAGGCTCTCCTTCTCCGCCCTGATGTCGCGATTGAGCGGTACGCCATCTGGCGTCTCCGTGCGGAACTGGCCTTCCCAGCCTTGCTGCGTGGTATCGAATTTCCAGACCTGCTTGCCTGTTTCGGCGTCATAGGCAGCGAGAAAACCGGGGCGCCCGTATCGCCCCGCGACGCCGACGACCGCTCCCAAGGGAGCACCGGGCCGCGGGCTGTCGAGATGCAGTCCATAGCCGACGCCAGTAATACCGACGATGACCTTGCCGTCGTAGACCAGCGGCGCGATGACTGCGCCCACACCGGTCGACCCGGTGACGTTCCGGCCGTGCAACGGGTCTCCGGCGGCGAGTGCGCCTTTGCTTTCGGTCGCGCCCGCTCCTTGCTCCGCCAGGGCAATGTCCCAAACGGGCTTGCCGGTTGACTGAGCAAGCGCCACGAGACGAGCATCGACGGTCGCGACATAGACCTTGCCGTAGCCCAACGCGGCGCCGCGGTTGGCTGGCCCGCAGCACAGTTTGTCGGATATACGCTTGTGCTCGTAGCGCCAGAGCTCTCGGCCGGATCTGGCATCAAGGGCGACCACATGCGAGAACGGCGCAGTGACGTACATGACGCCGTCCGCAACCAGCGGGGTCGTCTGGAACGTGGCGGCGCTACCGGTCTGATACATCCATCTGGGCACCAGCCGCTTGATGGTCTCAGGATTGATCTGGTTGAGCGGCGAGAAGCGCTGTTGGCCATAGTCTCGTCCATAGAGCAACCAGTCACCGGCTTGCTCTTGGGCCGATCGTAAGCGGAGATCATTGATCTCAGTCGACCACACTGGCGAAGCGACCGGCGACGCCGCGGGGGTCAAGGCGACCAATGCAACTGTGATAGCTCTGCGCACAAGACCCTCTCTTTTGCGTAGGCGTTAAACGCCGCGCTTGTTCTTGACTGCCGAAGGTCGCGCCCATCAGCGTGGCGACCCTCGTGTAGACTATTCGACCTCAAGCCAGGCGATCAGGGCAGTTCACCCGGAAACGCTTGGGCAGATTACATAACGCTGCTCGTCATCACCGAGGTTTGATCGCTCGGTCTCTCGTTCTATCGGAGCGCGGATCGTCGAGATCCATTGTTGTGGCATTTGCCCAAGGCTTCGCGTGTGAATCCCCGTGTCGGTCTCTGATCGGGCTTTGTTACTCTCGCGTGTCGACTGGGGCAGCGTGAGACAACGGGATGGCATGGCCTGCACAAGGCGCGTCTAGTCAGCCAATTGGCTGGGTTCGGCATGTCCTGCCGGCATGGCGCGATGTGCTGATCTTCGGGTCCGTGGCGATCACGGTTGCCGGGGCCGTCGGGGTTATGGGGGTGCGTTTTCTGAAGTCATCTGATGCAGAGGGGGCCGGTGTGCTTCCCGACGTCATGAGCGCACGCTGTCTCGAACCCAAGCCTCGGGACCAAGCGCCAGAGCGGCCCGTCGGCGGTCGATCAAACGACACGTCCTTAATCATCAAGACAGGAGCCTTTCGCAGATGAGATATGCTCTGATTGCGGCCGCGATGTTCGCGGCGGCATTGCCAACTGTTGCCACAGCGCATGACGAGAATTCTATCTTCTATGCCGATAAGATCGAGTTCAAGGACAACAATGCGTTCCCGCCCGGCGCCAAGAGCGCAGTCCTCTATGGTGATGCGGAGAAGCCGGGCCTGTTCATTCTCCAGGTGAAGCTGCCGGCGAACTACGTCGTGCCGGCGCACACGCACCCTGGCATCGAGACGGTCGTGATGCTGAAGGGATCGATGGGCCTGGGTGAGGGCAGCACGGTTGAGAAGACCGGGCAGATGCTCACGGCAGGCAGCGCGTTTATCGTTCCCAAGGACCATGCGCACTATGTTTGGACCGGCGACGAGGGCGCGATCTTCCAGGTCACGGTCAACGGTCCGTTTGACCTGATCTACGTCGATCCGGCCGACGATCCGCGCAAGAAGTAGTGGCAGCCGCGCTTTGAGGTGGCGGACATGATATCAGCGCCACCCAAACCGTAGGCACACGCTACCCATCGTCGCCCCGAGCACGTGCGGGGCGACGATGGTCCTCTTTCCTGCGTTGATCACGGGGATCCGATCCTACTGAGTCGGGTCACTTGGGCTGAGTAGGGCGTTGGCGCTGTGCAGCGCGGACGCGAGCGCCCGGTCGGCATCGTCACCGTTGGGAAGCGCTCGCGATATCGAGAGCGCCCCCACCATGAGAGCAACGATGCTCCAAGCTCGCCGCTCCCGGTCTGCCTTGGATCCGCGAAGGGCGCCGGCTATCTTCTCTACAAACTTCCTCATCTTGTGCCCGTAGGCGTCGCGCACCGCCGGCTTGGCGCGTGCAACGTCGGCGCTTAGGCTCGGCATGACGCACCCTGACCCCGGGTCCGAGCGATGCTCGGCGTTGATGTACGTCTTAAGCCAATCCCGAAGGATCTTGCGTTGCTCGCTCTCTTTTCCCGTTTCGCTCAGGAAGGGTTCACCTAGGCACGCTCGCCTCGATCACCCCTTCCAGAAGCGCGTCCTTGTTCGCGAAGTTTGAATAGAAGGCGCCGGACGTCATCCCCGCCGCCTCGGCGAGGCCATCCACGCCAACCCCATGGAACCCCTTCTCGCGCAACGTGCGCGCTCCCGCCTCAAGGATTATCTCCTTGGCCTTCTGTTTTTGGTCGGGCGGCACGCTTGGAGTCTCCTTGTCATGTTTTCAGGGCCTTAGGAACTGTTATATGATAATCATCATGATTATGTGCGTACGAACGCCCTATCTCGTCGTGGCAGCGGACAGGCGGCGGCGACCCACTCACGGCGGTCTGAGGCGAGTTGTGAAGGCTCGAGGAGATGGTGGTCGGGATCAGCGTATCTGGCACCACCTTCGCTACGGCTCATGCTGAGCGCTTAGCCGCCTCCCTGCGCCGGTTGGCTATCGTCCTGCGCAGTGCCTGACAAATCGGCTTCCCGCAGGCTTGCGCCGTCGAAGGTCGCTTTGGTGAGGTTTGCGTTGCGCAGATTGGCTCTATCGAGCTGAGCCCCGGAAAAATCAGCGAAGCTTAGGTCGGCGCGCTCCAGGACGGCTTCCGTCATAATGGCCCTGGCAAATTTGGCGCCGCGCAGAACAGCGCCCGTTATGAGACCCTGATTGTCCCTTGGATTGAGCCCACCAAAGCGCGCGCCCGCGAGTTTGGCACCGGTAAAGTCGATGAAATCGAACTGTCCTTCGAGCCACGCGCGCTCGAGATTTGCGCCGCGGAAGATGGCGGCCTCGGACGCGGCTGGCACCATCGCCAAGAAGATGGAAGGACGGCGAATGCTGGCTTCCGTCAGGGTGGCATCGGTAAAGTTTGTGTTGGTGAGAATGGCGCGATCGAGAACGGCGCCGCTCATGTCGCAGCCGGACAAATTTGCCCCCGACAAGTCGGTGCCAAAGAGTGACGTCCCTTTCAACTTGGCGCGCTTGAAGTCGACGCCGGCGAGGTCAAGGTTGGCGAGATCCAGTCCCGACAGATCTGGCGGCTGATCTGGGGCCGCCGCAAACAGGCGGCTAACGACCTCACGCGCATTGATGGTGTCTGCCTGCGCCGGCTGGCAGAAGCAAAGGGCAAAGAGGGCGAAGGCGATAGCTTTCATGGATCCTAGGCGTTCGCTGTTGAATGAGGCACGATCGCTGCGTGCCGTTCCTGATCCTCGCAAGATGGTGCCCTTCGAGCGCCCGCGCCATAGCGGATCGCCCGAAGAACCTTGGGCGATTTGCACAATGATTGGACGAGACTGCCAATGCTTAGCCGCTGTCAGGTAGACTGAAGGCTCACGAGCGGCGCGATGAGGCCGTGCCGCATGCAGAAATAAACGAGGTCGATGTCCGATCCGACGCCAAGCTTGCTCTTAATTGCGTAGTGGTAATTGCCAACGGTCTTGGGTGCGAGCCGCAACGTCTCGGCGATCTCCTCGGTAGATTTGGCCTCGAGGATCAGCCCGAGAATCTCGAATTCTCGCGGTGACAGGGCTTCGAAGGCGTTGGCATCGCTCTTGAGCCGGCTGGTTGCCACGGCTTCGGAGATTTCCGGACAGAGCGCGGTCTTATTTTTTGCCACGCTTTCGATGGCGGCGACGAGCAGCTCCGGGTCGCTGCTCTTCGTGACATAGCCTTTGGCTCCGGCCCGGAATGCCTGCAGGGCATAGGCGGCATTGGCGTGCATGCTGAACACGAGAATGCGCGCGGCGGGATCCCACTGGCGGATCTGGCGGATGGCATCGATGCCGCCACGGCCCGGCATCGTGATGTCCATGATGACGACGTCAGGCGCCTTGGACTTATAGAGTTTGTAGGCGGTGTCGGCGTCTGCGGCTTCACAGACAACCTGAATGTTTACATGCTCTTCGATGAGAGTCTGGTACCCCCGCCTGACTACGGCGTGGTCATCGACAAGCATCACGCGAATGGGCTGGTTCATGCAGCTTCTTCTCCGCTTTCACGAACGGGAAAACTGACCCGGAGCTCAAAACCTTTGCCGTCGCGCTGGCCCGCGGCAAACGTTCCGGCGAGCGCGTACACCCGTTCTCGGATGCCGACCAAGCCGACGCCGCCTGTGCCGTCGTGCGAAACGGCCGCGCTTTTCCCGTCGTCCATGACCGCAAGGTCGATGCGCCCTGCGCTGGTGGCGCCGTCGAATGAGTTTTCCATGATCACGGTCACGCTTTTGGCATTGGCGTGCCTAGCCGCGTTGTTTAGTCCTTCCTGCACGATGCGATAGACGTGAGCTGATATCTCGGCCGGCAAATCATCAAACCTGCCGTTGGTCTCAAGGCTGAACGTCGTTTCGCCGTTGGCGAACCTGTTGTGGCCCTCGACCAGGTTCTGCAAGCTCGTGACGAGTCCCAGATCGTCTATCTCGGGAGGCCTGAGGTAGGTCAGGGTCTCTCGCAGCGACCGCATGGTGCCCGAGGCGATGGTCACCAGTTCCTCGCTCTGTCTCGCGGCCGACGGTGCTGCATGCTGACAAGCCCTTTTAATTGAGGCTGCGAGCCCGTTCACGGCACTCAGCCTTTGCGCAACGTCATCGTGAAGTTCGCGCGCGATGTGGCGCCGCTCCTGTTCCTGGGCGTTTACGAGCTTACGGGCCAGTTCGGATCGCTCAAGTGTGGTCGTTTCGAGCCGGTGCGCCATGCCATTGAACACCTCGGCGATGCGGTTGAGCTCCGTCATCTTGAAGCGTGGCAACCGGTGCTCCAGATCGCCATCCGCGAGCCGATTAAGGCCTGACAGGATTTCCGCGGTGGGCCGAAGCGAGCGTTCGATCGCCAAATACACAAGGAGGCACATGGCCAGGATCATGACCGCCGCGATTCCAAGAAGGCGCGACAGCTCGAGCCAGGCGCGCCCCGCGATGGCGCTGGCCTCCATCGTGGCGATCACTATTCCTTGCACCTCGCCCTTGTGCTGAAGCGGACGTTCAACGACCGATTGGCCCGGGAAGATCGTATACGCGTTGACGAACCAGTTTGGTGAAACCTGGCCGTGCGTATCCATACCCAGGCAGTTGGAGTAGGACTTGCCACTCGCCTTGGCGACATATTGCAGACACTGGCCCGGGTGCAGCACGTAGGTGGCGATAACCTCCCAATCGGGAAATCGATCGGCGCGGTCTAATGCGGCGTCGATACGAATGAGTTGCAAACCGAGCTGTTTGACGACCGCAGCTGCCGCTTCTTCGTTTTGAGATGCTGCCTCACGTCCGACGTCGCGCAGGACCAGTAGGGCACCCCCGGTCATGCAGAGCAAGGCAACCAGCAGGATGCGCCGCACCAACACCCATTTCAGGTCCAGTCCATCCGTACGCCGGGAACGCAGTCTGAAGACCGCGGAAAGCGACATGTTCGATCTCCTGCCTCAGATATGGTGAGCCTAGCGCCGAACGCGAAATAGGGAAATGGCGGCAAGGAAAGGTCGTGGAAAATGCCCAACCTCCCGGGGGCAACCCTCAGTGGCGGGATGCGGTTAATTGGGCTTTGCTTGGGGAAGGTTATTGATCCAAGGAGCGTCAACCAATGAACGTAACCAACATCCTCAAAGCTGCGACGGTCGCCCTGCTTGGCGTGGCTGCCGTTGCCGCCCTGGCAGGCGCCAGCAACGCCGCAGACGCGTACAACACCGCCTTTTTGGGCGTCCACTTTCAGAACGACAATGAGATGTACGAGCCGACCAGCGATGCAGAGCGCAAACGTATCGAGAAGGTTGGACAGATCTTCACGAGCAAGCTCACGGAGTCGACCAAGTATCGCTTTGCCGATGTCGGTCCGGAGCTAAAGGCTCGGATCGCCGCCGGCCAAGCGCCCGGCGAATGCGGCGGCTGCGAAGTTGATTACGGCAAGGAGCTCGGCGCCGAGTGGGTCGCCTGGATCAATGTCCAGAAGGTGTCGAACCTGATCCTCAACATGAACGTCTACATTACCGACGTTCACAACAACAAGATGGTCTTCGTCAGGAGTGTCGATATCCGCAACAACTCGGATGAAGGCTGGGAACGGGCAATCAACTATCTCCTCAAGAACTATCTGCTGCCCGGCGTGTCGTAACAAAGAAGGCGCTTGAGTCTGGCGGCGACCGCGATGGCGGGTCTGCCAGACTCGGCTTTTTTGTCCCGCGACGGTGCCACCTCAAAGTTGTTCTCTATTGCAACCTGATGGACTTCACGCTTGACGGTCGTCCGGACCGTCCGGTTCCCCCGCAGGACTTCCAGCCCAGATCCGCGGTGAAGTATATTACTGAAGTGTCCGTCGTCAGGGTTTTCGGGACATTTGAGCGGCTGATCTAAGTGAGAGTCCGGCTCATCTGGTTGAGGCTTATGCTGCTGCGTTGATGGGTTTTCGGCGTCTCTGCTCGATGGTGCGTCGCTTGATATCTTCGCGTCGTTTGAGAATGCGAGCACCTCGCCCGAAGTAGACGTCAGCGGGCGTCAAGTTGTCCAAGCTCTCGTGATAGCGGCGGTGATTGTAGTGCTCGACGAAGCCGGCAACGCCCGCTCGAGGTCATCCGGCAGATAGTAGTTTTCAAGCAGGATGCGGCACTTGAGCGAAAGGTGCTAGCGCTCGATCTTGCCTTGGGTCATCGGGTGGTACGGCTTTCCTCGGGTGCCTTTCTAAAGCCAGTTGGACGGAGAGTATGAGCGGCGGCGCGCGCGCGCGAGGCGGGGACCGTCACCATCTATCGGCCGCGGCTGATGGCGCGATCCAAGCTCCATCTCGAGGCCGATCTGTCGGCACGCATCGACTCCGACATGGATGTCCGCGCGCGGCGTCGACACGCCGCCGGCCGCAGGCGCCGACGCGGACGTGTCCGTTGAGCCGAGCGCCAGAGGCGCCATCGGCGGACGCATCGAAACTGGGCCCTGCGCCACGGACCGGCGTTGGCGGCGGGATCGGCGTCGGTGGTGGCATTGGCGGCGGAGGCGGGCTCTTGTCACGCTGACGATAACGGTGGCGCCATATAGCCGCTAGAGTCATTCGAGTTCGTTCACCGGGCGTCCGCTCTTCACCTCGATACGGACTTACACGGATCGGCGCTCAGGACACGCCGATTGATGGTCGCCGATGTCCGCAGATGCCGTCCACAGCATCACCAGCGGACATCCGCGAGACTACGACTGCCGCCTATAGTTCCGTCCTCGAAAAAGTCCGCTGTTCGATCCTGAGAAATGCCACACCCAAGCTACAAGGCGTGTGCCGGGTGATCAAGGATTGCGCAACCGTACTTCGCCGAGAGCATTCTACTCGTTGGGTCAACCGACCTGCGTAGCAGATCTCATGCCATTTTGGCGTGGGCCATCAGGCCTAGCGAGCCTCCGTTGCGCGTTCACGTGCTGGTGTCAGGTGAATGAGCGCGCCCTCGTCTTCAGCGACATTGTTTTTCTCATCGGCATCCTGGTGGTCTTTGAGAATGAACAGACTGCCATCGCGCGCTTCGATGACGTCGCGAACCCGGAAGCCCATCCCGATGCGCTCCTCCACTTCCCCCTGATCATCCGATAGGCCCAACACGAACAGCGCTTTCGACGACATTCCGCCCATCAGCGCCTTGCCCGTCCACGTCGGGAAGAGGTTGCCTTGGTAGAAAATCAAGCCCGAGGGTGAAATCGAGGGGTTCCACGACAGCACCGGCGCTTTGAACTTCTGGTTGTCGCTGTGCGAGGGAATTTCCTTATCGTCATAGTGGCTGCCTTCGCTCACCAGTGGCCAGCCGTAGTTGGCGCCTTTCTCGATGACATTCACCTCGTCACCGCCCTTGGGGCCCATCTCGTGCTCCCAGATGATGCCCGTCTTAGGATCAATGGATATGCCAAGCGGGTTGCGGTGGCCGAGGCTCAGAATATCCTGCGAGCCTTTGCTCTGATCTGCGAACACCCGGTCCTCGGGAAGCGATCCGTTGTCATTGATGCGCACGATCTTTCCGACATTCGCGGCCGGGTCTTGTGCAGGGTCGAAACGCTGCCGGTCGCCAGATGTGACAATCAGCTTGCCGTCAGGGGCAAACACGAGCTGTCCGCCAAAATGTCCGCGACCAACCGTCTTTGGCTGCTGCCGCCAGATGACCGTAACGTCTTTGAGCGCTGTGCCGTCGAGGCGGCCGCGCGCCACGGCGAGACCCTTCAGCGTCACGTCGTCAAGCTGCTGATACTCGCCCAGACGCGGATCGCCGGGATCTTTAGCCCCTGCAGGCTGCTGCTCAGCGGCTTCCACATAGGACAGATAGACGAGGTTGTTGGTCGAAAAGTCGGGATGCAGGGCAATACCGAGCAGACCACCTTGCGCGCGGTAGGCGACCTTGGGCACGCCGGCGAGGGGCTCCGACAGTGTTTTGCCGTCGAACGTGCGCACGGAACCCGTCTTTTCGGTAATGAGCAGCCGGTCGTCGGGCAACAACGCAAAGGACCAGGGATGATCAAGCTTGGTCATCGTTTCGGCATTCAGTTTGCCGGCCTTTGTGACGATCGAATCGGCAGAGGCGGGAGAGAACATCGCCATCGCGGCCACCATCGACGCTTTGATGATTAGATGAGATCTCATCGCACAATCCAATCGCGGTCAGGAACGGCACCGAACACGCACGGCGTGCTAAGTCCGCAACGTTTCGTGGAAGCGAGGGTTCCGCTTGCGCTAGGATCCGGCATGGGTTTCGGTCAGCAAACTGACGCTCTAGACGTCTTGTTACTCGGGGTATGACCGCATATGGCAGACGTTGTTGCTTAGGCGGGTTGTCCCAGAAGCCGACATCACGGCATGAGTGTTCAGATACTCTGATGCCGCCTTGCTGGGGTCAGCTTTCTGGAGAGGAGCGGTAGACATTGGCCAAAAGTCCCGGAAGCAGGAAATGAGCGCTCCGGTGCCCCAGCCTTCCGATCTGATAGTCGGCGTATCCTCAGTCCAAAGTGCGTCGGAAGCGACGCACGGCGAAGATCATGGCGATCAGCATGAGCGCCAGCAGGGCCAGCACCTCCAACAGCAGATCGTAGAAGTCCGCGCCCTTCAGCATGATCCCGCGCACGATGCGCATGTAATGGGTGAGAGGCAGGCACTCGCCAATGACCTGCGCCCATCCCGGCATGCCCGCGAACGGAAACATGAAGCCCGACAGCAGGATGTTGGGTAGGAAGAACATGAACGACATCTGGATCGCCTGCAGCTGGTTCTGGGCGATGGTCGAGAACGTGTAGCCGATCGCCAGATTCGTGGCGATGAAGAGCGTGCTCAGAAGCGCGAGCAGCGCCGCGCTGCCGGTGATCGGAACCTCGAATACCAGCGTGCCGAAGGTGAGGATGAGCGCCGCCTGGATGAAGCCGATAAGGATATAGGGTGTGATTTTCCCGATCATGATCTCGAGTGGCTGGATAGGCATGGCGAGCAGGCTTTCCATCGTCCCGCGCTCGATTTCCCGGGTCACCGAAAGGGACGTGAAGATGAGCATCGTCATGGTTAGGATGACGCCGAGCAGTCCCGGAACGATGTTAAGGCTGGTGACGGCGGCCGGATTGTAGCGGCGATGCTGGCGGATCTCGAAAGCGGGCGCGGGCAGGGTGGTCTCCGGAAGTCCGCGATCACGTGCCAGCGCGGTGGAGAGGACGCCGTCCAGCGCGCCAAGGGCCGTGCCGGCGGCGACCGGATCGCTAGCGTCGGCCGCGACGAGGAGCGCGGGCCTGTAGCCGCGGCGAACGGCACGCTCGAAGTTGGCCGGGATCTCGACGCCGAACAGCACGCGCCCAGACCGCATCAGCCGATCCATGTCGCCTTCCGAATGCACCACCTGGACCAGGTCGAAATAAGACGTGTTGCGTAGCGCAGCGATGATGGAGCGGCCGACGGCAGTATCCTCGTAGGCGAGCACCGCGGTCGGCAGGTGACGCGGGGTCGTGTTGATAGCAAATCCGAACAGCGTGAGCTGCACAAGGGGAATGAAGATCATGGTGCCGAAGGTCAGGCGGTCCCGCCGGAGCTGCACGAACTCCTTAATGAACACTGCCACTGCGCGCGAGATCGCGCCACCCCACCACCTAGTTGCATCGCAGGTCATCGGAAGTTGTCCTGAGATCTTGCCATCAGGTCGATGAACACGTCTTCCAATGTCGGAGAGGAGAGCCGCCATAGGAGATGCGGATCCTTGCCCATTTTTGCTGCCGTGGCGTCGAGAACCTCGGCGTCGCGTCCGGCGACGTGTAGGCTGGTGCCGAATGGGGCCACCATGTCGACGCCGGGCATTCCAGCCAGCGTGTCGGCGAGGCTGTTCAGCCCCGGGCCGCTGACGGTGTAGGTGCGCAGGCGCGAGGCCTCGATCACCTCGGGGATGCTGCCCTGCGCCAAGAGTTCGCCGTATGCGATGTAGGCTATCTCGTGGCAGCGCTCGGCCTCGTCCATGTAGTGCGTCGAGACCAGCACCGTCATGCCGCCCGCCGCGAGCTTGTGAATCTCGCCCCAGAACTCGCGCCGCGCTTTCGGATCGACGCCGGCGGTCGGCTCGTCGAGAAGCAACAGACTGGGGTGGGGTAGAATGCAGGCGCCGAGCGCCAGGCGCTGCTTCCAGCCACCCGAGAGAGTCTCCGCCAGCTGCAGCTCGCGCCCCTCGAGGCCGAGCCGCGCGATGGCCTGCTGTGCCGCTTCCTCCGGATCCGGCAACTCGTAGACGCGGGCCACGAACTCCAGGTTCTCCTTGATCGAGAGATCCTGGTACAGGCTGAACCGTTGCGTCATATAGCCAATGTGGCGCTTGAGCTTTTCCCGCTCGGCCAGGATGTCGTAGCCGAGGCACGTGCCACGCCCGGCGTCCGGTGTGAGGAGCCCGCAGATCAGGCGCAAGGTCGTCGTCTTGCCTGAGCCATTGGGGCCAAGAAACCCGTAGATCTGGCCGCGGCGCACGCGCAGGGACAAGTCGCGCACCACCACCTTGCTGCCGAACGACTTCGTAAGGCCCTCGACCTCGATGGCGTAGGGGCTGTCGTGCCGGTCGCCATTGGCGGGCCTGCGGTCGAAGATCGCGACGTCGCGCTCGTTCTCACTTCTCGGCATGCGTTGTCTCGGGCAACGGCGTGTCTACGAGCGCGACGGACACCGGCTGCCCGATCCTTACCTCCTCGGGGAGCTCGGGGATCGCCTCCATGAGAAATACGAGCCTCGCCCGTTCCTCGAGGCTGTAGATCACCGGTGGGGTGAACTCGGCCTGCGCCGCGATGAAGCTGACGCGGGCATAGAGATCATCGCGGCAACCGTCGCAGCGGACCAGAACCCGCTCGCCGATCCGAACTTCGGGCAGTTTGGTTTGCGGCACGAAGAAGCGCACCTTGATGTTCTGTGGCGGTAAGATGGACACGATCGGCCGCTCCGGTCCGACCGTCTCTCCCTTCCTAAAATAGACCTCTTGGATGGTCCCGGCGGCGGGACTCAGCCGTGTCCTCCGCTCGAGCCGGGTGCGCGCTGAGATGAGCCGCGCCTCGGCCGTCCGCAAGGCCGCGTCGGCATCGTCGAAGGCCTTTCGCGTCCCGACGGCCTGCTTGAGGAGCACTTGCGCGCGGTCGTAGCTCTGCTTGGCATTGGTGACGGCTGCCTCGCTCTCGGCAACGGCGGCACGCTGCAGGTCGTCGTCGAGCGCGAAGAGGCGCGAGCCGACCGCCACGTCCGAACCCTCGCGCACGGGCATATCCTCGATGCGACCCGCCTCGTCGGGGCTGACGAACACCAAGTCCGCTTCAACCCAGCCCTGGTATTCCGCCTGCGTGCCGTGCGGGCGGAAATACGCGTAGGTGGCAACGCCGACGATCACGGCGAGGACAACGGCGGCCACGGCACTTCTGCGTCTCATGGCGCCGTCCTTCGCTTTTTGCCGGTCAGCACCTCGCGGTGCGCGCGGAAAAAAGCCGCGACATCGAGCGGCTCGATCCTGGCGAAGAGCGCGTCCCAGATGACCGCGACCAGGAGCGGAGCGGCGACGAGCTGCGGATAGCGGGCCACGGCGTCGCTCGGCAGCTCACCGCGCTCGGCGGCGCGTTTTGCGAGATTGGCGATGAGCGGCATCACGCGGCCGACCACGTTGCGATAGTAGAACTCGGCAATGCGCGGGAAGCGCGGCCCCTCGGCAATGATGAGACGGACGATGAGTTTGCGCCGCGTCTCGAGTATCTCCTTCTCGAACACGGAGAAGAGAGCGTCGAGCACCTGCTCGATCGACAGGTAGGGGGCGGCCGCGAGCAAGCTTATGCGCTCCAGCACCGGCGAGATGGCGCCGCGCACGACCTCTTCGAACAGCGTCTCCTTGTCGTCGAAGTAGAGGTAGAGAGTGCCCTTCGCGACACCGGCACGGCGGGCGACGTCATCGACGCGCGCCGCCTGGTAGCCCTCCTCGGCGAAAACAGACAAAGCCGCGTCGAGAATGGCTTCCTTGCGCGTTCCGGGCTGCTTTTTCGAGGTGCGACCGGGCTTTGGAGCGCGACTTGGCTTTGGCCGGGCTGCGGGCTTCCGTGTCTTTTCTTCCGCTTTTGATGAGCTACGCCGCATGACCTGACCACATAATGACTGACGGGTCAGTCATTATGTATGCCGTGCATCGTAGACGCACAAGGCCTGGCCTGCATCAATCGCCTGATTGTGATGAAACCAACGGAGGCGCCGCGAGGTATTCGTTGCAGAGTTGGCTCGTTGGAACGACGCGGATGGAAAACGCAGCACTCGAAGTGGCCGAGATGATCGCCTTGCGCCTTAGGAGAGAGTTTTATTCCGAGACCACGCCTAGCCCGATCTGGCTAAGCCTTGCAAAGTTGAGCCGTGCGGAAGTCGAGCGGCATCCCTGGCCCTGGATGTGCTCAAGCCGGCACAGTAGTGGGCAGTCCGGACTGCGCTAGCAATCAGGTGATCGCGTTGCACCCCTTGAGGGCCCGCATCGCAAGCTGATTTATGATCTTGTCAGTCCGCTGATTCGTGGCCGTGTACCCGTAGGGCACGTGCCGAGGCGACCGCCTTTCTGACCCTCGAGGGGACGCGCAATCAATATGTGGGCGGCATCCCGAGGACATCGCACCACGCATCGATCTCCGGCTCTGGAAGCAGGATTGGCGAAGCATGTCACCCCCCGGGCCGCCTCGACACACAGCATGCGCTGGTGCTCGACAATCGCAGCCAAATCGCGCGACTCGGCGGGATCGCCAATTACCTCGCTCGCTGGCAGCCCCCGGCGCTCATGCTGTGGGGGCGGCACGATATTTTCTTCGACCTTGAGGACCCTCTTGGATGAAGGCGCTCCCGCGCATGGAGGCGCACATCCTAGATGGCCCCCATCTCCTGCTCGACACTCATGCGGCCAAATGTGCTGCGTTGATGCGCTCCTTCTTACGAAGTGTAGAGAAGACTAAGCGCCATGCCGATCCGGCACGATATGTCGACGGTCGTCCTCCTGGCATTGCCACATTGCAACGGCGCTGTTGCGCACCGGCGAAGAGTCGGCTCCGGACCATTTGCGGAACCTCGACCGCGATTATCCGATGTCCACACACGGGACAGATCGACCGGCGATCAGCTCGCCACCGAAGATTAGGAAGGGCCGCTAGGCCGTTCTTCAGCCCTCTTCCCCGAGCTGGTGACTGGGCCAGGATGAAACGACCTCCAGCTCACCGAGCTTGGTTGTGTGCATTGCGCCGGTGCTCCGTAGACGGGAACAATCTTTGAGCGCCAGCCGTTTAAGTTTGCACCATCGGCGTCCAGGCTGTCCCAGGATGAAATTGGTTTCGGCGAGCGACGCACGGCCCAGAACCCGGCGCCTGTCGCTGTGGACATTGCACCGCGCCGATTCTCCGATCATCGGTACTGCAATCCACGACGGGCACTTGGTCGATGGCGACATCGCCTCTCTTTTGGCTGTCGCTGCAGATGTGCGTCTGCGAGAAGAAGATCCGTTTACCGGCGACCTCATCGCGGGTCTGCCAAGCTACCTTGTATTCCACCGTTCGAGATTTACTGTCGACCTCAACCGAGCGCGCGAACAATCCGTGTATCTCAGTCCAGCAGAGGCTTGGGATCTCGACGTCTGGCATGAAGCCCCAAGCGACCACGTCGTGGCGCGGTTGCGCGAGATCCACGACCAATACTATGCGGCCTTGGCGAGCACGCTAGACGGGCTGGAGAAGCGCTTCGGCACCTTCCTCGTGCTCGATGTCCACAGCTATAACCATCGCCGCGCTGGAGCAAAGGCACCTGCTACCGCCGGGGACGCCGCGCCCGACATCAACATCGGCACAGCATCGATGGACCGCGTCCAATGGGCTCGAGTGGTCGAGGGGTTCATGGAGTTTTGCGCGTCTCGCATGATTATGGGACGGCGCCTCGACGTTCGGGAGAACGTGGCTTTCGAGGGGCGTGGCGAGCAAACCCGCTTCATCCATGAGCGGTTTCCCCGAACGGGATGTGCAATCGCAGTCGAATTTAAAAAGATTTTCATGGACGAGTGGACCGGGGAGCCGAACAGACAGTGGCTCGCTGAGCTAAGGGCACTGCTAACGGACTCCGTACCCGTTTTGGAGCGCGCATTGAAGGTGCCCAGGCCATGAGCAAGGCTACAACGACGCGGAACACCAACCGTCGGTCAAACCGTGGCGGCGAGCTTGAAGCCGGGCGGTTCATTCGAACCAAACTCGGCGCGCATGGCCGCATGCACGTCGATCGCGCGTTGCCTTTCATTTGTCTTCATATCCGAACCGGCGAGACCGCGGCGCTGGCCGCCGAGCAGCTCGCCACAGCGCAAGCCTCGCACATCGTCGTCGATCGTTTCGAGGACGTAGCCTCAGGTCTTGCTGACTTCACCGAGCTCATGGGTGACGTCTTTGGAGCCTGCCTGCTGATCGAACTCCTCGAATTGAGCGAGGATCGTCGCTTGAAAGATGACGATCCGAGTCTCCCAACGTTTGAGATCGACGTTGCTTGCAACGAGCGTGTGGGAGCGGCAGATGCCCGAGACGCGTTCTCTAACGCCCTCAGGGGCAGCAAGATGCGCTATCGCAGGCCGCAGGTCGTAAAGCGCTCCGGGCTTGCCACTGAGGACGAGCGATTCGAGAAGCTCACTCGAAAAATGCCTTTTCTTCGCATTGGTATCGCGCCGATCTACCGCCAACCCTCCACGGAGCAAATCTATCCCGAGCTTCTCGAGCAGCTCGTCGCCCATCTCTATGACGCGCTCTTGAAGGCTGTCTACGCTTTTGCGTACACCGCGACGTCGTTCAAGCCGAGATCGCATCGCGCACTCGGACGCAAGATCGTCATCGACGGAGTGCGCCGGGTCGATCGTCAGATGGATGCGATCTGCTCATCTTTCGACTTTCTCGTGGATCTGACACCGATCAACACGGAGGAGGCGTGGGAAACATTCCGGCACCAGCGGTTTGCCGAGACGCCAAATTTTCATTATCGCCCGTTGACTTTCGATGTAGGAGCCAAAAAGCGCGAGCTTTTCTCGATCTCGCTGGATCAGCTTGAAGACCCGACGCTTACAAAACTGTTTGATGAGAAGCGGCGCGAAATTGACCTCCAACTCACCCTGCTCAACGAACGGGGGACCGAACGTGCGAAGGATGTCAGCCGCGTCATGTATGGACCTGTCGAGCCGGAACTAAAGAGCGAGGCCGAGCACATCATCCGGCATCTCGATGCAATAAACGAGAACCGCGGATTCGAAGACGACGACGTTTGTCTCGATGCGCACCATGTGCGCATGCGAGCCGAGCAACAGATATCACGCTACCGGCGCCGTTTCGAAGCTTTCTCACCAAGCGTGGAGATACGCGCCGATATGCCGGCGGGTCTCATGGTTTCCGGCCCGCGCCTTTTGATCTCTCGGACAACAGCCGTCCCGAAACACCGTGTGGAAGCGATTCTGAACCACGAAGTCGGCGTTCACCTCCTGACATATTTCAATGGACAGGAGCAGGGTCTGCGGCTGCTTCGCTCTGGACTCGCCGGCTACGAAGAAATGCAAGAAGGCTTGGCGGTGTTTGCCGAGTACGCCTCTGGTGGTTTAACCCGGCCGCGCTTGCGGCTCCTCGCAGCACGGGTGCTCGGGTGTGAGGCTATGCTCGCTGGCGCCGATTTCATGGAAACCTTCAATATGTTGACCGAGCACTGCGGTCTGACAAGCCGCGGAGCCTTTCACGCCGCTATGCGTGTTCACCGAAGTGGCGGACTAGCAAAGGACGCGATCTACCTGCGCGGGTTGATGCAGGTCCTTCATCATTTGAGAGAGGGCGGTGCTCTTGATGTGTTCTGGATTGGAAAGATTGCGTCGCGGCATTTTCCGTTCATGACGGAGTTACTCGACCGCGGCCTCTTAAAGGCAATACCGCTGGTTCCAGATTTCGTCTCGGTGTCCGCAGCCAAGCGTCGAATCGCTACCCCTGGTTCGGTCCTGTCCCCTATCGACCTGATGGTTCATTAAGAGGCCGTCATGCACATCGCATTCTTCGTCAATGGCTTGCAGTCCGAGTACCCCCGGTACACGACAACGGCTCTAGCCATGAACGCGCGGGAGCGAGGGCACGATGTGTGCTACGTGACGCCTGATGACTTCATTCTCCGTCCGGACGACGGGATGTCGATCAAGGCCGTGGTGCCGCGGAAGAAAAAATTCGCGAATGGCGAGGGTTGGATCGCCGAGCTCCAAGCCGACGACGTGCCAGTCAAGACGTTCGACATTACGGACGTCGACATCTTGATGTTGAGGAACGACCCGTCTCTCGATGCAATCGAACGACCTTGGGCCGCGCAGGCAGGCATCGTGTTTGGGCAGTTTGCCGTTGAAAAGGGAGTGATCGTGCTCAACGATCCGGCAGGATTGGCGCAGGCGCAGAATAAGCTCTATTTCCAAAAGTTTCCGAGTGATGTCCGCACCATAACGCTGATTTCCAAGGATGCCACCGAGATCAAGGCTTTTGTCTCGAAGCAAGAGAGCAAGGTAATCGTGAAGCCCCTCCAAGGTTCCGGCGGCAAGAATGTGTTCATGATCAAATCAATTAAGGATGAGAATTTCAATCAGATCATCGAGTCGCTCGCGGAGGAAGGCTACATCATCGTCCAAAGCTACCTGTCCGAGGCCAAGCACGGAGACATTCGGCTGTTTTTAATGAACGGACGCCCACTAGAAATAGATGGCAAGTATGCGGCCGTCCGGCGCGTCCCGTCTGGCGATGACATACGGTCCAACATGCATGCCAAGGGAGTGGCGGAAAAGGTCACGATCACCGCGGATCATCTTCGGGTGGCCGAGCTTGTTCGTCCGAAGTTGCTGCACGACGGCATGTTCCTCGTCGGGCTTGACATCGTGGGCGACAAGCTGCTCGAGATCAACGTCTTCAGTCCCGGCGCGCTCATGAGCGCCAGCGACACACAGGGCGTGGCGTTCGCCGACCCGATCATTCAATCCATGGAGCGGAAGGTCGAGGTCAGAAATGCGGCTTTGCGGCCGTTCCCCAATCGCGAACTAGCCGTGATATGACTCGGCGATCACGTATGCTTGATGAGCCAACCGACGCTTCTTCGCCGCCTCGTTCAACGGAGAAAACGCACCGACCAGAGCACGACGTGGCGGCGTGCCCGCCTTCGGACGCCTTCGATTTGGCGTCCTGGCTTCCGCGGGTGTCATCCTTATCCTGGCGCCCCGCGGCCCGCTCCCGAGCCGCGTTGGAGCCGCGCATGTCTCCCCGATCGCGAGCGTCACCCTTCGAAGACGACCTCTTTTCTGTTGCGGATGGTCTCTCCGATCCTGGAGTCCCCATGTAAATAACGAGGTGCCGAAGCGGTGGCACACTTAAAAAAAGCCCCCGATTAACGAGGGCAGTAATGGAGTTAGAACGCCTCATGATTCCGGCTTTCTATACCGGTCCTTTGACAACCTCTAGGGTTCGAAAAAGTTGCTCCTCGGGGTCTTGGCATTCATCGACCATTTGAAACACAATGCGTGCCGTAGATGCGCGTCTCGGGTCTCTCGGCTCAAGCCCAATGCTCGCGCAAGCGAGATCGTAGACAAGTTGAAGCATAGCAAGTTCGACTTCATCGAACGAGCGGAGCGGCCCGTTTCTATCGAGGTAATCGACAAGGTGCGGCATATCGTGCCTCGTTTAGAGGTGGTACCCGCCGTGGGAAGAAAAGTTCCCGTCCAACACCTAGCGTGGAGCGAAAGACAATTGCCGTGCAATACGCTGGAGTAGTGCGACCGCAACAAGCTGCTGGAACAATTGACGGTCCAGCAGGCCTCTCCCGGGTAGCTTCGGCGATCTCAGGCTGCGTCCGCTCGATAAGATTCGGTTTGCTGCTTGCGGTCCATCTGCCCGCCCTTGCGCTTCAAGCGCGGACTTCTTCAGCCTGTCGATATCGGCGATGCAGTCCATTGGCGCTCGAACTCGTCGAGCGGGCTGCTTGTGCGATAACCAAAGGCAGCCCGTGTATGTGCGCCAAGAAAACCAACATCTCGTCATTACCGTTCCATCGACAGCATCGGAACATATAATCAAAACAACAAGGAATTGGTCGATGCTTGCAAAAATTCAGCCTGATTGCGCCGGGCTTGCTCGCTTCCAGTCAAAGCCACGAACAATCGTGACCGGAGACGCCCAACACCTCGGTCAGGAAGCCGTAACAGAGACATCAATGAGGCAACATCCGCGCGGCCCACCCATGGCAGATTCCACACGCTATCCAGAGCAACGGCCAGTCCGAAGTGAAACGCTCATAGCCGGGCGCAATCTAGTGAGGGCAGCCGCAAACGACATTTGTGCATTGGCACGCCGCGCCTTGCGCCGGAGTGGCTCAGAGCGTCGGCCAGGCGTCTCGGGGCCATATTTAAGGGGCGGTTATTGTCGTCGCACTCGGCATACTTGCCTCCGGCGCCACAATGCTGTGGGCACTTCACGACATCTCCCTCGACGCACGAGTTACACAGCAAGGTCGAGAGATCATGCTTGAGGCGGCGGACGGAACGAGCCTTGGTTGTGTGGGCCCGGTCAAAGTCTCGAATGCGAAGCGAACGGATTTTCCAGCTCACCTGGTTAAAGCGGTCCTGAGTAATCGAAGATCACCGCGTCTATAGCCACTGGGCGTCGATTCTGCGCGGTATATTGCGGGCAGCTCACCGCAACTACACGTCCGGACGGATCATCGAAGGCGGAAGTTCTATTGAGTAGCCCTTGTGTTAACGTGCGCTTGAGCTAGGCCTCGAGTTTGTTGTTGAACCTGCGCACGCACGAATGAGGAACCAGCGCACGTCGCGGCCGTTGCCATCTCAATGAGTTTGGCGCGCAATTGTTCGGTCACGTTGAAAATGCCAATGGGAAGACACAATCCACTTCCGAAGCGCTCGGTAGAGCCGCGCGTACTAGGATTATTTTACGCTCTTGCGGCGTTCGTGGGCACATTTGCATTTTTCGCAACCTTCATCATTTTTCTAGGTAATCTACCCAACGCCTCGAATCCGTGGCTCCTACCGGGCGTCGATGTAGGCCCGGCGATGGCTCCCGCCTGGGCATTGCTTACAAACGCTCTCCTGCTCACCCTCTTTTGTCTTCAGCATTCCGTTATGGCGCGCGCACCGGTGAAGCGGCTTGTCGCCGCTGTCGTGCCGGCTCCACTCGAGCGCGCGACGTACGTACACGCCGCCATCCTTGCGGGTTTTCTGTTCATCCTGTTGTGGCAACCGGTGCCGATCGTGCTTTGGCACTTCAAGAACGGCGCGGTGGAGGCAGCGCTGTGGACGGCTTTTGGCCTTGGATGGCTCCTTCTCTTCGCTGCTGCCATCTCAATAAATCTGCCCGAGCTTCTTGGCCTAAAGCAAGCCTGGGCCTGGTACAACGGACGAGCGCCGCAGCCGCCGAGACTGAAAACAAATTGGCTTTATCGCTTCGTGGAACACCCGATGTATGTGGGCGTCATCCTTGGATTCTGGATGACACCTTACATGACAGTTGGTCATGCGGCTTTGGCAATTCATCTGACGCTCTACATAGCAGTGGCTGTAGGTCACGAGCGGCGTGATCTCCGGAATAGATTTGGCAGCGACTACGATATTTGGCGCGGCCGCCACCCTGCTCCCGCGCTTACGATCATGCAAGTTGGAGCGGAACTGTCGCGCCGTTACCACCCACTCATCAAGGCGCCGATACCGATCGAGATGCGCGCACGCCTGGCGCAACTCGGTCCAATGAAATGATCCGCCCAGACGGGTTGCGAAATGGGCTGCTGGTTTGTCCTTTAGCACTCCGAATGATAACGCCGCAGTCGGTGATCTCTCATGCGCTCGCCAGGGAACCCCCACTATTGAACCCGCGTTATCTCCTATTGGAGGCAAGCGAGATGGATGATACCGGCTATCTGACACTTCTGATGACTTTCGTCGGTCCGATCTTGCTCGGCGTATTCATTGCCTATGGCATCTACGTCACATGGCGTCGTCGCCAAAATCCTCGTGCGGTGCAGCAAACCGAGGCCGCGACGCGCGAACTCTACGCCCAGCTGGACGAGGACCGGCAACGCCGCCAAGGCTAGTGAAGCAGCGCACGCCTATGCAGTTGGATCTCGACCGTGATCGCGCCCTCGCTCTCAATCAGGCAGCGCTAGGTAGTTGACGCTCGAGCGCTCGGCCGCGCGACCAAAATCTACCTTCCGCTCCGCAGCGGGCCAAGGCTCGGGTGACCGCCGCAAGGAACGACGGCATCATAGATCACAGTAACTGCGACGACTGCCAGTCCGTCGCGAACAAGTCTCCCAGCGACGATTGCAACAAGCGTAATGTCTCGCACAGACGTGGACGAGGCCGCGGACCTTGCTGTGCTCGAAGGGGACAAAAAGGAACGATCCCAACTGAGGTCGCGTTTTACCATCACGCCGGGGGGCAAAAAGGAGACGTCAATGAGCAATCAAAAACCTTCAATCCTTGTGGCCGTTCTCGCCATCGGCTGCATTGGTGCATCGAGTATCGCCGCAGCAGCACCCCCCGAGCGTCGTGGTGGAGGCGACACGACAGTACAGCGTGACGGCGGCGGCGAGCGTTCTTATCGCGGCGGCCGGGGAGGCAACGGAGGGGACAGAGTCGAGCGTGGAGACCGTGGCGCTCGAAGCATCGACCGTGGCGATCGGCGAAGCGCAGACGTCGAGATCAGGCGTCGGGATCGCGATCGCGGCTGGCGCGGACCGGGTCGCCGCGACCATATTCGAAGTGGGCGCAGATACAGCTGGGGGCCAGGGATCGCATTCTACTTCACGGATGGATACTACTATGGCGAATGCCGGTGGCTGAGACGGCGCGCCATCGAAACGGGATCGCGGGTATGGTGGCGTAGATATGAAAGATGCAGGGACTTTTACTGAGAATAGAATAGCGTCAAGCGCTGTGCCCGGTTGCAGCGCTTGAGGTTAGGAACTAATGCACACCGATCTTCCTCGAGGAGGCATTGAGAAAGTCGCGCGACTGTCTCGGGTCCACCTAACGCGGCCAGAGGGGTGAGCTCTGCGGAGTTTCTCTTAGTGACGCTTCGGGCGCCCAATCCGCGCCGACTTTTGACAATTACTCGAAAACTTCGAGTAGCTCGCTCCGCCGCCAACAAGCCGTGCCACCGGCCGATGCGTTGCGCAGCCGGGGCGGCGCATGTCCTTAGGGGCGCTATCGTTGCTACCATCGATGCCATTGTCCGATGATGGTTGACCGGTTGCCTTGATGTCGTCGGCGTGGAAGTCGGTCTGCGCGGTCTCCGTCTGGTGGGCAGGCGAGGTGTCGGCCGCTTCTCGACAGGTGGCCGGTGAAGTTCATTGTCTGAATAGGGCGGTTGGCGCTGCAGCCCTTAACCACTTGATCGCACGACCGATTAAGGCAAAAATCTTATATGACACGGATACGGCAGAGCACGGATCCGGACTACTATCTGTAGGCGTTGAAGAACATAGAATAGAAGGCCTTAGCAATGTAGAATTTCAAGTTTTCAGGCACTCCGATACTAGAGGGTGCGTTGCAATGCCTTTCTCGACCATTCTAACGGCCCATCCTGGCATCCAGCGTCTGCTGCAAATTCGCAGGCGCCCTCTCCTGGCCTATTCTCTCGTGCTAGTCCTGGTGGCGCTGGCAACAGTTTTACGCTTGTTGCTCGGGCCCGCTGTAGGCCTTCCCTTCATCACCTATTTTCCCGCCGTCACGGTGGCTGCGCTCACCGCAGGTCTTTGGCCGGCGATGCTGGCAACCATCCTCTCCTGCTTCCTGGGCCTACAGCTGTTTGCTGGGGACTCCCGCTGGAGCACGGGTGATCAGCTGATCTTGTCGGGGCTGTTCTTTCTGCTCATGGCAGCAATCATCATTGCGGTGGTGACTCTGCTTCACAAGGCGGTGGATCAGCTTATCGAGCAGGAGCGCAATATACGGCAACTGATTGAGACCTTGCCCACCGGCATCCTCGTGATTGGGCATGACGGACGGATCCAGCTTGTCAATGCGAGCGCAGAACGCCAGTTCGGCTACGGCCGCGAAGAGCTGGTCGGACACGACATCGAAAGCCTTGTGCCCGAGCGCCACGCGAGCAATCACGCCCGATACCGCCAGGGGTTCTTCGCCAGCCCCGAGGCGCGTCCGATGGGTCGGGGGGAGGACCTGAGCGGGCGGCGCAAGAACGGCAGTGAGTTTCGCGCTGAGGTGGGGCTGAGCCCATTTACCAGAAACTCGCACAGATATGTGTTGGCGACGGTCATAGACGTGTCGGAACACCGCCGGGCGCAGGACCGGGAGAAGCTGCTGTCCAGGGAACTTCAACACCGCACGCGGAACCTATTCGCTGTGATCCAGACCATAGCTGCGCGCACGCTGGTCAAAGGCCGCACGATCGAAGAGGCTAAGGCCGACTTCGAGGGCAGGTTGGCCGCACTGGCAAATGCAAATCAGGTGATCTCGGGCGGTGCATTGGAGGGCGCGCTCCTGCTGGAGATCGTGAAGCGGGAGATGGCCGGCTTCTCCTCCGCCGTAGACATAGAGGGCTGCGACATAATCGTGAACGCACATGTGGCGCAGCAATTCGCTCTGATGGTGCATGAACTCGCTACCAACGCCGCGAAGTACGGCGCGCTATCTGACCCTTCGGGACGAATTGCCATAAGTGGCCGCATCGAGCCCGTCAAAGGCGACTTCGTGTTTTGGTGGACGGAGCGGGGCGGCCCGGCCGTGCGCCAGCCCACGCGCCGTGGCTTTGGCAGTATTGTGCTTGAGGAAGCGGCGAAACCCTTTAGCCAGAGTGTCAGACTTGTGTTCGAGAAGGAAGGCTTCAGCTACGAGCTTCGCGCGTCGCTGAATAACATTTTGATGGAGCGCTTGGCGGACGCGGGGTGAACCGGAGCCGACACCTTCCTTATATGCTAGGGGGAATAAGGCATAATCCGGCTGTGATTTTACTGCCAATGAGACGGATGTGGTCGGCTACTGCAAAGGGGCATGGACCACGGCAAGTTAGAAATCCGCAGCTGGAATGACGTATCGAGCTGGCTCATTTGCGCCGGAGGCAGGTCAGCCAACCCGCGGTGATCCGTGGAGGTCAGCCACGCCGCGCCGCCTTGATTGCAGCGACGTCGATCTTCCGCATGGACATCATCGCGTCAAATGCGCGCTTTGCTTCATCACCGCCCACTGCCAGGGCCTCGGTCAGCACGCGCGGCGCGATCTGCCAGGAGACGCCCCACTTGTCTTTGCACCAGCCGCACGCGCTCTCTTGGCCACCATTGCCCACGATGGCGTTCCAGTAACGGTCGGTCTCTTCCTGATCATCGGTGGCGATCTGGAACGAAAAGGCTTCGTTGTGTTTGAATGCCGGACCACCGTTGAGACCAAGACAAGGAATGCCGGCAACCGTGAATTCCACCGTCAGCACATCTCCTTCCTTGCCGGATGGGTAGTCACTGGGTGCACGGTGGACGGCGCCTACCGCGCTGTCGGGAAAGATCTCGGCGTAGAAGCGCGCGGAAGCTTCGGCATCCTTGTCGTACCAAAGGCAAATCGTATTCTTGGCCATTGCGTGTCCTTTAATTGGCTACCGATCCGTTGGAATCACGAACACTCACGTCCCAAGGACGCGGCAACTCGGGCATATCCGACATCCACCGACATTTTCTCTCGATTGCGTGCTGCTCGTTGCGGCAGGTTGGCTCGCGCCACGAGTTGCGATGGATTGTGCGACTGACCGGTGTGCCCTTAGTAGCGGACATGTTTGATTGTGCGGTCGTTACTTGGTCGGCGCCGTGGGGGTGAATGCCGGCTTCGGGATCGAGCAACTAACAAAGCGCGAGGCGGCAAAATCTGCCCATCACCTCTTCTGAACAAACGCCGACATGTGCGCCGCTCAGCGATGATCTCAATGGCGATCGAGACTCTTCGGAAATCGGTCGGCTGCGAGGTCAGTTCCAGTCTGTGCTCGAGAAACGCCTTCATACCTGCGAGGGTCCACGTGAAACCAGCGGTTGATTCGCAAACTAACTGCTAATGATAACTCATGCTTTACTTGCAACCAATGTCGTTGCGTAGAGTTTACCTGAAGGAAACAGGTAAAGCCTTCGAAGGCGCGGCCTGGGGAGAATGATCCTGCGCGGGACGCGACGCAGGATCCGAAAACCTCGGAACGATCGTAGTGGCGGCGCTTTGACCAAGTATCATGCCAACGTCGGAGTGCTCGCCGATCATATTCTAGATGAGGTCGGTAAGGATATAGCGCTCGGCCTGCCGCTTGGGCTTGGCAAGGCAAACCATGTAGCGAACGAACTCTATGCACGCGCGGCGGCCGATCGGACGATCCGGTTGCGCATCTTTACGGCGCTCACGCTTGTGCCCTTCAAGGCGACCGGTAAGCTTGAGCGTCGGTTCGTTGGGCCTCTGAACGAGCGACTATTCGCAGGATATCCGCGATTGCTATATGCGGATGCTGTTCTTAACGGCGCTGTCCCGCCGAACATCGAGGTCCATGAGTTCTTTCTGCTTGCCGGGCATTGGCTGCATGCGGACCTGGCGCAGCAAAACTACATCGCAGCTAACTACTCCCATGCAGCACGATACTTGGCGGATCATGGCCTGAATGTAATTGCGCAACTTGTAGCAAAGCGGGGAGTCGGGACCAATGCTCGGCTCAGTCTTTCGTGTAATCCAGATATCACCCTCGATCTCCTGCCAGCGGTGGCAGACAGGCGCAAGCGCGGCGAAACCTGCTTGATCGTGGGGCAGGTTAACAGCGAGTTGCCGTTTATGGGTGGGGAGGCCAGCCTCCCGGCGACGGTGTTCGACCACGTCTTGGAAGAAGACGCGTATGAGTTCCCGCTCTTCGGCGCGCCTCGCCTGCTATTGTCGGATGCCGACCATGCGATCGGGCTTCGCTGTGCATCGCTGATTCCAGACGGTGGCACGCTTGAGATCGGCATTGGCTCAGTGGGCGATGCCCTGGCCTACGCCCTTTGCCTTCGCCACCAGCACAATGACGTGTTCTGCGAAACATTGCGCCGTCTCGACGGTGATCTTGATTCAGATCGCCCGACTGCGACAGGGCGCATGGCGCGCTCAACCCAGCCGTTTGCAATCGGCCTTTACGGCATGAGCGAAATGTTTGTCGAAGGCTTTCTTGATATTTACCGCGCCGGGATCCTCAAGCGTCAAGTCGAGGACGGTGCCCTCCTTCACGCCGGCTTCTTTCTCGGATCGCATGCCTTCTACCGCTCTCTCAGGGAGATGCCGGATGCAGAGCGCGATCGCTTTCGCATGACAGCAATTTCTTTTGTCAACGAAGTTTACGGTCAGGAGGGTCGAAAACGTCGAGCGCGTATAGATGCACGCTTTGTCAACACTGCAATGATGGTAACGGCGCTTGGGGCGGCCATTTCCGACACATTGGAGGATGGTCGCGTGGTGAGCGGCACTGGCGGTCAGCACGATCTCGTCACGCAGGCCTTTGCCCTTGACGGTGCCCGCTCGGTGATGACTTTGCGGGCAACGCGCGACTCCGCAGGAGGAGTGGCATCGAATATTGTCTGGAAGTACGGTCAGACTACGGTGTCACGACATTTGCGAGATATCGTCATTACTGAGTACGGTACAGCAGATGTGCGCGGTCAGAGCGATCGCGATTGCATCGACGCGATGGTAGCCATCACCGACGCTCGATTTCAGGACTCCCTGATCGCCAGGGCCAAAAGAGCCGGCAAGCTTGAGAAAAGCTACAGGCGACCAAGCCACTTCCAGATGAACACGCCAGACAGGGTTTCCCACGCGCTCGAACCGGCAAAGGCGAAGGGATTTTTTGATTCCCTTCCGTTTGGATCGGATTTGACCGAGGCAGAGCAAAGGTTACTGCCGGCGCTCAAGTGGCTCAAGAAGGCATCGGGTTCAAAGTTGTCGCTGGCCCGTGCGGCGCTTAAGGGCCTCTGCGCCAGCGAACTCAATGAAAGCCAACGCGCCGCTCTTGAACGATTGGCGCTTGAGTGCCCCAACACGCTCAAAGAGCGGTTGTTGAGAGCTGTGATGATCTATGCCCTATCGAACGCGACCGACTAAGCACATTACGGCATTGCCTATGAATTCAACTCGTTGGCCCAGAATCCGATTGTCGGCGCGCCCTGTCGTACTTTTTGTTCAGCAGTATTGGCGTTCGCTTCTTCTCTCCCTTGCCGCGTTTGTCACTGCGACGGTCATCGGGGCAATTTTCGTTGCTTGGATCGGAATTTACAACGTCGGTGCCACGTCGCCGCATTCACCCATCGTCACGTGGTTCTTGCACTTTACGATGCGCCACTCGGTCGCCTTCCACTCCTCCGAAAAGGTGCTCCCTGCGCTCGATGACCCCTCCAGAATATTGCGGGGTGCAAAGAAATACGAGTTGACCTGCTCGCCCTGTCACGGCGCTCCGGATCATCCGCCGCTAGCAGTAACGCGGGGAATGACGCCTCCCCCGCCGCCCCTCCTGAGCGTGGGGAATATCTTCGCCCCCAATGAGTTGTTTTGGCTCGTTAAGCACGGCATCAAAATGACCGCTATGCCATCCTGGCCGGCACTCCAACGTGATGACGAGATATGGGACATGGTTGCCTTTCTGCAGAAGTTGCCGCAGCTCAACACTGAGCGTTACCGCGAACTCGTCGGCGCGCATCCACCCTTTGCCCCGAAGGTCAGTCAAGGGTCGGTGACGGCATGCGCCTTCTGCCACGGTGCGGACGGCAACGGCCTGGGCGGCGTCTTCCCGAAGATCGCGGGTTTGAACGCGAAATACATCGAGGTCTCACTTCGCGCATTTCGGGACGGCACCCGGCCCAGCGGATACATGCTTCCCGTCGCTGAGGTAATGACGGACGAGGATATCAAGACCGCAGCCGTGTTCTTCTCGGGTCAATCAAGAACCTCTTCGCCAAGCTCAAATTACAGCCGAGAGCTCCTGCAGAGGGGAGCGCAGATCGCCCGATCCGAGCTCGCCATCCACGCTCCTGCTTGCCTTACATGCCACGTGAAGCAAGATGTCTTGCGGGCACCCGGCGTGCCAAACGTCGTCGGACAATCGGCGTGGTACCTTGCAGATCAACTGCGTCTATTCCGCACTGGCGTGCGCTCGGAAAGTCATAACGCTCGGGTCATGGCGCGGTACGCACGAAGACTACCGGAAAGAGACATAGAGGCCGTCTCAGCCTACCTCTCCACGCTGGAGCCGGAATCCACAACAGGCGCCGAGCAGTGAAGGTTCGCCGCTCGCGGTGTGGCCGACAGCTCATGGCGCGACAGACAGCTACCGTCAGCATGACGGCCGCTCCACACCGAACTGCCGCCATCGAGACCGCTTTCGGCAGCTTGTGCTTCGCGTACGGACGCTTCAACGGCGAGGGTGATGAAGCGAGTCCGAGCCTAAGTAGCAGACATACCGCTCATGCCTCAAGGCAGCGATATCAGCAGCGAGGAGGGTGGCATAGCGAGCAGCGTGTGGTCGCTTTGGGCTCTGAACGAGAACCGGACTGGGATGTGAATACTGGCTCCGCACCAGCTCAGTTTTGACATGCGCGCGAGCGGTTCACCAATCCACTGGGTCCCGGTTGGCTTCCCTATTGATGTTAGACGAAGTAGCTCGCCATCGATGCCATCGCTTAGAAGGAGAATGGTACCGTCGGGCGACTGGATAATGTCGCGTATGCGACGATTCATGTCTATGCGCTCTTCACCGACTATGCGATCGCCGTCGAGAGCCAACCGGATCAATGCGTTGGATGATAGCCCACCCAGCAGCGCGTTACCGCGCGAAGCGGCAATGGGCCCGTCGTAAAAAAGATAAATCCCGACGGGGAAATCGACGGGTTCCAGGATTTTCCGGACATTCGCGCTGGATGATTGTGGTGAGCCCTCAGAGGCCATAGCTGCACTTGGAGAGGAAATGATGGAGAGTGCCGTAAGGAAACTGTTCGAGCAATATGAGAACTTCTTCAATCAGTCCCTCGGCGGCGACATGGAGCTGAATGAGGTCGCCTCGCTGTATGCGGCGGAGTTCATCGCGGCCTCACCTGCGGGTGTCATGACCGGGAGGAATGATGACCAGCTCAAGCAGGTGATTGCACAGGGATACGCTCGTTATCGAGCGATCGGGACAAAAAGGATGCGTTTACGTGATATCCGCATCTCGCCGCTGGATGAGCTGCATTGTGTTGCCCATGTGGCTTGACAGCGACCTATGCTCGTAGGGATGGAGGGGACACAAACGAAGTCCACTACCTCGTGTAGAATCTCGCAGGTGAGGCGAAGGTCTTCGGCTGGGTGTCGGGTGACGAGCAAGCGCTTATGAAGAAGCATGGCATCGTGTAGCGTCCGGCTCATCAAGAAAGGGGGACACCGTTGCGCCGCATCCTCGGATTTCCGCTGCTGGCCCCGTCAGATGACGAATGACAAGCTGCCGAAACCCGCTGTTGTGGCCGTCAAAGAGTATGACCGCGACACTACTAGTAACGGACCTCTTGCCGGACGCGAACAATCCGTTTCAGAGCCATTGGGCCGTGGGCAACCGTGGTAGCTTATTCCTGCTTTGGAATGGATCTCACGAAGGCTGCGATCTGCCAGATCTGCTCGTCGGGAAGGCGGCCGCGGAACGACGGCATACCGTTCGGCCGACCCTCGCGGATGGAGGAGAAGATGTGCTCGATCGAAGATCCGTAGATCCATCTATCGTCCATCAGCGCCGGCCCCATCCCGCCGCCCCCGTGTGAGTGGCATCCGACGCAGTTCATTGCGGAATAGAGCTGCTTGCCGGCCTGGATCATATCCTCGTTTCCATCGTACTCCGCAGCGTTTGGCGACGTCTGAGAGATAGGCGCGCCGCCTCCTGGAGTGAGAGGAACCTGCGGGATGACAAGTTGCTCTTCCTCTGCCGCCGCAACGCGGCGCTGCTCCTGGGCTGGCTTATGATCCTGCGCCGGGGCTGCGCTGAGCCCGACAAGGCAGATAACACCCAGCACGGAAAGTATCTGTCTCATCGCTGAGCATCCTTTTGCTGAGCGGTGGGCGTGCTGCGCGGCACATCATAGCTGTCGAGCAGCGCGTCGATTTCTGGCTTGAGCTTCGCGAGCGCCGCATCGAGTTCCGCGGCGAGAGCCACGTCATTTTTGCGAACGCCCATAGCAATTTCGAAGCGCATGGGTTGAACGGTCTTGTCGGAAGTAGGCACAGAGGCCACGGTCAGCGGTTTGTCCTCGCGGGTCGCGAAGTAGCCTGCCTGCGGACCCCAGACGATGGCAACTTCGACCGTTCCATCAGCCACCGCCCGCATGATGCTTTCAAGCGGCGCACCCCGCGGCGGTGACTGCCCCCACACCATGTAGCCTTTGACGTGGGCGTTGATTCCGCGTGCTGCGAGTTCCTCGACGGGCGGCGTGTTGATGCCGTCGTCACCGACGAGCTGAACGCCAATTTTCATGTCGTTCGAAAGCTCGGCAAAGGAACGGATTTGCCGCTTGCCTGTTCGCGTCACGAACGCATAGCTCGAGGTGTAGTAAGGTCGCGTGAGGCGCGCCCGCTCTGTTCCGACCGCCATCCCCGGAATGACATCGCACACGCCCGACCGCAGCGTTTTGCGCACGAATCCTCGCCACTGATACATCCATACGAATTTGATATCGGCTCCGATCTCGCGCCCGATGAGCCGCATCAGCTCGTTCTCAAACCCTTGGCCGTTCTGGTGGGAGTAGGGGAGGTTGTCGGGATCGGCACAGACGCGCAACTCACGGCCAGAGGCCTGTCCAACCGCGAGACCGGCGAGCGCGCCGGCTGCAAGCGTCGTCTTAAGGCAACGCGAAAACATAGAGCATGCCTCCTGCCGCGGTGTAATCGGGGAGATCGCGCATGGCATTGGCGAAACCGAGTGCGGCCGTGCCGTCCCGGCCATCGAGCTCACCCGAGACAATGGCGCCAGCCCACCCGCCCACGCCGGACAGGATGGCGACAAACTGCTTGCCCGCCGGGCCGGCCCACGTTGTCGGCTGACCGATAATCCCCGAGCCGGTCTTGAACTTCCAAAGCTCCTTGCCGCTCTTGGCGTCAACGGCCTTAAACCAACCTTCCATCGTTCCGTAGAAGACAACGTCTCCCGCTGTTGCAACCGCACCGCTCCAAACCGGAAACTTTTCTTTGATCGCCCAGACTTCCTTTCCGGAAGCGATGTCCCACGCGGAAAATTCGCCGCGGTGTCCACCAGGGCCGGGCTTCATCCAGACGTCGGCGCCGACGTAGGGTGTTCCGGCGATATAGCCGACCTCGGTCTCGACGAGGTCCATGCAAAGATTGTTGTGTGGCAGATAGAGCAGACCTGTGCTGTGGGAAAACGCAGCCGGCTGCCAGTCCTTGGCGCCGGGTGGAGCCGGGCAAATGTCCGTGATCTTCTTGTTCGTCTGCGGCCGCTTTTCTTCGTTGTAGAGAAGCTGTCCGGTTTCCAGATCGACGCCGTGCGAGCTGTTGACGGCATGGAATTTCTCGGCTGAAAGCACCTCGCCGTTGGTTCGGTCGATGACATAGACGTGGCCATTGCGGTCGGGATGAACGAGCACCTTCCGCTGCTGCCCCTTCCAGTCGATATCGAGCAGGATGTTCTCGTTGACGCCGTCATAGTCGGAGACGTCGTGTGGGGAGAGTTGATAGAACCAGCGGGCCTGGCCCGTATCCACGTCACGAGCGAAGATGCCGGCAGTCCACTTGTTGTCGCCAGGCCGCATCGTGGAATTCCACGGACCCGGATTGGACGTGCCGTAGTAGATGAGATTGAGCTCTGGATCGAAGCTGACCCAGCCCCATACGGTGCCGCCACCCTGCTTCCACATATCAGCGGGCCATGTCGTGACCCCAAGGTCTTTGCCCTTTTCCTTGTCGTAGAACGGTTTGTAGTCGGGGCCGATCAGAACCTCACTGTCCGGCCCGGTGCTGTAAGCTTTCCACACGATCTTGCCCGTCGCGGCATCGAGCGCGGTCGCCCAGCCGCGCACGCCCATCTCGCCGCCAGAGTTGCCGACGATGACTTTGTCCTTGGCCACCAGAGGCGCCATGGTGATGGTCTCGCCGACCGTGATGTCGCCGAGCTTCGTGCGCCATACTTCCTTGCCGCTTTCTGCGTCGACCGCGAGCGTCTGGCCGTCGAGTGTGTTGAAATAGATGCGGCCGTCTGAATAGGAAGCACCGCGATTGACGACGTCGCAGCAGGCAACGCCCTGCGATGCGGCTTCCGGTTTCGGTTCGAACTTCCATTTGAGCGGCATGCCGGGCTTCGTGATGTCGAGCGCGTAGAGCACGTTCGGATAGGGCGTCACGAAATAGAGCGTGGTCCCGACCACGATCGGTGCTGCCTCATGCCCCTTGTTGAGTCCCGTCGAGAACGTCGAGACGACCTGCAGATTGGCGACGTTTTTCGCGTTGATCTGATCGAGCGCGCTGAAGCGCGTCAGTGCGGGGTTGAGACCGGGCGCATGCCATTCGGGCCCCGTGGTCGCAAAGTCCGGCGCTCGCGGCTTGACCTTCATGCCTTCGCCCGTCGTAGGCGAATTGAGCCGCGCAGTCTCTTGCGCCGCGATCTCTTGGGCGAGGGCAGGAGCAACCGTGCATGTGATGAAAAGGGTCAGCAGCGAAAAGAGGGGAACGCGTTGCACGGGAATGATCCTCCGGGCGCTTTGCACACGCGAGGAGAATGCAAGCTCATCAGGGAAGTTCCGGAAATTCGGAACGAAAATCGGAATGCGTCGTTTCGAGCGGATAACGAAAACCGTCCCGAAGCGGCACACGAGGAAACGGTGAGAGTGGCGATGCAGTTGCGCCAAGACATCAGCGCCATTAGCCTTCGAGCAAGCCTAGCCCTCGCCGTCCTGCCCGCCGCCAGCCTGTTCGCTTCGCTTGTGCTCGGCACACTGCTGAAACTCGGCCCGCTTTCGCAGCACATGCTGGACCACATTGCGCTGATCGGAGTGGCGGCGCCGTTGAGTGCATGGACGTTGCGTAATCTCCTCCCTCGGGTGACCGGTCGGATGCTGGCCACAGCGGCCGTTGTTCAAATCGTTCTGATTTGGCTCTGGCACCTGCCGCCGGTCTTCGGCGCTGCAGTGCACGGGAGCACCACTCTGCACGTCGCGATGGTCGCGTCGCTCTACGCGGCCGGTCTCATGTTCTGGTGCGCGATCGTCGGATTGGCTGAGCGCCGCTTGTGGCAGGCCATCCTTGCACTTCTCGTAACCGGAAAGCTCTTCTGCCTATTCGCGGCCGTGCTCGTCTTCTCCCCCCGGCTGCTTTACGACGTTCACGCGGCGCACGCGCACCACGCCGGCCATGCCGCGTTCAGCGCTATCGAGGACCAACACCTTGCCGGCCTGATGATGATCGCCGTATGCCCGCTCACTTACGTGGCCGCGGGGGTGGCCGTGGCGGCACGCTGGTTTGCGTCGCTCGAGGCCCGTTATCCGGACGTCGCACGACCTGCTGCGGTTCTAAAAAGCCCCCTGCTCATGACGTTGCTCCTCGTACTTCTTCTTCCGGGCTGCGGCACCGTACAGTCGACACTTATCCCGGCAAGTCCTGAGGCGGGTTCTGCGTTACGTCTCACGTGGCTGCTCATCATTGGATGCGCGGCAATCTTCATGCTTGTGATGGCGTTAACCGCCCTTGCGATCTTGGGTGGAGATAGGATCCGTGCCGCGCTCGGCAGCACAGAGGCCATCGCACTTGGGGGCATCCTCTTTCCAACGGTCGTTCTCTCGTCCTTGCTCGTCTATGGGCTTTGGCTCGCCTCGGCAACGGCCGCGCCGAATGACGATGAGCAGGAAATCAACGTTCAAGGCGAGCGCTGGTGGTGGCGTGTCACCTATACAGATCCGGTAGCGGCGGCGTTCGCAAGCGCCAACGAGATTCGCATTGAAGTCGGCAGGCCGGTGCGCCTCAAACTGACCTCGCCCGACGTCATTCATAGCTTCTGGGTGCCGGCCCTCGCCGGTAAGGTCGATCTCATTCCGGGCCGCACGAACGAGTTGCGCTTCACCGCCACGCGTGCAGGAACGTACCGCGGACAGTGCGCGGAATATTGCGGCGGCCCGCACGCCATGATGGCGCTGCGCGTTGTGGCCATGGAGCCCGCCGATTACGCCGCGTGGCTTGCCGCCGAGCGGCGACCTGCCATGGCGGTTTCCGACGATCCACGGGTTGCGCGCGGCCAGGACGTGTTCCGCGTCAATTGCATCGTTTGTCATGCCGTGCGGGGAACGGATTCAGCAGGCCGCCTGGGGCCGGACCTCACACACGTGGCGAGCCGCGGGGCCATCGGCGGCGAGGTGCTGGCGATGTCGGAACAGAACATCGCGTACTGGCTCACCGATAACGATCGGTTGAAGCCGAATAACCTGATGCCGGAGTTCCGGCACCTTCCTGCCGGCGATCTCGAAGCCGTGGCAGCCTATATCGCGAGCCTTAAATAATGACCGATAAACTCGCAAGCGCCACCGCCGCGGACGGTTATCCCAATTCTCTGCCGCGGCCGCCAAGCGAACTCGAGGCCCTCGAGCGAGCCTGGGAGACACCGCGCGGCTGGCGCTCACTCACAGACATCAACAACACGCGGGTCGGCATCTGGTACGTCGGCACGGCCTTCGTCTTCTTTCTGCTCGGCGGCATTCTCGCGCTCCTGATGCGCCTGCAGTTGGCTGTGCCGAGTAACACCTTTCTGAGCCAGGAGGTCTACAATCAGATATTCACCATGCATGGCTCGGTGATGATGTTTCTGTTCGCCGTGCCCGTTGTGGAAGCGCTTGGTGTTCTCTTGTTGCCGCAGATGCTCGGCGCCCGAGACTTGCCGTTCCCACGTCTCACCGCCTTTGCCTATTGGGCCTATACCGTCGGCGGCACTGTGTTCTTTCTATCGCTGTTTCTCGATCTCGCGCCGAGCGGCGGCTGGTTCATGTATCCGCCCTTGACAAGTGCGGCGTACTCGCCGGGATACGGCGCGGATTTCTGGCTGCTCGGCATCGGCTTTATCGAAATATCGGCCATCGCCGGCGCCATCGAGATCATCATCGGCGTGCTGCGCACGCGTGCCCCGGGCATGACGCTCTCACGCATGCCGATCTTTGCCTGGAGCATGCTGATCTTTGCCGGCATGGTCATCGTTGCATTTCCGGCGCTGATACTTGCCACCATGATGCTCGAGCTCGAGCGCGCATTCGGATGGCCATTCTTCATCGCGGCGAAAGGTGGCGACCCGCTGCTGTGGCAGCACCTGTTCTGGTTCTTCGGCCACCCCGAAGTTTACATCATTTTCTTGCCCGCGGCAGGCGCCGTATCGATGATCCTGCCGACGATGGTCGGGGTGCCGCTTGTAGGACACAGCCTGATCGTGATCGCATTGATCGCAACCGGCTTCTTCAGCTTCGGCCTCTGGGTGCACCACATGTTCACCACGGGATTGCCGGCTCTGTCCCAGAATTTCTTCTCGGCCGCAAGCATGGCCGTATCGCTTCCAAGCGGCATTCAGGTTTTCTCATGGATCGCAACCATTGCTGCGGGTCGCATCAGGTTCACGGTGCCGGGATTGTTCGTGGTTGGCTTCCTGTTCATCTTCGTGCTTGGCGGACTTACAGGCGTCATGGTCGCCATGGTCCCCTTCGACCAACAGGTACACGACACCTATTTCGTCGTCGCCCATTTCCACTACGTGCTGATCGGAGGCATGGTGTTTCCGCTCTTCGCCGCCATCTACTATTGGACGCCGGTCTTCAGCCGCCATCGCCTCTCTGAGAGGTTGGGCAAATGGGCATTCTGGCTGATGTTCATCGGCTTCAATGTGGCGTTCTTCACCATGCATCTGACAGGCCTCGCCGGCATGCCGCGCCGCGTCTACACCTATCCGGAGGAGGTCGGATGGGCCACGCTGAACCTCATCTCGACGGTTGGTGCTGCTGTGTTCGCCGCGGGCGTTCTCCTTGTCGTGGTCGACCTCATGCGTCGCTATCGCATCACCTCGCGAGATACGCTCGGAAACATCTGGAACGCCGGAACGCTCGAATGGCTGCCGAACGATGTGTATGGCATACGGTCTATGCCCATCGTCACAAATCGGTATCCAGCCTGGAGCGACCCTCACCTAGGCGAGGACGTCGAGGCAGGCCGCTATTACCTTCCGGGCAATCCGACCGGAGGCCGCGAGACTCTGGCCACTTCCGCCATTGATGCCGAGCCCGAGTTTGTCATGCGCCTACCGATGCCGGGTTGGGCGCACGTGGGCGCCGCCTTGTTCATCGCGCTGATCTTCTTATCGCTCACCATAAGGCAGGTCGTCCCTGCTGCAATATTTGCGGCGTTGGCGCTGGTTTCGATTTGGATCTGGGTGTGGGACACCGACCCAGGTCCTGACAAAGGACCTGTCGAGATCGCAGAAGGTTATCGCGTGCCAAGCTACGCCACCGGGCCGCAATCGATTTCTTGGTGGGCGATGGTGCTGCTCATGCTCGTGGGCGCCGCGCTCTACCTCGCGTTCGTGTTTTCATATCTGTACCTTTGGACGGTTTCGCCACAGGTCTGGCCGGACCCTACACTTTCGGCGCTGCCACCCGCGCAGTGGGCATTGGCGTCTGCAGTCCTGCTCGCTGCCAGCGGCGCGCTCATTCACCTGGCGCGCCTTTATCTTCCTGAGCCCGGAAGTGCCAACGTTGCTTTTCCGCCCGTCGTCGCACTGGCCGCACTCGCACTCGCTGTCTCTCTTGCGTTTGATATCGCCGCGCACATGCGAGTGGGCGTACACCCCAGTGCAAACGCATATGCCGCACTGACGTATCTTGCGATCGGGCTGCAGGGAATGCTGGTCGTGTTGGTCGTGATCGCGGCGGCCTTCGTGATCGCGCGCTATTGGACGGGGCTACTCGACCGCGAACGCTGCCTGTCGATGCAGACCACCTATCTGCTTTGGCTCTATGCGGTCGGACAAGGGATGCTTGGCCTTCTGCTCGTCCATGGATTCCCGCGGCTTGTGGGAGGCTGAGGGATGAGCGCGCGCAGGCGACATATTCGGGAGTTCATCGAGGCCTTGGCAGGTCCGGCGGTGTTCCTCAGCTTCTTCGGCATCGTTTACGTCCTGATTTCGGTCGCGTGCTCTTTGTCCGTTGGCAACGATCCGCTTGTGGCCGAGCCAGCGGCCGTGATTGCGGGCATGGTCTTAGGGCTGACCCTCGTCGCTTTTCTTCTTCTCGCCATTGTTTGCATCGATGCCTCGCGTCGGCTCGTCGAAGCCGAAAACGACAAGGAGGACACATTCCTGGCGAAGGTCACGCTGGCTCTGGCGGCGCTTTCGGGGCTGGCGGTGCTTTGGACCGCTCTGCCAGCCGCAACGGTTTCATCGGTCTGTTAGAACGCACCGCCGAAAAACATGCTGGTGGAGCCGCACTTGGTGGCCAGGGGCTGACCGGCGCTGACATCCTATTGCGAAGTATTCCTGCAACACAGTTGTCTTTACCCTCAATAGCCGTGCTTACCCCGAAGTGGGATTCCGACCAGGAACCGCAAAGCCGAGGAATAAGTTGCTTCTCTACAAGTTAGGGAGGCATCGATGCCAAAGAAAATGCGAAACTTGATACCGGAGGCGCACCTCAAAGAAGAACTGATCAAGCGTCATACTTTAGAAACTGGCGAGCAATGTTCATCAGAGCCGGTCCGCCGACAGACCAAAAACCGAACTGGTGAGCGAGCTAAAGCGTCTAGAAATCGCTTTTCACGCTATCGGGTCGAGCTAGCGGCTAGCTTGGCGCCTCATTTCGGGCGTCCCACGACTTGCGGAGGCGCCCAGTCCCTTGCGCACGTTTTATCGTTCATGATGCTCGACCCGACCACGTTTGATAGTCGAATGCTGCCGCAAATGACACCGCCTGCCCTGGGGGGACCATGTTCCACAACTCGCTCCGCCTTCGTCCGTTCTGCTTATGGTGAGGGCTGATGAATGGACGCCACGTGGCATTACGTTCCTGGCCGGGTAGTCGCCATATTGAATAAGGGATGCCCGAAAGGCAGGCCACAGGATGGCGGAACAGGCCGGGACGCAAGGGGTTGCATTGAAACACTAAATCAAGACGCAGTTTTTTGGGGGAGCTGATGGCTCTTGCCGCGCTAGCGCTGAATTGCACCTTGAAGGTGTCCGAAGCTGTGTCTTCGACGGACAAACTGCTACACGAGGTGCTGTCTGAGCTCGGTCAATACGGGATTTCCGGCGAAGTCGTGCGAGTGGTCGATCTCAATATCAAGCCGGGAGTCACCTCCAACGAGGGCTCTGACGATGACTGGCCAGCATTGCGAAAGAAAATTCTGGCCGCTGACATTCTCGTTTTCGGCACTCCGATCTGGCTCGGTCAGCCGTCGAGCGTCGCCAAACGAGTGCTGGAGCGCATGGATGCCTTCCTTGGCGAGACGGACGAGAAGAAGCGCATGCCGCCCTTCGGCAAGGTGGCTGTGGTAGCAATCGTTGGCAACGAGGACGGCGCCCATCACTGTCATGCCGAGATCTTTCAGGCGCTCAACGATGTGGGGTTCACGTTGGCGGCAGGCGCCGGCACCTATTGGGTTGGCCAAGCCATGGGTGCGACCGACTACAAGGATCTCGAAACGCCTTACGACAAGACTGTTCAAACGACACGGATGCTAGCCTCGAACGCCGCGCACCTAGCAAGTCTGCTGAAGTCTAAAGCCTACGCAGGCGTCTAAGCTGCGCCGCAGCCCGCAGAGCGCTGCGTTCTCCGTGCTCTTCCTAGGTGCTGGACGTTTGACCGCGAGGGAAACCCGGAGAGCCGGGGTCCGATTGTAAGGGATGGACTCTCTTGCCTCCCTCAAGCACCTATCACTTATGACAGTTTGTCAACAAAGCCGTGCGGGATAGCTTGCAGGCGAAGGTGACTATTTAGGAGAAGTGCCCAGCCCCGCGAGGTTCCGAGGGTCGGCGTTCCCTTGCACCTCGAGCGAGGCATCGGTGGCCAGGAAGTTCACATTTGTGGTCAAAGCGGGCAGCGGCGGAGCACCATGGTGCCTGCTCGATGAGAGCCACAACGTTCGGATCAAACTTTCACCCCCAATCGATATTCAGCACGCGATGAAGGTAGCTGTCTTTCTGAACGCGAACATTGCGGATATTGAAGTGAAAACCGGGGCGTCCAACGCCTTGAGCAACGGCGAAACGACGACGTTTGGCGGATGCTGGGCGACGGTGTTCAACCGTTGAGGCGTAAATGATCGTGAGTGTTCTGCTTGCCTCGTTTTACGCCTACCGGCTGCATTCTTTGCGCTTTCCAAAGATAAGCTCCCTGAGCCGTGATTCCTCGCATCATGGGTTTTGGATCAATACTTGACGGGACAGATTCGCGAAACGCTCAAGCAGTAGCCACTCCTGGCCACCGTCTTTCGGCAGCGCGGCCCCCCTCGTCGAGAGCGACGGCGCGCCAATCGCCATTTCGCGCTTGCAAAGAGGAAGGCCTCACGTCCTAAGTTCATCTAAGCTTTACTTTGCCTAGTAAGGCGCGTTCGGGGGAGGGACAGGTTCAACGGGTTCGATTTCATAGCCCGCTTCGCCGGTCGATGTCCCGTCGGCGCCACCTTCTTCCCTCTCGGCCGCGTAGATATCCTCGGGTGCCGTCGGCACACGCGCTGCGGGTGTGTCCGTGCCAGGATTCGCTGGTCCGGCATTACTCGGCGCCGGCCGTTGATTGCGCTCATTGTTTGGGTCCAATGGCGACGCGCCGGACGACTGAGCCATGGCCGGGGTGGACGCCGCTAGAAATGCACCAAGAAGGGACACGAGCAATTTTGTCATTGAAAGCTCCTTACAATAACTCCCCACAAATTTGCGCGCACCCCCGCAACCGGCTGGCTATTCGGCTGGCGCGCGCGCCGGTTCGTCACGCGCATCTGCGCAATACTCTCCGTTCCAGTATTTGAACGTGCCGCAATCGTCTGGCCTCAACTCTCTCCAACCATAAACCCGGACATCTGAGTGGTCAGGGGGAACAGCGACGGCGGTGTCATCGGAGTACATCTCAACGGTGCCGCCAGCATTTGGAACATCGCCGTCGACATAAACCTCCTGAGCGAATGCACCGGCGCCAAAAGCGACGGTAGCGCAGATGACGAATAAGCTACGCACAGATTCCTCCATTCGACTTTTCATCTTCGCTTTGTGGATTAAATTGCGCTCCCCGCGAAAGCGTTCCCGCCTATCGGCCGCTGCGTTTGCCTTTCGCAGTCCAGACAGCCTGTGTTTCCGCGGAACATTAGGCAAAGGACGAGTGTTTAATTCTGCGCAACGTGCTCATCACAGCGAATGCTTGGAGCCAAAAAAAAATGAAGAGAATAGTGTGGGCTACTGTGGCAATTCTGGCGATCTGCTCCCCCGCGATCGCTGAAGAATATTATATCGTTCGTGAAGGCGACGATAAGGAGTGCAAGATTGTTGAGACTAGGCCTACCGAGGAAACAGTCGTGGTGATCGGCGATCGAGCCTATGTGACTCGCGAAGAGGCCGAGAAAGAGCTTGCCGTTGTTTGTGAAGATGACTGAGGTCGTTGGGGGCGCCGACAGCGGCGCCCCCCATCCGCTAGAGTGTCGCTGACGACAGCGCGTTCAGGTGACGAGCCGAGTTCAAAAGGGGCTGCCGCGTGGATCTAACGCCCGAACCATTCTGACGATCGGACCCATCCCGACCGCGGCGGCTATCAAATGGCTTTTCCTCAATGTACTGAGCCGCCTAGGCAGGATAAAACTGTGGGGCGCCAGCGCGCCCCACAGCCTCCGGCCTACGCGACGATTAGGATGTCGACGATCGCCAACGTATCGGGATCCACGATCACCACCTTGTCTTCGAAGATGAAGTACTTGTAGCGGCGGTACTCCGGCACGATGACGATGACCTCTTGCGGCACGGTATAGAGCGTCACGCTACGTGGAACAGAGACGCCGATGTTGAGGTCGATGCTGATATCTTTGACGACGGCTTCGGACTTGTGAGACCGGAACGCGGACTGGACCTTGGTCCGCTTTTCGCCCGACAGCTGGGTTACGCTGCCTTTCGGGCTATCAGTACCGGCAGTGCCTTCGGACGCGCCCGATGTTGCGCTGCCTTCGGGTTTCCGGTCCTCTGCTGACTCTTTCGAACGTTCCTTTCGATCATCTGCTGACTTGGAGCCGTCGCGGCCTGCCTCTCCGCTTGACTCGCCCGTCGTGGCTGCATCGTCTCGACCTTTTTGCGCGTCGGCAGAACCGCCGGATCGCGCGCCGTCCATGCGCTCCATTCCTTCGGAGCGGTCTCGTCCTCGCAGGCCTTTTTCAGATGCCGGGCCACGCTCGAGTGCGGGCCCCTTGTCCGATTCCATACCCGGCGGCGCCGTCGCACCAGGTGACGGCATGTCTCTGGATGAGGGTGCAGCTCCACTCGGGCCGCCTCCATCTGGACTTTGTGCCAACGCCGATCCCGCCATAACGGAGAGAGCGGCTGCGCTTGTGCAAATGAGCAAGGTTGTCTTTTTCATTTTGATGCTCCTGAGCCGAATCCCCGACGTGGAGCACAACATGCGAAACACAACGCTGTTCCAGCGATTCGACTGCGGCCTGCGCTTCCCCTGTTCAGGATGGAATTTATTTTGGCCGTAGGAACTTTGCCGCCATTGCTCATGTTTTGCAGAAACACAACAGGAGAAAACGGCTATGGCCAATAACGACCCGAACCGCCGACAGAGCGGTCAGAACGAGCGCGACCGCCAGCAGGACCAGCAGGGCGGCCAAAAGCAAACCGACGAACAGCGGCAGGCGGAAGAGCGCCGCCGGCAACAGCAAGGAGGCCAAGGCGGTCGCGACAGGCAGCAGGGCGGGGACCAGGACCCCGGCGGTCAGCGATAGGAGACAAAGATAGGGCGACGGTTGCGTCGCCCTATCTATGTTCCTGGACGCAAATGGTTCGAAATCAATTCAGGCTTGGTTAGAATGCAAGACGCTGACTCCACCCCTAAAGACCCGAAGGACTTGTCTGACTCCGGCATCGCCGCAGAGCTCGGTCAGGAGGCACTCGACGATATCAAAGCGACCGCCAGGGACGTTGCGGATAGAGTATCGGAGGTCGCATCAGAAACCGCCGAAAACATTTCACATACGGCTGAGGTTGCTTACGAGCGTCCTGCCGACTTTATCGAATACGTCTTCAGATCGACCAAGCGCTTTGCAAGGCAACGCCCGCTCGATGCCGTCGTTATCGCCGCTGGCGTCGCATTCGTGGTGGGAGCACTTTCACAGGTCGGGCGGCGTTGAACGTCAGACCGATTCCTAAAAACCGTTAGCTTGTTTGCCTCCCGGATGTAGCTTCGACAGTCTGCACGCTCTCGTGTCGGGTACGATTGCGGATGTCGTAGCTTGGGATCTTATTGCGAGCTGCCGTCGCGGCAAAAGCTGGCACGCAGGCCGCGACAGCCACAGTACGGCAGCTAAAGCCTTGGCTGCTCCCCTTTTCCATTAGCCCGGCGTCGCAAACAGTTTCGCACCCGAGCTTTGAGTGCTTACCGTGAAGGCAGTCTGCAAGCTCTCTGATTGCTTTGGAGATCGCCGTAGACGGCTTTATTGCTTGGAGCTTTGGCGTCGTCGCCGATCGCGGCGAGTTCGGCGCGAAGGGCATCTCGAAACGACCTCGTCTCTGGACGGTCGCCTGGATTTCCAGATCTGCCCGAAGGGCATCTACAGCTGCGCCTTCCGGAGGCGGGGTGAGCCTCCGGGGTTAGGGGGAGTTGATGGCAGAGAAGACCGCACCTGTTGAGACGGGCGTCATCGAACACGTGGAGGATGTTGCCCGTAACGAATTGACGAACCGTACTGTGATTGATTCCACCAAATCGGTTCTGACTACGCATGAGCGCGAACTGCGACGCGCTGGAGTCACGCCACAGAGGTTTCACGAAGCCTACGAAGTACGGAACGACTTATATCAAGCGCTCGCTAGCGATCCCGAAGTCCAAGGGATCGTCGGCCCTTGGTCCCAAGGACGAGGCGGCACCCGACATAGAATGGGAAGTGGAGCTTATGTCGCTGAAGGTAACTTCAACAAATTGGGATGTGAACGACGACAAGCGCCCTTGGAAGGGAAGAAACCCATCTCAATCGCGATATCGCTTCTTCAGGATCGATGATTCTCAGCTCTGGCGTTACGTTCACTTAAAATGAGCTTTGGCGAGAATGCGGTCACTATGTTGCTATTGGCGAAGATGAGCCGATTGGTTGTGCGAACGTCGTCGGTGGAGAGGCTGACGATGATCTCACCGCGTGAGTCGCTAAGAGTCCGAGCCGTTTTGGCGCATACTGGATAGGTCCGCTCTTCGCAGTAGGCCGGTCGAATACCTGGATGGCATGAAGCATGATCATGTGATGGATTCGATGCCCGCCTTTCCTCCATCGGATTTGCTCGCCGAGCGGGCAAGGCAGAGAGGTTAATAGGGAACGGCAGCAATTTGGGCTTGTGGGAGAAGCCTCACCGGAAGCCGTCTGCTTAAGTCAACACCTAAGTCCTAGCGGAGGACCAAGAGCAGGGTTTCAGCTGCTCCAGCCAGATCAATCGATCAGACTGACTGGCACACACGTAGCAGGCGCCTGACAGATATCTCTGCTAAACCCTCTGCGGGGCCCACTGAGGAAAAACCCAGGGCCGGTGCAGGCGGGGATTCGACTGCACCGGCCCTCAATGCTTGTTCATTTGTTGCGGATTATGGCAGCGAGTAGACCGTCAGCGTGCCGCCGAGAGCGGTGAACTCCTTCAGTCCCGCGTAGTTGCCAACCGCTCCGAGGCCGTCAGTCGGTTTGTCGAGGCCAGCGGCAAGACCGATCCCAGCCCAGCCGCCGACGCCGGAGTATAGACCGACGTACTGCTTGCCCTTGTGCTCGTAGGTGAACACGTTGCCGATTGAGCCGGAAGGCAAGCGGTGCTTGAACAGCTCTTTGCCGTCCTTTTGATCGCGGCACTTGAAGTAACCCTCAAGCGTGCCGTGACAGAAGATGCCACCGGCCGTCGTCAGAATGCCTGACCAAACCGAGAATGGCTCATCGTGCTTCCAGACGATTTCGCCCTTGGCCGCATCCCAAGCCGTCACGTGCCCGGTATGGTCTTGGCCCTCAGGCGGAAACATGGACAGTGTCGCCCCGACATAGGGCTGGCCGGGTGTGTACGAGACCTTGAACGGTTCGTAGTCCATGCAGACGTTGTTGACGGGAATATAGAAGAGGCCTGTCAGCGGCGAGTAGGCCGCCGGCTCCTGGTCTTTGAAGCCCAGGGCCGCGGGGCAGATATTCTTGGTGTTGACGTCCTGACCACTAAGGAAAGTGGACTTCTCCGGGACGACCTGCGGTCGTCCATACTCGGGGCTTGACTTGTCCATGACCACGCCTGTCGACCAGTTGAGGTCCTTGTCGTAGGGCTTGGCGACGAGGATCTCCCCCGTTGCTCGGTCGAGCGTGTACCCGAAGCCGTTGCGGTCGAAGTGCACGAGTACGTTATGCTTATTGCCGCCGATCTCCATGTCGTCGACGAGGATCATCTCGTTAACGCCATCGTAGTCCCATTCGTCAAACGGCGTCATCTGGTAGGCCCATGCGGCCATGCCCGTGTCGGGATTGCGGGCGATGATGCTCATGGTCCACTTCTGATCAATGGGCTTGCCGTCGGGTCCGGCCCGCTGCACCGGGTTCCAAGTCGAAGGATTAGCCGTCCCATAGTAGAAGAGATTGAGATCGGGATCCCAAGAATACCAGCCCCAGGTGGTGCCGCCGCCGATCTTCCATTGATCTCCGGTCCATGTCTTGAGCGAGCTGTCTTTGCCGACAGGTTTGCCAAGTGACATCGTCTTCTCGGGATCCATCAGGATCTCGTTATCCGGACCGATCGTGTAGGCGCGCCACACTTGCTTACCGTCTTTGAGATTGTACGCAGTAATGTGGCCGCGCACGCCGAACTCGGCGCCGGAGATTCCGACGATAACCTTGTCCTTGATGACAACGGGCGCGCTCGTGCCGGTTTCCCCCTTCTTGGGATCGCCGTTCACGACCTTCCACATCTCCTTGCCGGTCTTCGCGTCGAGCGCCACGACCGTCGTATCAGCCTGGTGCAGGATGATCATGCCTTCGCCGTAGGCAACGCCACGATTGACAGTGTCGCAGCACATGACCGGAATGACGGACGGATCCTGCTTAGGCTCATAGCTCCACAGGATCCTTTGATCATTATCGAGATCGAGCGCATAGACGGGGTTCGGAAACGGACCGTGGACATACATGATGTTGTCCACGACCAGCGGCGAGCCTTCATGTCCACGCAGGACGCCGGTGGAGAACTGCCAGACCACCCTTAGATCCTTCACGTTCTCGGTGTTGATCTGATCGAGCTTCGAATAGCGGGTGTTGGCATAGTCACCCGTTTGCATGGCCCAGTTGGCCGGGGTCTCGGCGAGCTTCGTCAGCTCATCATTGGCGATTGCCGGTGTCGCCACGGCGGCACAGGCAAGCCACGCATATGCGTATGCATGGTTCTGCATCACGGAGTTCCTTGGGTTCGATATTTGCGATGAGGGAGAACGCATCGGCTACGTTGCATCCTCCCGTGATGGTTGGCTCGCTACTCGGCCTGAGTCTTAAGTACCTCGCCATCCTTGACGAAGAGGGAGTCTCCGATCTGAGACATTACCGCCTCGCCGTTGGGACCGGCTACGCTACAGCCCTCAGCACAGAACTCTTGATCCACGGTTGCGGAATCACCGGCACCTATCTTGAGCTTGTGATCCGTTCCGGCGTGACTGAGAGTGACCTCGCGCTCGTCGGCGTCCTCATTGGCAATCGTCAATGACCATGCGGGACCGGCCAGGAGAAATGCGGCCGCCGTGACGGTGGCCACCAACTTTGTGATCATGGCTCCTACTCCACAGATTTGTCTGCAGATGCAGACTGGTTGGGTCGACGGAAGAAACCGCCGCTGATCCGCATGTGGAGATTTGGTTCGATAGGTTCCAATTGAACACAACCGGCCCCATGATTGAAATTTTCAATTGGCCGGAAATCGGCCACATGCCTCCAGGCGTGCAGCCGCTGTAGAAGGCGTCATTCGTAGAACGGCCAGCGGGCAAGCAAGAAGCTGAAACAATCAAGACAAGATTTGCCCTCTGTGTCGTGCGCCCTGCCAAAGGGACCGGCTGAGCGCATAGCAGCCTTGCCGCACCCAACCGCAAGAATGACGGTCAAGCCACTAGCGGATCGGTGTCGTGAACGGCTTTTGCATGCCGTGTGACGCGCACCCAGGGGCAAACCCGATCGATGTGCTGCAGCAAAATAAGGAGACTGCGATAGAAGGAGCGATGTTCACGGAGGCCTGTGTAGTGCAGACGCACTCGCCGCACTGTACGCGCATGCATCGTGCCACGCTCTCAGCCGGTTCTTCTAGGCACTCGGGCCAAATACCGAGGTGCGCCGGACCAAATGACATACACGTCAACGCCCGACATCATTGAAGCCGACTTTCGTATCACCGGCGGTCGTCCTCCGCGGAACTGCTCGGGGTAGGTCACATCTGCATTTCCCGGGCTCTCTAGCTCGCCGATGCTGATGTTGTTTTGCTGCGAAGCTAGCTGGAGCTCGATATTGATTCCAATTAAAATCAACCCCATCTCTCATAGAAAATAACAATGGGTAATGCGAGTAACGATGCCTAGTCTGAAACAGCTTCAATACCTCGCTGCGATTGCGGAGACGCACCATTTCGCCCGGGCTGCCGAGCTGTGCCACGTTACTCAGCCCACTCTCAGCACTCAGCTTGCAGCATTCGAAAAACGCCTAGGACTGGCACTTGTCGAACGGGCACAGCATGGCGCCCACTTAACGCCTGCAGGACGTCTCATCCTTGAACGCGCAGAAATTGCTCTTAGGAGCGTGGAGGAGATTCGCGAGATCGCCAGAGCGGGAAAAAAGGGCGTTGTCGGCACCGTGCGCATTGGCGTCCTGCCGACACTCGGCCCATACATGCTGCCTGAGCTCTTGCCCGACATTCACCATGTACATCCTCAGCTCAAGCTCTATGTGCGCGAGGAACTCTCTGAGGATCTTATCGCCAATCTGCACCGAGGTAAGCACGACGCGGTTTTCACGTCTTTGCCTATTGGGAGTACCAACCTCCAAATCCGCCCCCTTTTCTGGGAACCGATCGTGGTTGCCATACCAAGCGGTCACCGACTGTCTGAAAAGACGGCACTGTTGCCCGGTGACCTAAAAGGAGAAGCGGTTCTGACACTCGAGCCAGGACATATTCTGCATCGACAGGTTCGCGATGTATGTGAAAAGTATGGGGCAGAGCTGCAGCTCGATTATGAAGGGACAAGTCTCGACACACTAAGGATCATGGTGGGTATGGGTATGGGGATAGCGCTCTTCCCCGCGCTGTATGTGCGGTCCGAAATTCCGAAGGACGCGAATGTGAAGGTAGCCAAATTACCCGATGCTAAGACTGGACGCACAATTGTTCTGGTCTCCAGGAGTAGCTCGCCGCGCGCACGTGATTACGATGCCCTTTCCAAGTCTCTGAGGCAATTTATCAGGTCGAAGTTCTCCGATGTCGTGCGCTTGGTGTCCTGAGGACGCAATTGGCTAAGAACCACGGCGGCGGGCCAAGGCGACCGCCAATAAGCTCCACCCACGCGAGCCGCACCTCACGGTGGCAGTCATCTGTCCGCTTTCTGACGCGATGAATCATCTTCGAAAGTTCCTGGAGGGCGAGCAGGTTCGCCCGGATGTTGAGGATCTCTTCGATCTGCCCCTCTGGTCTCTCTGGTTGATCGAAGCCGAGCTGTTCCCGGACATTCCCTCAAGCACGTGGCACCATATCACCCGCGGTCGCTGTCGCTTGAACAACACCTAGTTCGGGCCCAATCGAATTCGAGTGCATCGCGGCCGAAACCTATCCCTCCACTAGCGGATTCAGCGCCGCTTCGTGAAGCGCCAGGGTTGGAAGAAAGGCCGCGCCACGCAAAAGCACCCCTTTCGTGCCGTTCCGCACCTCACTGGCGTCAGCCCTCTTGCCGAGGCACAGAGCACCTCGAGTCCCCTAGGTATTCTCAAATCTGACAGTGCTCCGCAAAACCTGCTGCAGATCGAATGCTGCTGTGCACGCACAGTTGAGCGCATCGGTACTACTTCCTATATCCCGAAAGTGCCCCTGGAGTGCCCCGAAGGGATGCTATGCTATGATTGTTGAATCGCCGCTGGATATAATTTTTCGGGACGTGTTCTATCGTCTCAGAGCCTTCGCTGGCGATCACGACGTCTTCCTGAAGCTTGAGGGCTTTAATGTAACCGGCTCGATCAAGATCAAGACCGCCATTGGACTGATCGAGGATCTGGAGCAGCGCGGCGTTGCCAAGCCCGGCGAGACAGTTATCGTTGAATCGTCATCGGGGAATCTTGGCGTCGCGCTGAGCTTGGTCTGCGCCATCAAAGGATACAAGTTCATATGCGTGACGGATTCCAATGCCACGCGCGCTAATATCAGAGGCATGGAACTCTATGGTGCCAACGTCTGCGTGGTCGACGATTGCGGCACTAACGGTGGGTTCCTTGCAAATAGATTCAAAATCATAGATCGCATACTTGAAACGGAGCCTCACGCTGTATGGCTCAATCAGTACGACAACATCGCGAATAAGAACGTCCACGCGGAGCAAACCGCGAACGAGATCGCGCACGAGTTTGGCACCGTCGACTGGATTTTCGTCGGCGCCGGCACCACGGGAACGCTTGCTGGGATTTCCGAGCAACTACGCCAAACGTATCCCAAGATAAGGATTGTGGCTGTCGAGCCCGAAGGTTCGGTCACATTCGGAGGTCAGCCCAGAAAGCGGCACATTCCGGGAATCGGAACCAGCGAAAGGCCGAGGCTCGCCGACTTGGCTGACCCAGACAGAGTCGTAGCAATCGACGAGGCGACGACGATCGAGGCGTGCCTCTCCTTCGTTCGCAAGTATCACCTGCTCGTCGGCGGAAGCACCGGCACCGTGCTGGCCGCGATCGAGAAGCTGGCTCCGGAGTTCAGGTCCGGAGACACGATCGTCGCCATCTCCGCAGACCTCGGAGAGAAATATCTGGACTCGGTTTATGATCCCCGTTGGGTGCGGAAGGTCATTACGTCAGAAAGCAAGGTTCTTGTCCAGGCGTGAGGGAACACTACGTGGCTACGGCTCCGACATTCCACGTCGTTCCAGGCTCGGCAGTAAAAAGCGCAATCGAAGGCAATCGGAGCGGAGTTTTCGCCGCCGTCGAGACCGCGTACCGTCTCCATGCCGCCGGAAGGTCCGTAAACCCCGACAGCTCCTTTCTTCGGTTTCCGGACAGCCCGAGCGCGCGCATTATTGGGCTCCCGGCCCATCTCGGCGGGGCGGTTCAAAAAAGCGGCATCAAATGGATCTCGAGCTTTCCGGCCAACCGGGCCGGGAACCTGGCCCGGGCCTCGGCTGTTCAGATCATCAACGACGCCGCGACGGGCTATCCCATTGGCTGTATCGAGGCGTCGCTCATCAGCGCGACGCGCACCGCCGCCTCCGCGGCCCTTGCAGCGGAGCATCTGTCTCCGACGCCTTTTGAGGGAGAGCTCGCCGTCATCGGCACCGGCGTGATCGCCCGCGCCACCGCCGAGTGGCTGCTCTTTCGAGGTTGGAAGTTCCGAAGCGTCCGCCTCTATGACATAGACCGGAATGAGGCCGCGCGGTTCAAGGCCTGGATTCGCGACGAGAAGGGTCTAGCGGCGGAGGTCCATACTAATCTGGAAGGCGCCCTGCGGGGTGCCTCATTAATCCTCTTCACCACCACGGCGCTCGAGCCCCATCTCGCCGACGAGACACTGCTCGCGCACGCGCCGACCGTTCTGCACCTCTCGCTGCGTGACCTCTCCGTGGATGTGATCCTCGCCGCGCAGAACATCGTCGATGATATCGATCACTGCCTGAAGGCCAACACGTCCCTCCATCTGGCAGAACAGGCGACGGGACATAGGGACTTCGTAGCAGGCACTTTGGTTGATATTCTCGATCAGAGGCTTAAGTCGGACTTCGAACGGCCGCGCATCTTCTCGCCGTTCGGCCTCGGCGTGCTCGACCTCGCGGTCAGCGACTTCGTGCTTCAGGCGGCCATATCGTCCAACGCAACGCTCGCGCTTTCTGACTTCTTCAGCAACTCGGTCCGATGGTGAGGCAAGGATGCAGGTTAGCGATCAGAACGTTTCTAGCGACGTGTTGAGCCGGACGGAGTCCCGCGCTGCCTCATCAGGGAGGGACGTCGACCCGGCGCCGCGGGTCTGGAGCTGCAACGAGTGGGACCCGCTGGAGGAGGTCATCGTCGGCAATGTGCTGAATGCGCGCTATCCGACGCCGGACCAAAGTACGCAAGTGGCGGAGTTCCCCGACCGGCCCCTTGCTGAGATTCCGCGTGGGCAGTTCCCGCAGCGGATCATCGAGGAGACGGAGGAGGATCTGGACGCGTTCGTCCACATCCTGGAGAAGGCCGGCGTCACTGTGCAACGGCCGGACACCTGGCCGCACGACGCCAGCTTCTCCACCATCAAATGGAAGGCACAGGGCTACTACAATTATTGCCCCCGGGACCTCATTCTGGTGATCGGCGACCAGATCATCGAGACCCCCAATGTCATCCGCAGCCGCGCCCAGGAGACGTGCAGTTATCGAACCCTGTTGCTCGAGTACATGAGGTCGGGTGCGAGATGGTACAGCGCGCCGAAGCCGATGCTGCTCGACTCTCTCTTCGAGGGCGTCGATCTCGAGAAGCCCACGCCGCACAACCACGAGCCGGCCTTCGACGCTGCAAACGTGCTGCGTTTCGGCGAGGACCTGATCTACCTCGTCAGCGCTACCGGCAACGAGCTCGGCGGCCGCTGGCTACAGGCGTGCCTGGGGGACAGGTATCGCGTCCACTTCCTCAAGGATGTCTACTTTGGGAGCCACATCGATTCGACGATCGTCGCCCTGCGGCCCGGCCTCGTGCTCTGCAATCCCGGGCGTCTCAACGACGACACGCTGCCGCCGATCCTGAGGCAGTGGGAGGTCATCTACAGTCCACCGATGGAGAACACGGACAGGCACGATGCCGAGTACATCTCGATGAGCATCGGCAGCGACTGGATCGACATGAACGCCCTCAGCATCAATCCGAGCTTGGTCGTGGTCGACCGCAACCAGCCGTCGCTGATCAAGCTCCTGGAGAAGCACGGTCTTGACGTGATACCCCTGCAACTACGCCACTCAAAGCTGCTGGGCGGCGGCCCACATTGCATCACTCTGGACGTCCGCCGCAGGGGCACCCTTGAGCGCTACTTCGATTGAGTGTGCCCAAAGGTTCCGAGCATGTGAGGAACGACCTTGGCATTCGCGGCGACCATCCTGGCGGGCTTCCTCATCTTGGTGTTTCTGGCTTGGCGTCAGTATCTCTGGGCGGGCAGGTGGCGTGAGCTTGTCGACACATGCCCCTACAGCTTGACGGACGTATTCGGCCGCAACCATTTGGCGAAGGTGCCGCACCAGAAGGGCGTGCGCTGGCTCCCGGAGATCTTCAGCCGCTCCGCCGTGCGGTACCCTGATCTGCCCGCCCTGCAGATTCCCCACACCGGCGAGACGCTGACATACGCCGAGCTCGATGCGCGCGCCGAGCGCGTGGCCGCGGCCGTATCCCCGTTCTTGACGGGACCTGACCAGGTGGTCGCAGTGGCGATGCCGCAAGACAACTGCGAGATCGTCGCCGCGCACCTCGGCGTGCTCAGGGCCGGAGGCACGCTGGTCGTCCTCGATACGACGCTACCCGACGCCCTGTTGGCGCATATGCTCGACGACGCCCGCCCGGTAGTCGTACTGACACGCGGCGAGGCAATGTTTCGCGCATTGCCCACGCTCGACCTGTTGGCGTTGCCGCAGGAACTGCCGGAACGGCGGCCACCGTCTTGGCTGGACGATCCCGCGCAACGCCTCGCCACCATCTTCTACACGAGCGGCACCACCGGCCTGCCCAAGGGCGTAGACTGCCCGCACGCCGGCTACGTGAACCTCGCGCTCACCTACGCGGACTACTTCGACTTCGTGCCCGGCGTCGACGCGACCTCGCTCACCTCGTCGCTCGGCTACGACGGCAGCATCTCCGAGATGTACAGCGCCTGGGTCTCGGGCTGTGCAGTGGTCCTCTTGACGAAGGGTCAGGTCCGATCCGGTCCGGAACTGGTCCCCGTGCTGTGCGAGGCCGAGGTCACAGTGCTGTTTTGCCCGCCGGTGCTCCTCACTGCTCTGACGCTCACGCCCGAGGTGGATCTTCCCTATCCTCTGTGCCGCTACATCGTGCCCGCGGGCGAGGCCTTTCCCGCCGCACTGGTCGAACCGTGGACACGCGGCCGGCGCCAGATCATCAACACCTACGGTCCGACGGAAGGCAGCACCGACACGAGCCGCCAGAGCCTACGGGCGGGCGAGCCGATCACCATCGGCTCACCGTTCGCCAACGTCACCTACGTCATCCTCGAGGTCGACGGACTCACCCCGCTGCCGCATGGGGAGGTCGGCGAGCTTTGCATCGGTGGCGTCCACCTCGCGCGCGGCTATCGCAACCTGCCGGAGCAGACGGCCCACAAGTTCATCACTCACCCTAGGTTCGGTCGCCTCTACCGCACGGGTGACAGGTGCAGGATCGACATTCGCACCCAGCGTGTACACTTCCTCGGCCGCCTCGACGCGCAGCTAAAGGTGCGCGGCCACCGCGTCGAGGCGCACGCTGTAGAGGATATCCTGCAGAGCGAGTTCCGAGAGATCGAGGCCGCGGTGTTAGACTACCAGAACGAGGCCCTCGTTGCGTTCGTGGCTGCGCCCTCTCTCTTCCCGGGGAAGATCCGGGCAGCCGTTCCCGCGCCGGCGGAATGGGCGACCTGCGTAACGGCGCTCCTCGCTGAGCGACTTCCGGCGCCGTCGGTTCCATCGAGCATCTACCTCGTGGAGAAGTTCGCTACGAGCCCGGTGTCAGGGAAGATCGACAGGAAGCGTCTGCCGAATCTCTCCACGCTCACAAAGCCTGCCGCACCCGAAATCGAACCGCCGCTGGTGCGAAAGCAGGACGGGGAGCAACGGGAAACCGAGCCGCCGCGCGCGGAGGCGGCCCTGCCGCCAGGCTCGGAGGAAGTGCTGGCGATCTGCCGCGCCGTGATCGACGCGCCGCTCGGGTGGGACGACGGCTTTGCCGAGTCGGGCGGACATTCGATCGCCATCGCACGCTTGGCGCAAAGGCTGCACGCCGCGGGATGGCACGTCTCGGTCCGCGCGCTGCTGACCGACTGCAACACACCGCGAAAGGTCGCTAGAGGCGCGAGCCAGGCGCATCGTGCAGCAACCGCCCCGACCGTTTCCGCGAGGCCCGCGGAGAGTAGGGCGAGGCGCGACGAGCATGCGGCGGAGGTGCTCCCGGTTGGATACTTCACGACCCTGCAGGTGCTTTTCGCGCTCTTCCTGTACCTCCCGGGGTTGGTCGGCTTCTTCGTCGCCTTGGCCTACATCGAGATCGGGACGTTCTTCGCCACGGCCAGCCTTGGGGCATTCATCGCCGTCGGCGGCGCACTCTATCTGCTGGGTCTCCTTCTGCCGTTCGCCGCCCTGCTTTGGGTCAGGGCGATCAAGCGGATTATGGGCGGCGACGCCTTGAGTAACAACGTCACGCCGGGCGTATATCCCAAGTGGAGCCGGATGCATCTCCGCATCTGGTGCATCACCCGGTTGGAGAGCGCGGTGCTGCTGCCGCTCGGCGCGATGTACCGCAGCGCGCCGCTCCTGGCCTTCGCGCTGCGACAGCTCGGCGCCACCGTGGGCCGCAATCTGCAATGCGCGCATGACGCCTATCTGGCCGGACCGGTGGATCTGCTCTCCATTGGTGACGACGTCGCCATCCAGACCGGGGCCTACATCCGTACGGCGCGGCTCGTGGGATCCAACGTGCACGTCGGCCCCATCCGCTTCGAGAGCGGTTGCAAGATCGGAATGCGCGCCGCCGTTGTCGAGAACCTGACGATTGGGCGCGGTACGTGGATCACACCGTTCACGCCCATCCTCGGCGACGTCGGCGCGCACGAAATGTGGGAGGGCGCGCCCGCGCGCCTCACCGGCCACTATACGGAGCTCACACGCACAGCGCGCGTCTGCCAGTATGCACAGCCCATATGGCTGCTCGAGACGCTCAATGTTCTGATGCAGGTGTTCATCTACTTCTGGCTCAGCCTTCTTCCCGGGGCGGCAATCCTATGGTTCGCGCGGGAATTCATCCCCGCCGGCGAGGCCGGGTTGTCGGATACCTATTTCCAGGTCACGCCGCTGCCGGAGATCGCCTGGCAGCTTACGCTCTACGCCTTCATCAGTGCCTGGCTCGGGGCGGTCGTGCTGTCCGTGCTCACCTGTCTCTTCATCCGCTGGACCGCCGCCGCGCCGGGGCTCTACCCCGTGCACGGGCTTCACGCCGCACTGCTGATGTACCGAATGAAGGGGATGAACAGCCTACAGGGGCAATGGACGTGGACTATCACCGGCCAGTATCTGCGCGCGCTCGCAGGTCTGCGCTTTCCGCGGGTTGGCGCGTCGGAATGCGACGTGATGTTCAACCTCGTCCCGGACGCTGCGAGCGCCGACACGCAGGTGTTCTGGGCCAACGGCTGCTTCACGAACATGCTCGACTGCAGCGCGACGCACTTCACGCTGCGTCAGCTCGAAATGCCGAGGAACTTCTTCAGCGGCAACAACTGCGTGGCGGAGTACGGGCAGCTCCCGGACAACTTCATGCTGGGTGTCTCGACGCCCGCCAGTGACATCGAGTTTCGGCGCCAGATGCGGTTGCGGCCGGGCGCGCCGATCACGGTGGCCGGCAACCCGCCGGTGAGGTTCGCGAGCGCCGCGTTCGAAGAGGAGAACAAGGCCATCAAGCCGCCCGGCTTCCGGCTGTTCCTGACGCGGGTCCTGCTCAACGACTTCTTCAGCGTTGGGACGCTGGGCATCGCCGAAGGCTTGATCTTCACCATCCTCTTCGTCTGCGGGCTGAGGTGGGGCGCCGATCCGATCACGGGCACAATCGCTGCTCTTGTCGTTGCCGAGGCCTGCCTGATCGCGCTCTGCGTAGGGATCAAGGCGGCCCTCGTCGGCCGATGGGGAGCCGACGACGCGACGCCCTTCTGGTCCTGGAAGCACTTTGCCTATTTTTTCGCCCAGGACTGCTTCTTCGCCTGGTGCCGGGGCCCGCTCGGCTTCAGTGCCGGGACGATCCTCTCGAACCCCATCCTGCGCTGGATGGGATGTCGGATTGGCAGCCGCACAATCGTAACCCAGCCCATGCAGTGCTCTGACTGGAACGCGGTGGATTTCGGCAATGACTGCACGGTCGACGGCTTCCTACAGTTCCACAGCTTCGAGAACATGACGCTAAAAGTGAAGCGAACCCGCATCGGGGACGGCTGCGCCGTGAGCTTTGGCGCTACGGTGATGGGCGGCGCGAAAATCGAACGCGACACGACACTCTTGCCGCTGTCCCTGGTCCTCAAGGAGGTGAGCCTGTCCACGGCCACCTACGAGGGCAGCCCCGTCGAGCCAATTGAGGCTCAGTCGGGCTGCTGCGATGGGAGAAGCGGTTACCGAGCGCGCTGACGCTTAGTCGTCTTCCAATGCTTCCGCCGCCTGCAGCAGGCCCATGGCGGGATTCTGCTCGCAATGCGCTTGGATGTCCTCGGCGTCCTCCTGCGCCGCAGCAAGATCGACCTTTGCATCCTCGGGGCTCTCATCGTCGGCAAGGTAGCCGTCCAACCAAACGGCGAGCAGCCGAAGCGTCGCGTCGGGCAGCGCAGCGACCTCTTTGCAGGTGATGGTACGAACATCTATCGTTTGGGCCTTAACGGAGGCCGCCGCCAGAAATGGCACGGCCAACACAATGGCAACGGGATGCTTCACGGCCGAAGTCTCCTATGATGGAAGGCCAGTATCGGATTGAGCGATCGGGAAACCCGCGCTTCAGGCAACTAGAATGAATGGAATTTCATCACGAAGGCGGTATTGGCTGCACCGGGGAGGCGATACCAATAAAATCAATGACTTAACGGCCAGCGTTCAAGCCGGCGAGCGTCGTCAAACTCAGCAGTCGTATCCCGGGCCAGCGGCGAGGCGCTGCACTCATTTTACCTGCGACGCATTCTTGTTGGCCCCCTGCCGCACCAGCCCCGAGAATCGCGCTTCCGACTGCGATACTTATATCCATCCGAGCAAGCGGACTTGCCGACGCGCGGACATTACGCGAGCGTTGGCGTTGGGGGTGACGATGGGACATGATCGGTTGACGTATCCGGGACCAGAACCTGGAGGCCATCCAGGAACGCAGGTCTACGCCTCCCCGTCGAAGTCGGCAGGCGCTCGGATGTCTTCCACTTTTTGGGAGAAATCGTGCCGCGCAGAGAGGCTTGGATAGAGCGGCATGGACACGACGTTTGCTTCCGTATTCTACGAAATCGCAATCCTGATTCTGCTTGCTTCCACGGTGGGATTTGTCGGATTGCTCGCACGGCAACCATTGGTGGTTGCCTTCATTGCTGTCGGTGTGCTTGCCGGGCCTGATGCCCTTGGGCTGGTGAGCTCAACCGATTTCATCGAAACACTGAGCAAGATTTCCATCGCCGTCCTGCTTTTTTTGGTTGGCCTCAAGCTCGACGTTGGTTTGGTTCGAAGCCTGGGCAAGGTGGCAGTGGCGACAGGGCTTGGCCAGGTCACCTTCACGGCATTCTTCGGTTTCTTGATATGTCTAGCGCTGGGAATCGAATGGCGAACATCGATCTACGTCGCTGTCGCGTTGACGTTCTCGTCAACGATTATCATCGTCAAGCTTCTATCGGATAAGCAGGAAATCAGCGCCCTGCATGGGAAGATCGCGCTCGGCTTCCTAATCGTGCAGGACATCTTCGTCGTCTTAGCGATGGTCACCCTTTCAGCGCTCGGCGTCGGGCTCGGTAACGAGTCCGGCTCATTCGCGGACGTCGCGATGGTTTTTGCCGGCGGCGCTGGAATGGTCGCTGTTATTGTGCTGTTCATCCGCTACCTGGCCGACCCGTTGCTTGGTCTGATCTCGCGCTCGCCTGAGCTTATGGTGATTTTTGCGGTGGGCTGGGCAGCGAGCCTTGCTGCTTTGGGGGATATGCTTGGGTTCGGGAAAGAGCTCGGGGGCCTGCTCGCGGGGGTGTCGCTGGCATCGACGCAGTATCGCGAGGCCATCAGCTCGCGCCTGGCGAGCCTCCGCGATTTCCTATTGTTGTTCTTTTTTATCAATCTCGGATCGTCCTTAAGCCTCACGGCGATTGGCGACCAGATCGGTCCCGCGATCGTGCTCTCGATTTTCGTTCTGATCGGCAATCCCCTCATCGTCATGGCAATCATGGGATACATGGGTTACCGCAAACGCACAGGGTTTCTGGCGGGTCTGACGGTGGCGCAGATCTCAGAGTTTTCCCTGATCTTCATGGCGATGGGCGTCGCGATAGGCCACGTCCCCGATGGGGCGATGGGGCTCGTGACCCTGGTTGGTCTCGTGACGATCGCGGTATCGGTGTACATGATCACATGGTCCCACAGGCTTTACGAGGTGTGCGAACCTTACCTCGGCATTTTTGAGCGCAGAAACGCCCGTAGGGAGAGCGACGACGCAGCCACGTTGAAGTCGAATTCAAATTATGACTTCGTCATCTTCGGCCTTGGCCGATACGGCTGTCGAATCGGGCATCGACTTCAAGAGAAAGGCTACAAGCTTCTCGGTATCGACTTCGACCCCGAAGCCTTGGCAGACTGGAGGCGGATGGGCATGGATGCGACCTTCGGTGACGCAACGGATCCTGAATTCGTCGCTCACCTCAACCTGTCGGGCGTAAAGGCCGTGATATCTGCTGTTCCGAGGGAGCGGGGCGCCCTGACCGAGGCAGATCCTCAGCTCGCGCTGCTGCACGGGCTCGACGCGGCAAACTACAAGGGAAAGGTGTTTCTTTCGGTTCAGAAAATGGCTGACGCAGAGGATCTGTTGAAAAGGGGCGCAAGTGTCGTCCTCAAGCCTTTCGACGATGCGGCCGAGTTCGCCGTAGAACAGCTCATCGAGACCTGACGCTGTCTCACGGAATCTCCGCATACGGGCAATGGTCTTAGGGGCGCTGGCGAAAACAAGCTCATCAACCTCGCCGACGAAATCGAGGACGCGCGGAACTCACGAGCAGAACAGCGCCGACCGCCATGCTGGCGCTGACCCAGAGCGCGGCAGGATCAGTCATGCGTCCCGCCCACATGGCTCCATGCGTCACCACGACGGCAACCGTGACAAGGCCCGTCAACAGCCGCAGCAGCCGGGCAACGGACGTTGCCGCCTCCCCTGCGGGCGCAGCGATCACGGTCAGCAGCGTGACAGCCAGATAGGATGGCAGCGCGACGGGCTCGCCGGCTGCCAGCACAGCGAGTGCGGCGACCGCAATGGCGAGCGGCTGTCCCCAGACGACGGCCGCCCAGACCTTTTCCCAATGCGGCGCCGCGCGGCCGGCGTCGCGCCGACGCGCGAGCCATATTGTGATGCCTGTCGACGTCACGATGGTGATCGCAAGCCCGAGGATGCCGTAGATGATCTTCACCGGAAAACCGCCGAACCATCCGAAATGCACGGGCTGCAGTGCGCCCAGAATTTGCTTGCCGATGCTTCCGGTCTCGAGTCCACCATCACCAAGAGATTTGCCCGAGCCATCGAAAAAGTAACTATTGGAATTGGCGAGATGGCCGGGCGTGCGCATCCCGACATTCACCACCTGGCCGGCTTTGCCCACGTGCTGGATGGACACGCTGACGAACTCGGCATCCGGCTGGCGCGTTTGCACGTCCCGGATCATGGCCGCGATATCGGGGACCGGCGCCGCCGTTTCGTCTTCCGTCGCCATGGGCCCGAGGATGCTGGCGAAGGCCTTCTCTCTGTCGCCTTCGTATGCGGCAAGCGCCAGCACGCCGACGATCAACGACGACAGTCCGAGCAGAGCGCCTGTGGTCGAGACGGCGACGTGAAACGGCAGCCCCCACACACCCAAGCGATTGTGCAGATCCGCCTCCTGAAGGCGCCGCGATCCACCCCATCGCAAAGCGAAGGCGTCCTTGAACAGTCGCGGATGGGACAGCAAGCCGGAAACGAGCGAGGATAGAAGCGCCACGCCGGTGAGGCCCACCAGGAATAGGCCCCACGCGCGCGGCAAATGCAGGTGCATGTGAAGGTTGCCAACGAACTGCGACCAGGGCGCATGATGCTCGACGAGCAAGTTGCCCTCGGCATTGCCGAGCCATGTCTCATGCACGTCGGTCTCATGATCGTGGAAGCTCACGATCAACCGGCTCCGGGAGGGGCTCGGCCCTCGCACGAAGATATCGTGCGCCGCGTTCGCAGCGACCGCCCTGCGGTATCCTTCGTCGAGCGCGCGCACCGCGACGTCAGCCGTTACGCTGCTGGTAACGAAGGGCGCGTTCGGTTGCTCCCAACGGTCGAACTCGTTGACGAACACAGCGAGCGTCCCGCTGAGACACACGATGTAGATCAACGCCGCGAACGCGATGCCGAGCGCCGAATGCCCGGCCAGCATGGCGCGCACGAATTCCGGTGGCAGGAACGGCTTCTTGCGGGTTTTCGGCTGAACAGCTTCCTGCATCATGAAAGTCCCTTCGGCAGGAAAGCGATGCCGTAGCCGAGCGCGGAGACGGCGATCAGGATCAGTGTCGCCCGCACGAGGCGCGGATCGCTCAACGTCCAGGCCATGCCGCCACCCCACAGGATCGGAACGAGAAGGCCACCGAGGACCGCGCGGTCCTGCGGCGGCAGCGGCAGCGCGACGGCGACCGCAACGTCGAGCCCGATCGAGGCGACGCCAGCGAGCACGATGGCCAGCAGCGCCTTGGCAACGCCGCGCGGCCAATTGGTCGGCCGCTCTTCCGGATCGTAGGCCGCTTCCCGCGCCTCGCGGCGCCGGCTCTCGCGCCGTTCGAACGTGGCTGCGATCAAAGCGTAGGCCGCGAGTGAAAGCCCACCGAGCGCATACGTCGTGCCGAGTTCCGCGCCCCAGGCCTGGCCGAGCACAACAAAGCCTACGAATACAGCCAGCCATCCGCCGATCAGCCAGCCGACGCCGCCGTTGCGGCGTGCTAGCCAGCGTTTGCGCAGCATGATGATGCCGGAAGCCAGAAGCAGGCCGCCGGCAAAAGACAACGCGAGTGGATCAAGTGTCTCGAGCATTGCTCGGCAGTTGGCCCCCTAAGGCGTCAGAATTAATACGTGAAGCCGGTGATGATGGTGTGCGCCTGCCCAAACGAAGCAAATCGCCGCGCTCACGACGTAACGACTTACTTGTCCCTGAGGCTTGATCCGCACTGACGCGGAGGACAATACACCGACACGGCATAATGTCTACGCGATAAGTCCAGAATGTGACAGTTGCGGCTTTATGTGCGTGGGCTGACCGACGTGCGGCCCGTCGCCCTTCGAGCGCGGGCACAAGCGCGTCTGGACCGCACCTCAGCTGCGAATCCGAGTATTGGCAGGATCGTAAAGTGCGTCGAGCGTGACGGTCGCCGGCACGCGTTCGGTCGCCACCTCGAGCTCGTAGCTGCCGGATAGCACGAACGCGTCGTCGACGCCCTCCCCCGACCGGCGCACGTATCCGTAACCGATGGAGCGGCCCACCGTGTGGCCGAAGCCGCCGCTCGCGAGCCATCCGACACGCTCGCCGTTCCGATAAATCGTCTCACGTCCGAGCAAAACGACGGCCGGATCGGCGGTGAAGCAGGCGAGCCTGCGCGGCAAAGGCTTCGCGGACTGCATCTCAAGCGCGTCGCGGCCTTGGAACGGCGTGTTCGACTTGAGCTTGACGGCCCAGCCGAGCCCGGCAACGAGCGGTGAATGATCGGGACTGATCTCCGAGCCCCAGGCGCGGTAACCCTTCTCGAGCCTGAGCGACTCGATCGCGCGGTAGCCGGCGTTGGCGATGCCGTGCTTGGCGCCCTCAGCCATGATCGCGTCGTAGACGGAGGCCATGAACTCGACAGGGATGTGCAGCTCCCAGCCTAACTCGCCGACGTAGGTGACGCGCAGTGCCAGCAGCGGCGCACCCGCGAGCGTGATCTGCCGGATGCGCGAGAACGGAAAGCCCGTGTTCGAAAGATCCTCGCTGGTCAGCGCCTGCAGCACGTCGCGCGAGCGCGGGCCCATCACCGAGAGCACGCCATAGGCCGAGGTCACGTCCACAAGTCGCGCGTCCAGCCCCGCTGGGATGGAGCGGCGGATCCAGTCGAAGTCGTGCGTCGCAAACCCCGTACCGGTGACGATGTAGTAGGCATCGTCCGCGAGCCGGCCGACGGTCAGATCGCACTCGATGCCGCCCTTGCCGTTGAGCATCTGCGTGTAGATTAGATGTCCGGGCGCCTTGGCAACGTCGTTGGCCGCGATCCAAGACAGCGCTTGCTCGGCGTCTCGCCCCAGGAGCTGGAACTTTGCGAATGAGGTCTGATCGAATACGGCGACGCGCTCGCGCGCGGCTTGGTGCTCGCGGCCGACCGCACCGAACCAGTTCTGGCGCCCGAAGGAGTAGACGTCGTGCGGCTCCTCGCCGGCCGTTGCCTCCGCGAACCAGTTGGGGCGCTCCCATCCGAGCTTTTCACCGAACACCGCGCCCTGCGCCGTGAGCCGGTCGTACAAAGGCGAGCGCCGAAGCGGACGGCCCGAGTGATGCTCCTCGTGCGGCCATGCCATCGTGTAGTGCTTGGCGTAGGCTTCCATGGTGCGCGTGCGCACCCAGTTCGTGTCGAGGTGGTTGCGCCCGAAGCGGCGGATGTCGACCGGCCAGAGGTCGTAAGGTGGCTCACCTTTCGCTACCCACTCGGCGAGCGCCATACCCGCGCCGCCGCCGGCTGCGATGCCGAACGCGTTGAAGCCAGCGCCGACGAAGATGTTTCGCGCCTCCGGCGCCTCGCCGAGGATGAAGTTGCCGTCGGGCGTGAAGCTCTCCGGCCCGTTGATGAACTGGCGGATCCCTGTCGTCTCCATGGCCGGCACGCGCCCCGCGGCAAGCTCGAGCAGCGGCTCGAAGTGCTCGAGGTCGTTCTCGAGAAGCTGGAACGCGAACGGCTCGCTGGCCTTCGTCTCCGCCCACGGCATCGGGTTCGGCTCGTAGCCGCCCATGACGAGCCCGCCGACCTCCTCCTTCCAATATGTGAGCCGGTCCGGATCGCGCAGCGTCGGCAGGCTCGACGTCACCCCCTCGATCTTCTCCGTGATCAGGTACTGATGCTGCATCGAGACGAGCGGAATATTGATGCCGGCCAGCTTGCCGATCTGGCGCGACCACTGCCCGGCGCAGATGACGAGCTTCTCGCAGGCGACGCGCCCCTTATCGGTCACGACCGCCTGCACACGCCCATCCTCGGTCTCGATGCCGGTGACTGTCACGTTCTCCTGGATCGTGACGCCACCCTGGCGCGCGCCCTTGGTGAGCGACATCGTGATGTCCGATGGCGAGGCCTGTCCGTCCGTCGGCAGGAACGCCGCGCCGACGACATCGTCGACCTGCATCAGCGGCCACAACTCCTGCGCCTCCTTGGGCGAGAGGAGGTGCATGTCGAGCCCGAACGACTTGGCCGTCGTCGCCTGCCGTTTGACCTCGGTCCACCGCTCGGCGTTGCAGGCAAGCCGCAAGCCGCCGTTGCGCTTCCAGCCTGTCGCAAGCCCGGTCTCCGCTTCAAGTCGGTCGTAAAGCGCGACGGAGTAGCCGAGCAGTTGCGTGATGTTGGCGCTCGATCGCAGTTGGCCAACGAGGCCCGCCGCGTGCCACGTCGAGCCGGAGGTGAGCGCGCCGCGCTCAAGCAGGATCACGTCTGTGAGTCCCATCTTGGCCAGATGGTACGCGGTTGAGCATCCGACGATGCCTCCGCCAATAATGACAATCTTGGCCGAGGTCGTGAGGTCGCTCATTGGGTCTCCATGGTCTTGAAGCTCGTGTAGGCCGCCTCGAAGCGGGCGAGGTTTTCGGCCGTGTAGGCGGCGTAATCGAAATCGACGGTGGAATGCAGCTCCGACACCATGGCCCACAGGGTCTCGCGCAAGAGGGAGGCTGCCGTCATGGCGGCGGCGCGCCGGCGAAGATCGTCGTCCACCGGGCGGCCGAAGTAGGACGAGATCAGCGCCTCGGCAAGGTCGGGCGGCATCTCGCTGTTGGATGCCAGTCCGCCGAGGTCGAACAGCGGTGAATTGAACCCGGCATACTCCCAGTCGAGTAGCCACAGCTTGCGGCCGTCGTCGAGTATGTTTGCGGCCAACAGGTCGTTGTGCCCGAACACGACATCGATTGGTCCCACGGCCGCTTCGAGGCGCTCGGCGCGCGCTAGCAGATCCGCAAGCGTTGGAACATGGCGGCTTCCGCCGTCGCAAAGCGTATGGCCGTAGTCGCGGACGACATGGAACGGCCAGAACATCGGCGCTGGCCCGCGTAGATGCAGCGCCACGTCGCGATGGCAGCGACGGATGAGCGAAACCAAGCGCTCAAGGTTGCCGGGGTCGCGCACGTCCTCCGGTGAGAAAGTCCGTCCCTGGATGAAATCGATGACGAGGAGGCCCGGCTCGGCGTGAATCACCGCCGGACTGATCCCGGCCGCATGCGCGGCGCGCGTAGCCGCAAGCTCGCTGGAGCGCACGATGCCGTGGACCGGAATGTCGCCGCCCGTGCGTACGACGTAGCGTCTGCCTTGGTCGTGCACCAGAAAGTTCTTGTTCGTGATGCCGCCGAGCAGCGGCTCAGGGTCGACGCGGCCAGACCAGATGTTGAGGCTGGCGACCCGCTCAACCAGTGGGTCGTTCTGCGCATCGGCGTTCATGCCGGCTCCGCTGATTGAGCGCCTGGCCGATCAGTGGGATCTGCGCGGCTGGAAGAGACCGCCTGAGATCAAGCAGGTCTTATGCCAGATGTCGATGCTGCGATTGCTGGGGAAAATGTGGCGCGAGCATCGTTAGTAATCCGGAGACATTCCCGTTTTGCCTAAAAGACAGGCTCACCATAAGCCAGGGCGTCCGTTGCGACGGCAGGGCCGTTCCGGTAAATGCATATTCCGGAAGCAGCGGGGACGGTGGCGCACAGCCGCGACCACAAGTCCGACCCCCAATCGCAGTCAGAACGCGACAGATTTGCACAGGCCGCAAGGAGCGGTCCGGGTTGCTTTTTTGCGGCATAATATTGACAGGGCTAGTATAGTTTAATTTATGTCCTCGCAATCTCGGTCATCAGCTCGGCGGACCCTTGAATCATGATGTTTTGTTCTTCGAAAGTTCCTGGTGCTCGCTACAGGACAGCGCATTCGGCAGGCGTTGTTCTGGCGGCGATACTGGCGGTAGTTGGGCCGTCGCGTGCGCAGGAGCCCGTTCCGCCGCCGTCGGATGTGACGCAATCGCAGCCGGCTCCGGCCCCGTCGACCTCTGAAACGCCCGCCGCAAACGAGGCTGCGCCAACCCCGCCGAGTGCGCAAACGGAGCCGGGCTCACCACCCGCTTTCGCGCCGACCGCACCAGCGGCCGACGCGGCTCAGCCAACCGATGCGCCGTCCGACGCGAGCCCGGTTTTGAGCCAGCCGTCGGAGCCGGCAGCGTCCGCGGCAACTGACGCCGACGTTGCCCAGGATGGGGCGGCTTCGACTGAAGCAGCTCCCGCATCCGGCCAGCCCGCCGCAGGTCCACAGCTGCCGCACGATTTGTCGCCGTGGGGCATGTACATGCAGGCCGACATCGTCGTGAAGGCGGTGATGATCGGCCTCGCCTTCGCCTCCGTCGTCACCTGGACTGTGTGGCTGGCGAAATCGCTCGAGCTGTCGTGGGCCAAGCGCCGCGTCACGCGCGCCTTCTCGAGCATCCATGCCGCGTCGAGCCTTGCCGAGGCCGCTCAGCGCCTGCAGGGCCAGAAGGGCATTGTCCTGGGATTGATCGAGCACGCCGCGGTCGAGCTCTCGCTTTCGGCAGACCTATCCGACAAGGACGGCATCAAGGAGCGCGTGTCCTCGCGGCTCGATGGCCTCGTCTCGGCGGCCGGCCGTGACATGAACCGCGGCACGGGCGTGCTCGCCACCATTGGCTCGACGGCGCCGTTCGTCGGCCTCTTCGGCACCGTCTGGGGCATCATGAACAGCTTCATCGGCATCGCGGAAACGCAGACGACCAACCTTGCCGTCGTCGCGCCGGGCATCGCCGAAGCACTCCTTGCGACGGCCATCGGCCTCGTTGCCGCCATTCCGGCGGTCATCATCTACAACCACTTCGCGCGCCAGATCGGCGGCTACAAGGCCATGATCGCTGAGGCTTCGGCTGAGGTCATGCGGTTGGTGTCCCGCGATCTCGACCGCGGTCTCAGGATCGCTCGGCCCCGCGCGGCGGAATGAGGTGACCCATGGCCGGACGTCTCGAAGACGGCGATGACCTCGCCGAGAACCATGAGATCAACGTCACGCCGTTCATCGACGTGATGCTCGTGCTCTTGATCATCTTCATGGTCGCAGCCCCGCTCTCGACTGTCGACGTTCCGGTCGATCTGCCGGTCGCCAGCGCGAAACCGCAGAAGCGTCCGCAGAAGCCGCTGTTCCTGACCGTCAAGCAGGACATGACGCTGGCGTTCGGCAACGACACCGTCACGCGCGGCCAGCTCGGGAGCGCACTCGACGCGACCACGGGATCTGACCGTCAGCAGCGTGTGTTCCTGCGCGCCGACAAGACCGTTCCCTACGGCGAGTTGATGGTCGTGATGAACCTTTTACGCCAGGCCGGCTATCTCAAGGTCGCGCTCGTGGGCCTCGAGGAGGTTCCGACGCCAAACACTGCGCAGCCGGGCCAGCCGCAACCTCCCGCACCCTCCGGATCAGGAGCTGCCACCAGTCCATGAGCAACACCTTCGAGCTGCTGCAGTCCTCGTGGCACGGATGGCGCCGCTGGATCGGCGCCGGACTGCTCGTGCTGACGCTGCACGTCGGCGGGGCGACCGCAGCTCTTTGGAACTGGGAGCCGGAGGAGTTCGAAGAGGACCCTGAAGGCGCGATGATGGTCGAGCTGGCGCCGATGCCCATCGCGCCGGCCGAGGAACGCATCAATTTGGCACCCGGACCGCTCTCCGAAGACTCGGTGCCCGTACCGCCCACCGAGGAGGTGAAGGAAATCACACCAGAAGAGCTTCTTCCTCCCGTCGAGGAATCGCTAAAAGCGCCCGATCCCGAGGTGGCTCTCGAGAAGATAAAGCCGGTCGAGGAGAAGGAAGAGGAAGAAGAGAAGAAGCCGCAGGAGGAAGTGCAGGCTCAGACCGTCGCCTCCGTCGCCGCCGCGCCGCCGCCGATCGAGGCCGCTGAAAAAGGGCCGAAGCCCGCCGCGCCTCGCCAAGGGAATTCGCGCAAGCCCAACCAAGCCGAGCTCTCCTGGCAGCGCGCCCTGAACCTGCATTTGAGCAAGCACAAGCGCTATCCGGGTGAGGCCCGCAGTCGCCGCATCCAGGGCGTCGTGATGGTCAGTTTCTCCGTCGACGGCAAAGGGCGCGTGAAAAACGCCCGCATGGTGAATGGCTCAGGCTCCCCGCTTCTGGATGACGAGGCACTCGAGATGCTGTCGCGCGCAAGCCCGATTCCGGCGCCGCCGAACATGACCGCGGCGGACGTGCGCGAGTTCACAATGCCGATCCAGTTCAACATCCGCTAATCGCTGCCAGCCACCCGGGCCGTTGAACGTCGCCATCGACCGCGCGCTTCGGGCGCGCTGCAACCCACCATCCTGGCGCTGGCCGGATTGTCGGTCGCGACATCAGGCGACGAGCGCCGCTACGCCCGCACGCTGGATCCGCACCGGGCACCGGTGACGCGCGACCTAGTCTCCCTCACCGTAGCCGCGGACGACTGCATGACGGCCGACGCAGCCGCCACGGCCCTCGTCGTTTTTGGGGCCCGACGAAGGCCCGGCCTTCGCCGCAGAGCATCGCCTCGCGGCGCGTTTCGTGCGCTTCGACGGTCGCTATCTGAACGAAACTCTTAGCCCTGCCCTGGTGGCGATGCTTGACTGAACTTCACAACGCCGCCACATCTTAGGCATACAAGTAAAGCGGCAGGTCGGCTTGACCGACTGCGAATCTTCGGGTTTTTCGTTTGTTATGCGCCGTTTGGCTCGCCAGGCCCTGAGTTTCCTGATGGTCGCCGCCGTTCTCGTGGCCGGCGGCCTGAACGGCTATGGCTCCGCGTTGGCGGCTTTCGACAAGCATGAGCACGGTACCCATGGCCTGCACGATCACGGTGCCCACGACCACGCGGGTCATCATGATCACGTCGACGATAGTTCGGATGTCGCCGATGCAACGCAGGATGGCGACGACCCGTCCTCGAAGTGCGGCCTGTGTACACACTTTCACGTGCATGGATGCTGCACCTATGCAGTGCCTGCCGCAGATCTCACCTTGAAGCTGGCCCATCGGCACGACTCCGTTCCGGTCGCTGCCTCGCACATTCCGCTTGGCCAGCTCGCAACCCCTCTTTTCCGCCCGCCGCGCGCCATCGCCTGACCATGCCTTCCATCGGCTGCATTCGGCAGCGGACGCGAGGCATTGCGACAGGCAACCGATAGGCGCGGTGATGTGCTGCCTCTGGCTCTCGCGATCTGCGTAGCCGGGCGAAAATAACGATCTCCCACCCGTCGCGTTGCTCGAGACTCCTCAAGGATTCCGAGGCGCCAAATGACCCGTTCTGCCGTTACGGCACTCATATTGATGTTTTTCACTGCCTTCGCCGGCCCCGGCCACGCTCATGGAGATGGCGGGCATGGAGAAGCAAGCGCGACCGCGGCACCGACAGTGCCGAGGGTCGTCGCAGAAGGATCGGACATAGAACTCGTCGCGACAGCCGACGGGCACACGTTGACCATCTATCTCGATCGCAAAGATACGAACGCGCCGGTCGACGGGGCGACGGTCGAAGTGATGGGCGAAGGCGTCCCCCAGGCCTCCGCAAAGGCGGTCGGCAATGGTGTGTACGCGATCGAGGGCGAGTGGCTGGATGAGCCCGGCAGCAAGGCGCTGACCTTCGTCGTCACGGCCGACGGCGTGCCGGACCTGCTCGCAGGCGTGATCGCGATCCCTGCTGAAGCGTCGGATGACCACGGCTCCGCATCCTGGTGGTCGACGCTGACGACGCGCCCGGAGTTGTGGCTGCTGGCGCTCACCATCGGGCTCGGCGGCTTCTTTCTGAGCTTCGCGTTCCGCCCGGTGCGCCTTTCGCCGGACGACACAAGTGCTCCTGCCGCCGTGCCGCCGTCGCGGAAGTTCAAGAGCGCGGCAGAGATCGTCCTGATCGCGGCGGTGGCCGCAGCCGCCCTCCCCGACCGCGTGCGCGCCCACGAAGACCATGATCTCGGCAGGCCGGCGGCCCCGGCGCAAGCCGGCGGCACTGCGCCGGTCAAGCTGCCCAACGGCGAAGTCTTTCTGCCCAAAACCACGCAACGCCTGCTGCACGTGCGCACGGCGCCAGCCGTCGTCGAGAAGGCCCAACCGTCGACGGAGCTTGTGGGGACCGTCATCGCAGATCCGGCTCACGAGGGTCGCGTACAGGCACCGATGGACGGCCAGATCGAGCTCGGCAAGAACGGCGTCTCTTTTGTTGGCCAGAAGGTGAAAGCCGGAGATGTTCTCGCCCGGCTGGCGCCAGCCATGCCGGTTTACGAGCGCGGCACGCTGGCCCAGGTCACGGCCGACGTTGAAGGCAAGCTGCGCATCGCCGAGCAGAAACTCGCACGGCTCACGCGCATTTCCGGCGATTACATCCCCCAACGCGAGATCGACGACACCAAGACGGAGATCGAAAGCTTGCGCGCCCAAAAGCGCGTTCTCGAACCGAAGAACGCGGAGCGCATGGAGCTCACGGCCCCCGTTTCGGGCATCATCTCGTTGGCAACCGTGCGCGCTGGGCAAGTCGTCTCGGCGCGTGACACGTTGTTTGAGATTGTCGATCCGAAACGCATCTGGATCGAAGCCATCGGCATCCCGGGAACGGATGACGAGAACGCCGTTACCGAAGCAACCGCAGTCGACGCCGAGGGCCACAAGATCCCATTGACCTTTGTGGGTCGCGCGCCCGCCCTGCGCCAGCAGGCCCTCCCTCTCCTGTTCCGTGTCGACGAGCCACACGCTTCGCTTGGCATCGGTGCCACGATCAAGGTCCTGGTCCGCCATGGCGCCCCTGTTGAGGGCATCATTGTCTCCGATGGAGCCGTCGTGCGCGCCCCGAACGGCCTGTCGCAAGTGTGGGTCAAGGTGGCGCCAGAGCGTTTCGCCCCGCGCACGGTGCGAACCGTGCCGCTCGATGGCGAACGCGTCGTGGTGACGGCCGGCCTCGAAAAAGGCGACCGCATCGTCATCAAGGCGGCTGGCCTGATCAATCAGGTGCGGTGAGGAGAGCGTGCGCCCGGATGGCCCAGCAGTGGTTGTCCGCGCGATGCAACGCAAAGGAAAAGCTCATGTTCAACGCAATTGTTCGCGGCAGCCTTGCCAACCGGCTCCTCGTGTTCGTGGCCGCCATTGCGGTCAGCATCTATGGCCTGATCACGCTCGCCCGCCTGCCCGTCGACGTGTTTCCTGATCTCAACCGACCGACCGTGACGTTGATGACCGAGGCGGAAGGGCTTGCGCCGGAAGAGGTCGAGCAGCTGATCACCTTCCCGATCGAGACCGCCATGAACGGCATGGCGGGAGTCTCGCGCGTGCGCTCGGTTTCGGGCGTTGGCCTCTCGATCGTCTACGTGGAATTCGACTGGTCCGCCGAGATCTACCGCGCGCGCCAGCAGGTCGCCGAGCGCCTGCAACTCGTACGCGAGCAGCTTCCGCCGAACATCTCGCCGCAAATGGGACCGATCTCATCCGTCATGGGCGAGATCATGCTGCTCGCCATGTCCAGCCAGAAGCCAGACGTCGTCGATCCAATGCAGTTGCGCGAGATCGCCGACTTCACCGTGCGTCCGCAACTGCTGACCGTGCCCGGGGTATCGCAGGTCATCCCCATTGGCGGCGAGGTTCGCCAATACCGCGTAGTCCCCGATCCGCGCCGTATGACAGGGCTAGACATCAGCTTCGAGGCCATCGAGCAGGCCATCAAGTCATTTGGCGCCAACACCGGCGGCGGATTCGTCGACCAGAAGACGCGCGAGTACCTGATACGCAACATCGGCCGCTCGACGCGCATCGATGACCTCAGAAATCTCGTCGTTACCTATCGCAACGGTCAGGCGATCACCCTGAGCCAGGTCGCGGACGTCGATTTCGCGGCCCGCACCAAGCGCGGCGACGCGGGCTTCAACGGCAAGCCGGCTGTCATCCTCGGCGTGCAGAAGCAGCCTGGTGCCGACACCGTCACTATCACGCGCGAGATCGAGCGCGTATTGCCAGAGTTGCAGCGTGTGATGCCGGACGGCGTGAGTGTTGCGGACATCCAGTTCCGCCAGGCGACGTTCATCGAGACGTCGATAGACAACGTGAAGCGGGTGCTGGTCGAGGCGCTGATCGTGGTCGCCATCGTCTTGTTCGCCTTCTTGCTTAACTGGCAGACGACGCTGATCTCTTTGCTCGCCATCCCGCTCTCGGTGTTGACTACGGTCATCGTGTTCCAGTTCATGGGGCTTTCGATCAACACCATGACGCTCGGCGGATTGGCCATCGCCATCGGTGCGCTGGTCGATGACGCCGTGGTCGACGTCGAGAACATCTATCGCCGTCTCGGGCTGCACCGCCTCGCGGGCGGGCGCGACCGGCGCTCGATCGAGGGGGTCGTCGGCGACGCCTCGATCGAGGTCCGCACTGGCATCCTGTACGCGACGGCGATCATCGTGCTCGTGTTCCTGCCGCTGTTCGCGCTCTCGGGCATCGAAGGCCGCCTGTTTGCCCCGCTCGGCATCGCTTTCATTATTTCGATTCTGGCCAGCCTTTTGGTTTCGATGACCGTGACGCCGGTACTCTCCTATTGGCTGCTGCCGCGCATGAAGAGCCTTGCGGAGCACGAAAGTCCACTTCAGCGCGTATTGAAGCGCTGGCAAAAGAGTGGCCTGGAATGGTGCTTCGAGCGGCCCACCTTCGTCATCGGCATGCCGGTTGCGGCCGTGCTGGCGGCCGTCGTAGCCGGATCGATGTTGCCGCGCGCCTTCCTGCCCGCCTTCAACGAGGGCACGGTCCTCGTCGGCTTATCGCTCGAGCCCGGCATAAGTCTCGCCGAGTCGGACCGCATCGGCCGCTTGGCCGAGATGATCATAGCAGCCGTGCCGGAGGTGCATTCCGTCGGTCGCCGCACCGGGCGCGCCGAACTCGACGAGCACGCAGAGGGCGTGCACGTGAGCGAGCTGGACGTGGACTTGAAACGCTCCGAACGCAGCCGCGAGGAGGTTCTCGCCGATATACGCGGACGCCTCTCGGTGTTGCCGACTTCGATCACCGTCGGCCAGCCCATCGCCCACCGTCTCGACCACATGCTGTCGGGCGTGCGCGCGCAGATCGCGCTCAAGATCTACGGCGACGATTACGACACGTTGCGTGCACTCGCGGCCGACCTCGAGACGCGCCTGCGCCGTATCCCCGGCATGGTCGATCTGCAGACCGAGCGTCAGGTGCGCATCCCCGAGCTGCAGGTTCGCGTCGATTACGAGAGGGCGAAGCGCTACGGGCTGAACCCGAGCACGATCACCGAGCAGCTTGAGACGCTCTCCAACGGCCGCGTCGTCTCGGAGATCATCGACCAGCAGAAGCGCTTCGACGTCGTGCTGCGCCTGTCGGATGCCGATCGCACGACGCGCGCGCTCGGCGACATGCTGATCGAGAGCCCGGCCGGCCGCATCCCGCTGCGGGCCGTAGCCGACGTCACCGAAACCGACGGTCCGAACCAGATCCTGCGCGAGAACAGTCGCCGACGCATCGCCGTGCTCGCGAACACGGATGGCTCGGACATGGCACGCATCATCGAGGCCGTCCGTGCTGAGATCGCCTCCGCTCCGCTGCCGCAGGGCTACTTCACGCGCCTCGAAGGCCAGTTCCAGGCGCAGGAGGAAGCCTCGCGTCTCATCGCGCTGCTCTCGCTGGTCTCGCTCGCGCTGATTTTTGTCGTGCTCTACACGCGCTATCGCTCGACCGCGCTTGCCCTGATCATCATGGGCAACGTGCCGCTGGCGCTGATCGGCAGCGTGGCAGCGCTATGGATCGCAGGCCAGCCGTTCTCCGTCGCGAGCGCCATCGGCTTCATCACGCTGACCGGCATTGCCACCCGCAACGGCATCCTGAAGATCAGCCACTACATCAACCTCACGCTGTTCGAGGGCGAGCGCTTCGGCCGCGAGATGGTGATCCGCGGCACGCTCGAGCGCCTGACGCCCGTCTTGATGACGGCGCTCGCCGCCGGCATCGCACTTCTGCCGCTGATGATCGGCGCCGACGAGCCGGGCAAGGAGATCCTGCATCCGGTCGCGATCACGATTTTCGGCGGCCTGTTCACAGCCACCATGCTCGACGCGTTTCTGACGCCGGTCCTGTTCCTGCTGTTCGGCAGGAAGCCGCTGGAGCGGTTGCAAGCCGAGCAGGCCACTGCCGTTCACGCCGAAGCCTTCTAACCCAGATCACAAAGGAGTTTTTTGATGATCAGACCATTCGTTGCCGCTCTTGCCGCGCTCGCCATCGGTGCGGGATTTGCCTTCGCCGACGAGGGGCACGACCACGACCATGGCAAGGGCCATGATCACTCGGCGAAGCACGGTGGCATCGTCGAGCACACGGAGCACCATCATTTCGAGCTCGTCGCCAAGGGCGGCACGCTCGAGCTCTACATCACGCATGAGGACGGCGATGCGGAGGACACAAGTCGCGCCAAAGCAACGGCCACCGTGCTCGCCGACGGCAAGACCGAGCAGGTCGCGCTTGCCCCGGCCGGCGGGAACGCACTCAAGGGCTCGGGCGGCTTCAACGCCGGCAAGGGCACGACCGTCGTTGTGTCGCTCACCATGCCAGACCACGAGCCCGAACAGGTTCGCTTCAAGCTCGACTAAGTCGGGAGGGAGGACCGTACCCAGCGGTTCTCCCATCCTGTCACGTCACGTCTTCATCTGGCCCAAATCCTGCCTCTTAATCACCGTGAGTGACGAGGTCACATATTGCGTTGCGCCATTCTGCGCTCCCGCTCCTCACGATGCTGAGGAACTACGATTTTGGGAGCGAGGCCGCAGGTATTTGATGTGTCAAGCTATTCCATTGATCCATCGCAAGTTTGAGCTGTCATGGTGTATTGCGCACCCGGATTGCGTTCAGTAAGAAATGAGGCGCCGATCTCTGAGGGGGGCGGCCGATCTCTGTGACTCTCACGCTTTGAATGCCTTCTTGTGCGGGACAGCGGCCTGATGACCGGCAAAGCTGATAGGCGTCGCCCATTGCTTGTGGCGATCGGATTGATCGCTGCGATCGGCGCAGCCTTGGTGGCGCCCGTCATGGTCGGAGCGCGCAAGGGTGAGCCCATTCCCGGCACCACGGTGCGTGCGGACTCGCGCGAGAGGCTGGCCATCACCGCGCCGATCGCGTTGTTCCAAACCCCCTCTGTTGTCCTCGAAAAAGGAACCGTCGCGCTGGTCGGTCCCGCGGCGGGCGAGAACCGCATCGGCGCACGGCTCTACGCACTGATGACGGGCGGCACGGCGGATCTCGTTCTCGATGGCGCCCGGCTGATCGTGGACCGCCGCGGTCAGTCTGCAGCCTCCGAAACCTCTGCTTCGCCGGCGGCGTCCACCACACATGCGGATGCGCCCGCCTTGTCCGAGGATCTCCGGCCCGTCGCTGCTTCTCTTTCCGCCTTCAAATTCCGCAGCCTCACGATCCTGGACTCGACGCTGGTCTTCGAGACGGCGAGCGGAGGTCAGGAGACGGTTTCGCTCGTGAACGTCGAGGTCGCTCCTGCCCGCGGGGGCCTTCTGAATATGAAGGGGCAGATCGAGTTTCGCGGCGAGCCGCTCACCGTCGACCTCACGGTCCCGGATCCGCAGACGGTTGCTCCTGGCACCCCGGCGCAGATTCGTGCCGCGGTAAAGGGCGAGCACGTCGCGCTGGCATTCAATGGCCGCCTCACCTCGGGAGACGTGGCACAGCTCACGGCCGACGGCGCCGAGCTGTCGATCACGGATTTACGCTCGGTTGCGGACTGGGTCGGCCTGTCGTGGCCTAGCGGGCCGGGCCTCGGCGCCTTCAGCGCACGCGGTCGCCTGACCCTGGATGAACGCTCGGCGTCGTTCGAGCACGCCGAGTTCACGCTGGACGGCAATGCCGCAACGGGCGCCTTGATGATGAAGCTCGGCGCCGAGCGACCGTCCGTCGAGGGCACGCTGGCATTTTCGGCGTTCGACGTCGCGCCCTACGCCACGCCCTCACGCCCGTACGCCCTGGCATTGGCGTCCGACTGGGTCTCGAGCCTGCGTGTTCCTGGTCTCGTCTCGCCTTCTTTCCTGCGCGATCTCGATGCTGATATCCGCCTCTCGGCCGCGTCCGTGACCAGCGGCTCGGATCGCCTGGGGCGCGGCGCCGCGAGCATCTCGGTGCGCAATGGCAAGCTCTACGGCGAGATCGTTGAGCTGGAGCTCGAGCAGGGCGGACGCGGAGAAGGCCAGTTCACGATAGATTCCACGGGGGCCGAACCGCTTTACACGCTGCGTACCGAGCTCAATGACATCGATCTGGCAACCGTCGCCGCGCCGCGGCTCGGGCCGGCTGCCCTGGACGGCTTGGGCGACATCCGCCTCGACGTCCGCGCCTCAGGCTCGAGCGAAGCCGACATCGCGAAATCGCTGGCCGGAACCATTGCACTCGACATGAGCGAGGGCGGCCGGGTCGGGCTTAATCTCGAGGCGCTTCCGGCTGCAGCCGCTGCCGCACCGGCGCCCCCGACCGACGGCTGGCGCGCCGTCGGTGCCGCCACCACGACCGTGAGCACGCTGACGGCGCGGTTCACGGCTGCCAACGGCGCCCTCACCACCGACAAAGTGGAGGCGACTGTCGACGAGCGCGTGGTCACCGCCACGGGAAGCGTCGATATCGACAAGGGCGCCGTCGATCTCGTACTCTCGATCACGCCGGCGCCAGCCGCCGCTGGGGCATCCAACAAGGCCCTGGGAGCGTTTAAGATCGAGGGGCCTTGGTCCGCGCCCACGATCAGCCCGGCCGTGCCTGGCAAAGCCGCCGACGCCACGCCCACCAGCAAGGATCCCGGCTAACGGCATCGGGGCGCCCGGCAACAAGCCGGTCACGGAGACGCCGCGAGCCGCAGGCGTCCGTTCACGAAAGCGAAAGCGATGGCACTCACGCCGGAGGAAATTCAGCGCTACAAGCGCCACCTCGTGCTGCATGATATCGGCGGCCAAGGGCAGGCGAAGCTCAAGGCTGCGCGCGTTCTTGTCGTCGGCGCGGGCGGTCTCGGCAGCCCCGTGCTGCTCTACCTTGCCGCGGCAGGCGTCGGCACCATCGGTGTCATCGACGATGACGAGGTCTCTCTCGACAATCTGCAACGGCAAATCGTGCACGCGACGGACACGGTCGGCGTGCCGAAGGTCGAGAGCGCACAACGAACCCTTGCCCGCCTCAACCCGCACGTCGTGGTCGAGCCGCTCAATATCCGCCTTGATGCGGAAAACGCCGCAGACATCATCGGCCGCTTCGACGTAGTGGCCGATGGATCCGACAACTTCGCCACGCGATACCTCGTCTCCGACGCCTGCTATTTCGCCCGCCGCCCGCTGGTCCACGCCGCGGTCGGCCCGTTCGACGGCTATCTGACGACGCTGAAGCCGTACGCAACGGCCGGCGACAGCATGCCGTACCCGAGCTATCGCTGCATTTTTCCCGAGGCGCCACCTCCGGGGACGGTGCCCAACTGCTCGGAGGTTGGCGTCCTGGGCTCGGTGGTCGGCGTGCTTGGCACGCTGCAGGCAACGGAGGTCATCAAGGAGATCACAGGCGTCGGCGAGACCTTGGCCGGACGGCTGCTGCTCTACGATGCCAAAGAACCCCGCTTCGAGACCGTGCGTGTCGCCTGGGATCCCGACAACCCGTTGACAGGACGCACCCCGACGATCCGGGATCTGTCGGGACACGCGGCAGCCAATAGTGTTCCTGCCGGAACTGAATGAGGCCGCCTTCCGGGACATGTTGCTTCGGCCTCCGAGACCAGCGATAAGCCTTTCCCGATGACCTTCCTGGCCGATCTCCTCCTGAGCCTCTACTTTTTTGCGCGTGGCCTCGTGGATGCGCTGCTTGGCCGCCGCCGTCGGCGCTATGTCAACGCGATTGCGATCAGGGCCCCGCGCGACGTGGTCTGGAGCGCCGCCTCCGCCAGCTCGATCACCTTTGAAGGTCTCGTCCCCATCGAGATCAGGACGGCGCTACGCCCCGGCTCGACCGAGATTTACGAGGGTACCGTTCGCGTTGGTGATACCGAATTTCCGATGGCCTTCCGGGAGGTCGAAAGCAGGCCGCCCGTGGGCCAGGTTATCGAGGTGCTGCGGGAAGGCAGCGCGCCCAACATCGCGCCCGGCACCGATTATTTCGTCGTCTGCACGCTCGAGGAAGACGGCGACGGCACGGTGATGACCACCGCGCACGAGCTGACCCACGAAACGTTCGCCAGCCGTTTTCTCATTCCGCTCGGAGCCCGCCAGAATAGCCGCCGGCTGCGCGACTACTGCGAAGCCAAGGTCGGCGCGCCACCGCCTGCAAGGAACCGGCTAGGCGCCGCACTCGTCACAGGAGCGCTGACTTACGCGAGCTTCGGCTACCTGTTCGACTGGATCTTCGCCGCGATCCTATTGCTCTTGCTGATCGTGCACGAGGCGGGCCACGCGCTCGCCATGCGCTGGGTCGGGCTTCCTGTGCAGGGGATCTACTTCATCCCGTTCCTCGGGGGCGTCGCGGTCGCCGCCGCCCCGCACCGGAGCGAAGGCGAACGCGGCTTCGTTGCCTTGATGGGCCCCGGCCTGAGCCTGCTTTCCACCGGCGCGTTCCTCGTCACGGCCTATGCCACAGGTGAGCAGCTCTTTCTGCATCTGGCGTTTGCGAGCGCGGTGCTGAACGGTCTGAACCTCGCGCCCGTGCTGCCGCTCGACGGCGGCCACGTACTCGATTCAGCGCTCTCCGCCTCGGATCCCGAGTTCGTCGCCATCATCAACATGTTGGCGCTGATGATAGGGATCGGCGCCTCGGTCTACCTCGGATGGTATGTCCTCACCGTCCTCTTGCTGCTGACGGCGCCGGTACTGGTCCACTCCGGCAAAGCGAAGCGACGCGCGGAGTTGATCACGCCAGCAGGACGCAACTGGCTGGTCGCAGGCTACTTGGCGACAATCGCCTTCTACGTCGCCGTCATCGCTCACTACATGGCATAGAAAAGCCCATGGCCGGCGCGACAGCCGGGCCATGGGCGGAAGCAGTCAGATCGTATCGACGTCAGGTTTACACGTCGAGGTTGGCGACTGTCAGCGCGTTCTCCTGGATGAACTCGCGCCGCGGCTCGACCACGTCGCCCATCAACTTGGAAAAGATCTCGTCCACCTCGGACACGTCGCCGATCTTGACCTGCAGCAGCGTGCGCGCATCGCGATCGAGCGTCGTTTCCCAGAGCTGGTCGGGGTTCATCTCGCCAAGGCCTTTGTAGCGCTGTAGCGAAAGGCCCTTGCGGCCCGCTTCGTAGATCGCGTCGAGCAGCGAGCGCGGCCCGTGAATGACCAGCGTCTCACCTTTGCGCCGCAGCTTCGTGCCAAGACTGTACACCTCGGCAAGGTGCTTGCGCTTCTCGTTCAGCCGGCGCGCATCGAGCGAAGCGAGCAGCGCACGATCGAGCGCGTGCGCCTCCGTCACGCCGCGCACCTCGCGACGGAACAGGAAGCCGTCGTTGCCGAAGCTGCCGGACCAGCCCTTCTCCGTTTCCTCCGCGACCTCGTTCAGCCGCGCAGCGACTGTCCCGGCCGCTGCATTTGCCGAGGTCGATGAGTCCAGGAGCGCCGGATCGAAAGCGCCGGCAATGGCCGCCTGCTCGACGATCTGGCGTGCATAGCGCGAATGCAGCTGGTCGATCAGGCTGACGATACCGCGCGCCTGGTCGACGATATCGCGCAAGTCACGTCCAGCCCGCTCTTCTCCACCCGAGACCAGCACAGTGTCCTCGAGCCCGGAGTCGATCAGATAGTCCTCGAGCGCGCGCTGATCCTTGAGGTACGTGCTGCTCTTGCCGCGCTGAACTTTGTAGAGCGGCGGCTGGGCGATGTAGACGTGCCCCTTTTCCACCAGCTCCGGCATCTGCCGATAGAAGAACGTCAAGAGCAGCGTGCGAATGTGCGCGCCGTCGACGTCGGCGTCCGTCATCACGATGATCTTGTGATACCGCAGCTTCGAAAGGTCGAAGTCGTCGCGAATGCCGGTGCCGAGTGCACCGATGATGTTCGTTACCTGCTCGGAGGAAAGCATCTTGTCGATGCGCGCTCGCTCGACGTTGAGAATCTTACCTCGGATCGGCAGCACGGCCTGATACTCGCGCTTGCGGCCCTGCTTCGCCGAGCCGCCGGCCGAGTCGCCCTCGACGATGAAGAGTTCGGTGTTGGCGGCATCGCGATCCTGGCATTCGGCGAGGCCACCAGGCAAACGCATGCCATCGAGGGCGCTCTTGCGCCGCGTCAGCTCACGTGCACGCCGCGCCGCTTCGCGCGCCAGCGCCGCCTCGACGATCTTGCCGACGATGGCCTTGGCTTCCTTGGGGTGCTCCTCGAACCACGCCGCAAGCTCGTCCGAGACCACGCTCTCGATCACGGGCTTCACCTCGGACGAGACCAGCTTGTCCTTCGTTTGGCTGGAGAACTTGGGATCCGGCACCTTGACCGAGAGCACGCAGGTTAGGCCCTCGCGTGCATCCTCACCAGAGAGGTCTACCTTCTCCTTTTTCGCGATGCCGCTGTCGGTCGCGTACTTATTGATGACGCGGGTCAGCGCGGCGCGGAAGCCGGCGAGATGCGTGCCGCCGTCGCGCTGAGGAATGTTGTTCGTGAAGCAGAGCACGTTCTCGTGGTAGCTGTCGTTCCACCACAGCGCCACCTCGACGCCGACGCGGTCCTTGTCGGCACGGACCATGATTGGATCGCTGATGAGCGCCTGCTTGGACCGGTCGAGGAAGCGCACGAAAGCGGACGTGCCGCCCTCGTACAGGAATTCCTCGCGCTTGATGTCGGCGTGGCGCGCGTCCGTCAGCACGACCTTGGCGCCCGAATTCAGAAACGCTAGCTCGCGTAAGCGATGCTCAAGCGTGGCGTAGTCGAACTCGACCTTGGTGAAAGTGTTGGTGCTGGGCAGGAAGCTGACCTCGGTGCCGCGGTTTCCGTCGGCATCGCCGACGACCTTGAGCGGCGCCGTAGCGACGCCGTCGCGGAACTCGATCACGTGTTCCTTTCCGTCGCGCCAGATGCGTGCGAGCAACCACGTCGAGAGTGCATTGACGACAGACACGCCAACGCCGTGCAGACCGCCGGACACCTTGTACGAGTTCTGGTCGAACTTGCCGCCCGCGTGCAGCTCGGTGAACACGATCTCGGCAGCCGAACGCTTCGGATCTTGGTCGTCGTCTTGCTTGATGCCGGTCGGAATGCCGCGACCGTCGTCGCGCACGGTGCACGAGCCGTCGGGGTTCAGCGTCACCTCGCACGACGTGGCGTGGCCGGCCAGAACCTCGTCGATGGCGTTGTCGACAACCTCGTAGATCATGTGGTGCAGACCCGAGCCGTCATCGGTATCGCCGATGTACATGCCGGGGCGCTTGCGCACGGCTTCCAGGCCCTTCAGCATCTTGATGCTGTCGGCGCCGTAGTCTTCCGGCGCAGGTGTTTTCTTGGCGGGCTGAGCGCTCATTCGGTCCCTGTTTCTGCAGTTCTCCTGACTAATTGCGAGTCTATCACAAAGCGCATCCCGAAAGGGGCAAAAAAGCGCGCCTGAAGCCCCTCACTCAGTACTTATTTTGTATTAAAAATCAGCGATTTGGCGGGGTGCGTCGGCAAGTCCGAACGAGGTCTGAAAAAGCTCAGTCCGAACGCACCACGGAGCCACCTGCGACTTGCCAGAATTGGGCCCGTCCGACGAGGCTGGAAAACGACTGTCGGTCGGTACCCGTCATCCACGCCTGCGTTCCGAGGCGTACGAGTTCGTCGAACAGCGCCGCGCGTCGGTCCGCATCGAGATGCGCCGTCACCTCGTCGAGTAGCATAAGCGGCGCCAGGCCGTCGCGTCGGGCCGCGACCAGCTCAGCGTGCGCCAGGAGAAGGCCCATGAGCAGCGCCTTCTGCTCGCCGGTGGAGGCGTGGCGCGCAGCCGTTGCCTTGGGCCCGTGCATCACGGCGAGGTCGCTACGGTGCGGCCCGTCGAGCGCGCGGCCCGCGGCGCGGTCGCGTTCGCGCACGCCGCCCAGGAGCCGTGCATAGCCGTCCTCGACGTCGACGGCCGCGCGCGAGGCGAGATCATTGTCGATGGCGCCCTCGAGGCGCACCTCGCTCCAGGGAAACGGGCTCTCGGGATCGCGGGCCCAGCGTGCCTCGATGACGGAGCGCAGCGCCGCGACGGCCTCGGCGCGCGCCGCGGCCACGGCCACGCCCATCTCCGCCATGACCACTTCGAGCCCGTCGAGCTGCGCACCACGCGTCACGCCGTCCGAAAGCAGGCGGTTGCGCTGCGCCATCGCGCGCTCGAAGCGGCCCGCCCGCGTACGGTGCCCGGAATCGAAGCACACGATGAGCCGGTCGAGAAAGCGCCGCCGCTCGGACGCGGGGCCCGTGAAGAGGCCGTCGGTGGCGGGCGTCACCCAGACCATTTCTACGTAGTCGCCAAGGGTGCCCGAACCGGACTTCGCGTCCCCGTCGATACGCACGAGGCGGCCAGAGGCGCGCTCCCCGCCGCGATCGGAGGCAGCCTGCCCGGTGCCGATGGTCACGGGGCCGAAGGCCGTATGCACCCGCGCCGAGACCGACCAGGCGCCATCGCTGCCGGTATGCGCGAGGTCAGGGAGTGGCGCTTGGCGCAGCCCCTGCCCAGGCGCCAGCAGCGAGACGGCTTCGAGCACGTTGGTCTTGCCGGAGCCGTTGGCGCCGGTGAGCACGACGGGATCGGCTGAAAGCTCGAGCGCCAGCGATGGATAGCTGCGGAAGTTCGCAAGCGTCAGTCGCTCGACCCAGAGCCGGGGCGAGGTCTGTGGCGTGGGGCGCGTGTCCTGGTCGATGGCCGAGGCCAAATGCCGTGCCTCTTTGTTTCGGGTGGTACACGTGGCGCCCCCTCATCCGGGCAGCGCCCTGCGCGGTCTCTCCCGCAAGGGAGAGGTGGAAGGTGCGGCCCGGTCTGGCCATACCTCTCGCGTTCGGGAGAGGTCGGAAGCGATCGGTCATGGCGGAGCCATGCTTCGCATTGACTTCGCTTCCGGATGAGGGAACGCGAGACGCTGCCGGCGCCTGCCGCCTAGACGCGCATTGGCATCAGCACGTAAAGCGCGTTGTCGTCCTCGGCGCTGCGGATCATCGTTGGCGACCCGGGGTCGGCAAGAAGGAACCGCGCCTCGTCCCCTTCGAGCTGGCCGGCGATATCGAGCAGATATTTCGCGTTGAAGCCGATTTCGAGCGGCGTCGACGAATAGTTGACGCCAATCTCTTCTGTCGCGCTGCCGCCTTCCGGGTTGTTGACCGAGAGCACGAGCTTGTCGCTGGCGAGGTTGAGCTTCACCGCGCGGCCGCGCTCGCTGGCAATCGTGGAGACGCGATCGACGGCGCTCATGAAGTCGGCGTTGGCAACGCGCAGCTCCTTGTCGTTCCCCTGCGGTATGACGCGGCCGTAGTCGGGGAAAGTGCCGTCGATGAGCTTCGACGTCAGCGTCACCGAGCCGATCTCGAAGCGCACCTTCGAAGTAGAGACAGCAACCGTGACGGTCTCGGCGCTCTCTTCGATCAGGCGTTGCAACTCGTGCACCGTCTTGCGCGGGATGATGACACCCGGCATCGATTCCGCGCTCGGCGGACGCGGCAGCTCGGCCTGCGCCAGCCGGTGACCGTCGGTGGCGACAGCGCGCAGCACCGGTGCCTTTCCGGTCTCGGCAATGTGCAGATAGATGCCGTTGAGGTAGTAGCGTGTCTCCTCGGTCGAGATCGCAAAGCGCGTCTTGTCGATGAGCCGCTTGAGATCCTTGGCGGCGATCTCGAACGAGGTGCCGAGATCGCCGGCATTGAGATCCGGAAAATCTTCGGGCCCGAGTGTCTGCAGCGCGAAGCGGGCCTGCCCGGCGGCGAGCGTCAGGCGCTCCTTCTCGGCGTCGCGGCGGATATCGATCTGGCTGCCTTCCGGGAGCTTGCGAACGATGTCGTGCAGAATGTGGGCCGGCACGGTGACGGCGCCAGGCGCCCCAACCTCGGCCCGCACCTCCTCGATGACCTCGCGCTCAAGGTCCGTAGCCTTGAGCTCGAGCGCCTGTCCGGACGCCCTGAGCAGCACGTTGGAGAGAATCGGAATGGTCGTGCGGCGTTCGACGACGCTTGCCACATGTCCGAGCGCCCTCAGAAGTTCACCGCGTTCGATCACAAGCCTCATCTGTAGCCTCGAAGTTGACGATCCCGCCTCTGGGCGGGGTCAAAGGTGGGAGAAGTGTAGCCCGTCGGTCCTCCGCTCAGCAGAGGGGTGCAGAAACTCAGCCTTCTTCATGGATGAAAGCAATGGCGTGCGAGCACAACTTGCCCCGATCACGCCTTGGATTTCAAGGGGGCGCAGGCCCTTCTAAGGGGTTTGCGCCCCAAAGCCGTGCTTTTTCTGTCCTGGCCCGATGAGACTTCGGGAGCGGTATCCGAAGACGCCGCTCCCGCCCCGCTCGAACGTGGCGCCGATCTCCCTCGAAACGCCACGCTCCTTGCTCAAACTCTGTGGCTTATCAGCCTGTTGGAATTAGTGGCTAATAAGCTTCTTCAGCTCGTCGATCTCGTCGCGCAGGCTGGCATCATCGGCGATCACGCCCTCAATCTTGCGGATGGCGTGCAGAACCGTGGTGTGATCGCGATTTCCGAAGCGGCGCCCGATCTCGGGCAGCGACCGGTGCGTGAGCTGCTTGGCGAGATACATGCCGATCTGGCGCGGCCACACCACCGAGCGATGACGGCGCTGCGACAGCAGATCTCCCTTCGAGACGCCGAAATGGCGCGAGATGATGCGCAGGATGTCCTCGATCTTGATCCGGCGCGGCTCGACACCCTGGTAGAGGTCACGCACCACCGTCTCGGCGATGTCCGGCGTGATCGGCGCCCGCATATGCTGCCACGTGAGGTAGAGGCGGTTGATCGCGCCTTCGAGCTCGCGCCCGCTTTCGGTGAGACGGCTCGCGAGGATTTCCACGACTTCGCGCGACAGCTCGAAGCCCGGATCCTGCGCCCGCTTCTCAGCAAGCCGCTGATCGAGTACGCGGCAGCGCAACTCGCAGTCGAAGCTGCCGATCTCGGCGACGAGGCCGCGCTGCAGACGCGAGCGCATGCGCTCGTTCAAGCGCTCGATCTGCGCCGGATGACGGGCCGAGGCAACCACGACCTGACGGCCACCATCGAGTAACGCGTTGATGATGTGATCGAATTCCTGCTCGGTCTTCTCGCCCTGCATGAACTCGAGATCGTCGATGAGCAGCATGTTGATCGAGCGGAACTTCTCCTTGAAGGAGAGCGAGTCCTGCGCGCGCAGCGCCTCGACGAACTGATAGCGGAAGCGCTCAGCCGTGAGATAGAGCACCTGCGCGTTCTCGGCGCGACGCTTCACCTCCCAGGCGATGGCCTGCAGGAGATGCGTCTTGCCCATGCCGACGGACGAATAGAGATATAGCGGATTAAAGGCCGGGCTATCGGTGAGCACGGTCTCGGCAACCTGAATGGCGCCGGCGTGCGCCATGCGGTTCGACGCGCCGACCACGAAGTTGTCGAACGTATGATGCGGATCGAGCGGCGAGCCCTCGAAACCGTCGACGCTGGTGCGGCCCGCAACCGGACGGATCACCGGCATGCGCACGGGCTCGATCTGTCCGAGAGCACGCGGCTCCGAGGCCTCACGCGCCAGCTTCTGAGCCTCGGCCTCGCGGGCGACGGTGCGCGCAGGGGGCGAGCCGGGCTGGCGCAAAGTAACGTCGACGAGCTCTGCCGTCTTGAACTCCGCCTTGCAGCACCGAAGTAGCTCGTCCATGTAGTGAGACTGGATCCACTTGCGCAGGAAGACGACGGGGACAGAGACCTTCACAGTCTTGCCGTCGAAGCTTTCGAACTCGAGTGCTTTGAACCAGCTCGTATAGATGTCCTCGCCGAGCCGGGCACGCAGCAATGCACGCACCTTCGCGCCCTTGCCTTCCGCGCTCTCGGCCGCAGGAGCGACGGCAACAACAGCCTCGCTTGGCCCCCGGTGCACGGCGCGACCGGGTGCAGTTAGAGACAGCTCCGCTTTCGAAATGGCTTGCATTTTTTGTACCCCGCACTTGCTAAGCCTGCCTTCCGCAAGGCAGACGATCCATGGCGTTGCTCGTTCGCCCAAACGAGCCGCGCCAGTCCCTCAGACGCTCTATCCTTGCCGCCAAGGCAGGCCGGCTGCTTTCCAGCCTGCGACCTGTCCTCGCTTTTGGGTGGCATCGAGAGGGCCCTCGAAGCCATCCGCGACGTTGCGGCTGCGCGTATAGCCGGCGTCTGCCATTGCAGCGGCAGCCGCACGGCTGCGCGCCCCTGACCGGCAGATGAAGAACAGCTCAGCGTCCTTCGATACGCCGGCCCCCTCGAGCAGCCCGCTCAACTTTTCCACAAAATCCGGGTCAACCCGATTGTCTGGAAAAGCCTGCCACTCGATGGCCTGTACACGCTTGTTCAGCGTGCTGAGATCCGGCAGTCCAACGAACGTCCACTCTGCTCGAGTCCGCACATCGACCAGAACGGCGTCGGCGTCAGCTTGAAGGCGGGCCCATGTTTCTTCCACAGGCACATCTTCAATTTTGACGCTGTTGGACAAACCCTTACCCTCGACCACTTACCCGGCCCGACCAGAAAAATTCCCAAGTCGGAACGGTTAACCAAAGTAAAAAGTCAGCAATGATCCAGCATTACGCATCGGCATCCCGTGAAATCCTACGGGATACTTACGCTCAACTGAAAAACTGAAGATTCCAGGATGACGCTACGCAACAAAAACCCAGAGTCTCGGGCGGGGATATACTGGGCATTACAGCCCTCGGGCCCCGTCGCGCTGACAAGGACTCTTTTAACGGACCGGTAACCTCTTCGCAAGCGTCGCGATGGGTGGAGAAGGCGCTGGCGAGGCACTGGATGAGCGGTGCGTGCAACGTGGAAAACTTGAGTCCTCTCCACAGGTGCAGTGGGGAAACTCGTTGAGGCCAAAGCCAATTCGACGACGGTCGTGTGATGGCAATTTTAAATTACGGCGTTCCTGTGACACGTCCCAAAGGGGTGCTTTTTTGTTTGCCGCCTCGACTCGCGATCGAGAGCCGAAAAATCCGAGTCCGGAGCACCCGTTCGGACAGCCTCAAAAATCCGTCACTTAGAAGCAAAAAGGAAGGCCGGCGACTCCGTCGCGCGGCCTTCCCTGTGGCGAACACAGCACACTCTCGCGGCTGACAATCAGTTTTGCAAAAGAGTCTGTGCGAAAGTGGTCAGGCCATCGCCTTCACGCGCTGCGAGAGGCGCGAAACCTTGCGGCTTGCAGTGCGCGGATGCATGACGCCCTTCTGCGCCGTGCGAACGAGCGAGGGCTCGGCAGCCTTGAGAGCGGCCGTCGCGGCGGCCTTGTCGCCCGAGGCGATCGCCTCTTCGACCTTGCGTACGCTGCTCTTCACCGCCGAGCGGCGGCTCTTGTTGACTTCCGTACGGCGCACGGTCTGACGCGCCGCCTTCTTTGCCGACTTGGTGTTGGCCATTGAGGCTTTCCTTCTGTTCGAAAGCTTTCCCGGCGCCGGGCACGCTTTCTGACGTTGCTCAGAAATGATGACAATTGCGTCTGCGCTTTTGCGAAGCCTTGCCCTGCGTCGGTGGCGGGTCGGCCGCGCGGAGAAAGCGCAAGCTCAAATGCATTGACCGCCCGAAACCTGCGTTCCGAGCGGGCTGACGATGAGACCGACGGTCACGTCTGAGCCGTTAAGACCCGAGCCGGCCGGGGTCGGTGGCCCCGTCTATAGCGGTGGGGGCCGTCCGCGGTCAACGGATTTGGCCGGCTGGCTGGGCTCTTGGGAGGGGCCTTCGGCCTCAGGCGGCCTTCCATTTGATCGAGCAGCCCAGAGACGGCACCTGCTCTAGAGGCCCGCGGCCGGTTTCGGCCACCGCCTTCATGGCCTCGAAGGGGCCCCGCCGCACCCCCGCCGGCGCTGGATTGCGGCCGCTGGCGTCGATCCGGCCCCGGTACTGGAGCTCGAGATCACGGTTAAAGCCGAAGAAGTCCGGCGTGCAGACCGCCCCATAGAGGCGTGCGACGTCTTGGCTCTCGTCATAGAGATACGGGAACGGGAAGCCGTGCTCATCCGCCGCTTCCTTCATGCGCGGAAAGCTGTCCTCCGGATAGGTCGCCGCGTCGTTCGAGGAGATCGCGACCGTCGCCACCCCGAGCCGCGCGAGGTCCTCGGCGTCACGCACGATGCGATCCAGCACCGCCTGCACGTAGGGGCAGTGATTGCAGATGAACATGACGAGCGTGCCGTTCGGCCCCTTGAGCTCGTCGAGCGTGTAGGTCTTGCCGTCTGTCGCCGGCAGCCGGAAATCCGGTGCCTTCCAGCCGAAATCGCAAATCGGGGTGGCTTCGGCCATCTCGCCTATCTCCGTTGACCGCGCGGCCGCAGCGCGCTTGCCGAGCTAAGCTGGGCCGAGACAGTATCGGGTTGCGGGGCTAGACTTCAACCCGTGGCATGGGGAGGGGGTCTTCTCAACATGGATCACGACCGCGGAATCCCAGTCGGCGAGTTCTCCCCGGATGGACCGGCCATGCGCCTGCGAGCGCTCGCGGGCCTCGCCGCCGTGCGGCGCGCCCTTCACGGGAGCTCGTCGTGGCGCGCACGGATCTTCGAGATCATCGAATTCGGCCATGGTGGAAGCCGGGCGAGTCGGGTCTTCGACAGCGTCATCATCAGTCTCATCCTGCTCAACATCGCCGCCTTCGTGGCCGAGACAGTGCCGTCGCTATCGGCCGCGTACGGCTCCTATTTCACCGCCTTCGAGGTTCTGTCGGTAGCGATCTTCACCGTCGAATACGCCCTGCGCCTGTGGACCGCCGTCGAGGTGCCGTTCCTAAAGTCCTTTCCCCCCTGGAAAGCTCGGCTAAAGTTTGCATTGCGCCCCGCACTTCTCATCGATCTGGCCGCGATCCTTCCATTCTATATCGCCATGCTGGTCACGATCGATCTCAGAGTCCTTCGGGCTCTCAGGCTGCTGCGCTTCTTCAAGCTCTCGCGCTATTCGCCGGCGATGCACACGTTGCTGCGAGTGCTCGTCAACGAGCGGCGGTCGCTGATCGGTGCCGGACTTCTCCTCCTCACGGTTGTGCTGTTTGCCTCGACCGGCATCTACTACATAGAAGGTCATGCTCAGCCCGAAAGCTTCGGAAGCGTGCCCGATGCAGCATGGTGGGCGATCGCCACGCTGACAACGGTAGGCTATGGCGACGTTGCGCCCATCACGTCGCTCGGCAAGACGTTCGGCTCGATCGTCATGGTCACGGGGCTCTGCATCCTGGCGTTGCCCGTGGCGATCATCTCTGCCGGGTTTGCGCAGGAGCTTGCGCGGCGCGACTTCGTCGTCACTTGGTCACTCATGTCGCGCATCCCCCTGTTTGCTGAGCTGGACGCGCGCTCGGTCGAGAAGATCATGCCGCTCCTCCATGCCCACAATCTGCCACCGAACCTGGAGGTCCAGAGTGAGGGCGCGGCGGGACGCGCCATGTATTTCATCGCATCCGGGCAAGTCGTGCACCATCTGGCATCGGGCGACCGCATTTATGCCAAGGGGGACTTTTTCGGCGTCTCCGAAATGCTTGAGCTGGAGCAGATGCAGGGCTCATTCGTGACGGCCTCGAAATGCCGGCTTCTCAAGCTACACAGCGAGGACTTCCATCGGCTCGAGGTCGCAAGCCCGGAGATCGGCAGCCACCTGCGGTGCAAGACTCGCAAGAAAGATGCGGCCGAGGCAACATCGAAGGCGTGACGCATTCGTCAAACTTCAAGGCGCTCGAAGGTGAGGCCTTCGCCCGCGAACACACGCGCCCGCGCACTCGCTTCAGCGGGATCGCCGGTGGTGAGCAGCACCCGGCGCGGCGTCTCGACCGTCTCACCCTTGTAACGCGGATGCCGCTGCAGATAGTCCTCGAGACTGTCAGCGACCACCTCTGGCTGCGAAAGAATGCGTGTCGCTTGAGGCAGATGGCGCCGGAACAGGTGCTCGACAAGGGGGAAATGCGTGCACCCCAGGATGGCGCGGTGAGGCGGCTCGCCGCCGGCCTGAGCCATGGCGCCGGCAATGCCCGTCTCCACGAGGCGTTCGAGTTCGGCTTTGCCCGCGCCATGCTCGATGGCACCGGCAAGCTCCGAGCACACCTGCTGCACCAAGGTGACTTTCGGGCAGCGCTTGCGGATCTCCTCCGCATAGACGTTGGAGGCGATGGTGCGCGTGGTGCCGAACACGGCGATGCGATCGGTCAGGAATTTCTGCGGATACTGCGGCGTGGTCACGGCCCAAGGCGTTTGCGTCGCGGCTTCGACCGTTGGCGCGACAATGCCGATGACGTTGTGGCCTAGCGCCGTCCACGGCGTCTCGGGAAGCCAGCTTGTTTGCAAACGCCGAGCGGCGACCGCTGTCGCCGTGTTGCAGCCGAGCAGAACGAGCTTGCACCCGACCCCGAAAAGGCGCTCGACGGACGCGCGCGTAAGCTCGATGATCTCCTCGGAAGGGCGGTTGCCATACGGCACGTTCGCATGGTCTCCGAGGTAGACGAACGAAACCTCGGGAAACCTCTGCGTCAGCGCGGCAAGGACCGTGAGCCCCCCAAGTCCGGAATCGAAGACACCAATCATGACGGCCTTGTTTGCCGGTCGGCGCCTTCCAGGTCAATCGGCGAGCTTTCGTCTCGATCGATACGGCGGCTGTTTGGCTGCTATTCCGCGGCTTCGGGCGGCGAGCGCCCAGCAGCGGCGGCGGTTGCTTCCTGGTCCGCCGTCTTGAGCGCATCGAGGCTCGGCATCGAGATGGTGCTGTAGCCGCAGTCCACGAAGTGCACTTCGCCCGTCACCGCGCCCGAGAGTTCCGACAGCAGATAGAGTGCCGACCCGCCGACGTCGTTGAGGCTTGGCGTACGCCGCAACGGCGCGTGCTCTTTCTGGAAGTTGAAGATGACGCGCGCATCCGACACGCCGGCGCCGGACAGCGTGCGCATGGGGCCGGCTGAAAGCGCGTTGACGCGGATGTTCTGCGACCCGAGGTCGGCGGCGAGGTAGCGCACGGAGGCTTCGAGCGCCGCCTTGGCAACGCCCATCACGTTGTAGGACGGGACCGAGCGCGTCGCGCCGCCGTAGCTCAGCGTCAGAAGCGAGCCGCCGTTCGGCATCAGCTCCATGGCGCGCTGCGCGATCTCGGTGAACGAGAAGCAGGAGATCACCATTGTGTTGGTGAAGTTGTCGCGCGTCGTGTTCACGTAGCGGCCGGCAAGCTCGCGCGGATCCGAGAAGGCCAGCGCGTGTACGACGAAGTCGAGACTGCCCCAGACCTCCTTCACTTTCGCGAAGACGTTGTCGACGGTCTTGAGGTCGAGCACATTGCACGGCTCGATGATCTCGGCACCGATTGACTGCGCGAGCGGAACAGCGCGGCGCCCGAACGCGCCGTCCTGATAGCTGAACGCCAGCTTGGCGCCGTGCCCGTGCAGGGCGCGCGCGATACCCCAGGCGATCGAGCGATCGTTGGCGACGCCCATGATCAGGCCGCGCTTGCCCGCCATCAGCGGGCCGGGGTTGGTGACATCAAATTCGGCCATAGACGACCTCACACTCACACCAAATCTGCGGCCAGTGTCGAACCAGCCGCGTCCGTTTTCATAAACCTTCATGCCAAGCCGTCTCCGTGAGGCGGGTGCCTCACCAGCCGGCAACTTGCAGCACCTCAGCCATCGTATCGGTTAAAAATAAGAGTGGCATTTGTTCCACCGAAACCGAAACTGTTCGACATGACACAGTTAAGCTCGGCGTTGTCGATACGATTGCGGACGATCGGCATGTCTTCGAACGCCGGATCCAATTCCTTAATATTAGCACTCTCGCAGATGAATCCGTTGTTCATCATCAATAGCGAGAAGATGCTTTCTTGCACGCCAATCGCGCCCAGCGAATGTCCCGTGAGGGACTTGGTGGCAGAAATTTTGGGGATTTCGCGGCCCGCGAACACCTCGCGGATGGCCTCGATCTCCTTCTGGTCGCCGACCGGCGTCGCCGTCGCGTGCGGATTGATGTAGTCAACCTTCTCGATCGGACGGCCGTTCAGGCCCTTCATGGCGAGCTTCATGCAGCGCGCTGCGCCCTCGCCCGACGGTGCGACCATGTCGAAGCCGTCGGAAGTGGCACCGTAGCCCGTGACCTCGGCATAGATCTTGGCCCCGCGCGCCTTGGCGTGCTCCAGCTCCTCGAGGACGAGAACGCCCGCGCCGCCCGCGATCACGAAGCCGTCGCGATTCTTGTCATAGGCGCGGCTGGCGACGGCGGGGGTGTCGTTGAAGTGGGTGGACATGGCGCCCATGGCGTCGAAAAGGACGGACAGCGTCCAGTCCAGCTCCTCGCAACCGCCAGCGAACATGACGTCCTGCTTGCCCCACTGGATCAGCTCGGCGGCATTGCCAATGCAGTGCGCCGACGTGGAGCAGGCCGACGAGATCGAATAGTTGACGCCCTTGATCTGGAAGCTGGTGGCAAGCACGGCGGACGGGCCTGAGCACATGCCCTTCGGGACCTCGAACGGCCCGACCTTCTTCGGATCCTTCTCGCGCGCAGTGTCGGCCGACCAGACGATGGCGCGCGTCGAGGGGCCGCCGGAGCCCATGACGATGCCGGTGCGCTCGTTGACGACGTCGCCTGTTTCGAGACCGGCATCGCGGATGGCCTGATCCATGGCGATGTAGTTCCAGCCGACGCCCGCTTCCATGAAGCGTTTGGGCTTGCGCGGAACCTGGGATTCCCAGTCGAGCTGCGGATCGCCGTGCACCTGGCAACGGAAGCCGAGCTCGGCGTATTTCTCGGCACGCACGATGCCGGACTTGCCCTCTCTGAGGGAGGCGAGCACCTCTTGGGTCGTGTTCCCGATCGAGGACACGATACCCATGCCGGTGACGACCACACGTCTCATCGACAACCCCTTCTTCGCCCGCCTGCCGTCATCCAGAACGCCATCTTATCCCGCTATGGCTTATCCGGCGGCAGGGGCCTCCCCCGCCTCGAATAGACCGACGCGCAGATCGGTCGCGGTGTAGATCACCTCGCCGTCCGCCTTCAGCGTGCCGTCCGCGATGGCGAGCTTCAGCCGCCGCAGAATCACGCGCTTGAGATCCACCACATACTCGACCTTCTTGACCGAAGGCAGGACCATGCCGGTGAACTTGACCTCTCCCACGCCGAGCGCCCGGCCCCGTCCGGGGGCGCCGAGCCAGCCGAGGAAGAAGCCCGTGAGCTGCCAGAGGGCGTCGAGCCCCAGGCACCCCGGCATCACCGGATCGCCGTGGAAATGGCACTTGAAGAACCAATCCACCTGCGGGTTCCCGGCCACTGCCAGCTCGGCCACGACCTGACCCTTCTCGTGGGCCCCTTCGGTATCGGAAATATGCGCGATGCGGTCGAACATCAACATGGGAGGGAGCGGCAACTGGGCGTTGCCGGGTCCGAACAGCTCTCCGCGTCCGCAGGCCAGCAAGTCCTCGTAATCGTAGCTAGAACGGCGCTCGGCCATCGATCAGCATTGTCCTTGTGTCAGTGTCCGTCCCCCGGCGCCCGGAGGCGCCTTGCCCCGACCCGCCGGATACCCGTGGGGAACAAGCCCGGCCGTCCTTCCGAGGGATGATGCTCGCCAACGCACGCAAGCCGCGTTGTCCTAGCACATCCGGCTGCCGTTCAAACTATAATCGGCAGCACCGTCAAGTCGCGGCTTGGAAAAGGTGACGTATTGTCCGATGAACAGAGCGCCCTGGAGTGCGCGAGCGAAGGGGCGTTCGGGCGGAATTTCTGCCGTTAACAGCGGCTTGGCAGCGGGTTGCGGCGCGGGGGCGGTGCTTCTATACTGAGGCAGTTGGATAATTCGGTATCGACTGCCTGCGCCACGGCCTGGGCAGAGAGCCTTTCGGGTTGCGATCGAGAATGAGCGAAGACGTTTCCGACGACCTTCTGACCACCGAGGACACATTGGCCGGCGGGCTGCCGTCTGCAATCGCCAATCGTCTTCGTGACGCGGGGCTGCGCCCGACACGCCAGCGCGTGGCACTCGGGATGCTCCTGTTCGGCGGCGAGGACCGGCACGTCTCGGCCGAGATTCTGCACGCCGAGGCCTTGATGGCCGGCGAGCAGGTGTCACTCGCTACGGTTTACAATACGTTGCACCAGTTCACCGGCGCCGGGCTTCTGAGGGAGCTCGCGATCGACGGCGGCAAGGCCTACTTCGACACCAACACCTCGAATCACAGCCACTTCTTTATCGAATCCGAAGGCGAGCTGATGGATATCCCAGGCGATTCGATCCGGGTCGCCGGCGTACCCGAGCCGCCAGAGGGCATGCGCGTAAGCCACATCGACGTCGTCGTGCGCCTAGTCCCAAAGGGAAAATAAGGGCAATTTGCCCATCGTTCCCTATTTGACGACCTCGTTTTCGTAGACTCCCCAGAGCTGCTTTTGCGGCATGTATCCGCGGAAGCGGTCGATCGTGATGCGACACCAGCGCCCATCGCAGGAATGGATGTTGGCGATGACGCCCGCTTCCACTACGGCGACCGTGCGGGAGCGCTCGCTGTCGCTGTTGCGCACCTCCACCTGCGGCGCGGACTGGCCTGCTTTGAGGTCCCACGGCGTGACGAGCGCCGTTCGTCGCCCGGAAAGCAGCGACTGCAGCACCCAGCCGGTCGCGCCCTCCGCATCGCGCACTTGCCGCCAGGTCTCGTATTCGCTGATGACCTCCACCGGCAGGCCCGCGCGCCGATAGACCCAGGACGTCGGATAGTCGGTGCCGGGCCCCGCGCGCAGGTTCACTCGGTCGGCCTTGAGGCTGACAAACCGCGGCAGCGGAAGCCCACTCGAGGATGCAGCCGGCGACGAGGCGGGAGGCGCCTGCTGCTCTGCGCCGCCGGCCAGCGCCGTTCCGGCCCAAACTGCAAGCACGGCAAGCGCCGTTCCAGCCACCAAACCCCGGCAATTCAATCGCATCCAAGTTCCCCGCAAAGCCTGCCCCGTATTTCTCCCGCCGCCACACAATCCATCACTTTGTCACGGGCATGACCTTCTGTTAGACACTGCCCCGAGACCGTGGATCCCGCCTGTGGAAGAGATATGCCCAACCCCCCGAAGAAGCCAGTCGTCATCGTCACGCGCAAGCTGCCGGATGTGGTCGAAACCCGCATGCGCGAGCTCTTCGATGCGAGGCTCAACACCGACGACACGCCCCTGACGCAGGCGCAGCTCGCAGACGCTGTCAGAAGTGCCGACGTTCTCGTACCCACCGTGACCGATCGCATCGACCGTGCCGTCATTTCGCAGGCGGGACCGCAACTGCGGCTGATCGCCAACTTCGGGACCGGCGTCGACAACATCGATCTCGACACCGCACGCAACCGCGCCATCACGGTCACCAACACGCCAGGGGTGCTGACCGAGGACACCGCCGACATGACCATGGCGCTGATTCTCGCAGTGCCGCGTCGCGTTGCCGAGGGTGCCGCTTACCTCAAGGACCCAAAGAGCAAATGGGCCGGGTGGTCACCGACCTGGATGCTCGGCCATCGCATCTTCGGAAGGCGACTCGGAATTGTCGGCATGGGCCGCATCGGCCAGGCGGTGGCGCAGCGCGCCAAGGCGTTCGGCCTGCAGATCCACTATCACAACCGCAAGCGCGTTACCGTGGATATAGAGGAGGAGCTGGAGGCCACCTACTGGGAGAGCCTCGACCAGATGCTCTCGCGCATGGACATCGTCTCCATAAACTGTCCGCATACGCCGGCGACCTACCATCTGATCTCGGCGCGGCGGCTGAAGCTCCTGAAGCCCTCGGCCTACATCGTGAACACCGCGCGCGGCGAGGTGATTGACGAGAACGAGCTGGCCCGCCTGATCGAGGCCGGCTCCATCGCTGGCGCGGGTCTCGACGTCTTTGAGCACGAGCCGGCGATCAACCCGAAGCTGCTTGCGTCCGAGCGCGTGGTCGCACTTCCGCACATGAGCAGCGCCACCATCGAAGGGCGCATCGACATGGGCGAGAAGGTGATCATCAACATCAAGGCCTTCCTCGACGGACATGTGCCGCCGGACAAGGTGCACCCTGCGATGTTCTGAAACAATTGGCCCTGATGCGGGCGTCGCGCTCGCATTGGGGCGCAGACCCGGTCTCGATGCAGAAGCTAAGCCGCCGGCCGTGCCGATTGCGCGCCCGCGTCGGTGACCTCGTCCGTCCAGACCTTGAACGACTTCAGGAGATGCGGGCCGAAGCTATGGATCAGCGGCACGTCGGTCGCGTCGCGGCCATGCGCGACAGCGATGCGTCCGATGCGCGGCCTGTTATGGCGGGCATCGAACGTGCACCAGCGGCCGCCCAGGTAGACCTCGCACCAGGCGCTGAAATCCATCGCCGCCGGATCCGGCGGCACGCCGATATCGCCAAGGTAGCCGTTTACGTATCGGGCCGGGATGTTGAGACAGCGGCAAAGCGCGATGGTGAGATGCGCGAAGTCGCGGCAAACGCCGACGCGCTCGTAGAACGCGTCGGCAGCCGTACGCGTCGCCCGTGCGTGCTGGTAGCCGAACGTCAGATGATCGTGCACGAAATCGACAATTGTCTGCACGCGCGTCCAGCCTGGCGGCAAAGATCCGAACCGGTCCCAGGCCAGTTCGCTGAGCCTATCGGTTTCGCAATAACGGCTGCCGAGCAGGTAGACGAGAACGTCGTCTGGCAATTCTGGAATCGGAATCTCGGCGAGACTTTCATCGACAAGGTCGGACTTGCCCGAGTCGCGGATCGTCCCGCTGAGCGTCAGACGGAACTCACCCGCGGGCGCCACCAGGCGCCGGCAGATATTTCCGAACTGGTCGCGGTACTTTGAAACCGCCACCTCGGGTGTGGTGACGAATGGGCCTTCGCCGGTGATGTCACCGCGTCGTTCGGCGCGGATGTCGAGAAGCGTAATGAGCGGCGTGGATTGAGCAGCGGTGATGGAAATGTCGAAGCCGTAATTGATGAGCATGAAATCGCCTCCGTATACGAAAAATAACGCCGAAGGCAGCGCGTGCGTTCCGCGCTGTTGATGCCCGAAAATTAAGCACTTGAATGCGCGGGCTCGCTGCCGCACGGTGCCAGTTCTGAATTGGATTTTCCACCAATGTCTTCGCATGCTGCCAAGCGCGAGCCGCCGCGCCCCTTCGATGCCATCATGCTCGCCGTCGGCGACGGACACTGGCTTTATGTCGAGGAGGTTGGCGCGCGCGGCGGCATCCCGGCACTCTTTCTGCACGGCGGACCTGGCAGCGGCTCGCAGCACCATCACCGACTGCTATTCGAGCCCGACCGTTTCCACGCTGTGCTGTTCGATCAGCGCGGCGCCGGCCGCAGCCATCCCTATCTGTCGACGCATGCCAACACCACGCAACATCTCGTGGCCGACATCGAGCGCATCCGCGAGCACATGGGCTTCGATCGGATGCTGATCGTCGGTGGCTCGTGGGGCTCGACGCTGGCGCTCGCGTATGCAGAAGCTCATCCGGAGCGAGTGTCGGGGCTCGTGTTGCGCGCTGTGTTCCTCGGCACCGACGATGAGGTCGATTGGGCGTTTCGCCGTGGGCCTGCCGAGTTGCGCCCCGATCTCTACGAAAGCTTCGTCACGGCGCTGCCGGAGGAAGAGCGCGTCGACCCGCTGCGCGCGTACGTTGCCCGCCTCACCGGAGCAGACACCGAGGCCCGTGACGCCGCGGCGCGCGCGTGGTTCCAGTTCGAGCGTACGCTGTCGGAATTTGCGCCGGCGACGGAGACGCTGCCCAACGGCCTGCCCGCGCACGGGCGCGTGCCGACGACGCCGATCCTCGAGGCGCACTACATCGCAAACAGCTTTTTCCTTGCGCCGAATGCCCTTCTTGACGGCGCAAGCCGGCTGGGTTCAATTCCCGGCGTGATCGTGCAGGGTCGTTACGATCTCTTGTGTCCGCCGCGTGCGGCCTATGAGCTCGCCAGGCGCTGGCCCGGCGCACGCCTCGAGATCGCACCCGCAGCCGGCCATGCCATGAGCGAGCCCGGCATCTTCGATGGCATGAAGCGCGCGGTCGATAAGCTTTCAGGACTATAAGTCGGCGATGCCCGTCACAGTCTCGACATTCTATAAGTTTGCGGCCGTCGCGGAGCCCGCCGTCCTGCGGGAAAGCCTGCTTGCAGTCGCGCGCGAGCAGGAGATCAAGGGCACGATCCTCATCGCGCCGGAAGGCATCAACGCGACCATCGCCGGCCCCGACGCGGGCGTGCGCAACGTCCTTGCCTGGCTTCGCGCCGACGCGCGGTTCGCCGATCTGACGAGCAAGGAATCCTACACGGATGAGATGCCGTTCGGACGTCTCAAGGTGAGGCTCAAGCGCGAGATCGTCACTCTGCGCCGGCCCGAGGCAGATCCGTCTGAGCGCGTTGGCACCTACGTCAAGCCGGCCGATTGGAACGCTCTGATCGCAGATCCCGACGTCCTCGTCGTCGACACCCGCAACGCCTACGAGGTCGGTATCGGGACGTTCCCTGGCGCGATCGACCCCGAGACGCGCACCTTCGGCGAGTTCCCGGACTTCGTCGCGCGCAATCTTGATCCCGCAAAGCACAAGCGCGTCGCCATGTTCTGCACGGGCGGCATCCGCTGCGAGAAGGCCTCGGCCTTCATGCTGTCGCAAGGCTTTCCGGAGGTCTACCACCTCGAAGGCGGCATCCTGAAATACCTCGAGACGGTCGCGCCGGAGGAAAGCCTGTGGCAGGGCGAATGCTTCGTCTTCGACGAGCGTGTGGCGCTGGAGCACGGCGTAAAGCCCGGCTCGCACTTTATGTGCAAAGCGTGTGGCGCACCCATCCCGGCTGGGGATGAGCACGCACACGCCGCACGCTGCCCGCGCCTCAGTCGGTGACGAGCTTCAGCCCGGCGAGTGACGCAATCAACAGGGCGAGAAACGCGAGACGCGCCACCGTGACTGGCTCGTCGAAGTAGAGGATGCCGGTCACGACAGTGCCGACTGCGCCGAGCCCACCCCAGACCGCGTAGGCCGTGCCGAGCGGGATCGTTGCCGTGGACTTCGCAACGCAGAAGAAGCTGACGCCGGCCAGAGCCAGAACGAGCAAGGTCGGTCCTAGTTTCGTGAAGCCGTCCGTGTAGCGGATGGCGGTGGTGAAGGCGACCTCGATGACGCCTGCAATCATAAGGTAGATCCAGCTCAAACCCGCCCCCTAACTTGTCAGCGGTAAGCCGCCCAGCGGTGATCTTCTGCGTCCATCTCACCGTTATCATTGGCAGCGTACCACGGTGGCGGGTCGGGCTCCTTGAGGCGGGTGGTGACAAGCAACTCCTCGAAGAAGCGGACCAAGCTCTCGATTGCGAACAGCATGACGCTCTCCATCAGCTCGTGTGTTGAGCCGACAGTGCGCCGTGCGGAGCAGCGGCACAAACGCCTTTGCTTTACATAAGGTGTAAGATTTTGTTACATATCCCATGGCTCGTAACCTCCCTCCGCTCAATGCCTTAAAGGCGTTCGAAGCTGCCGCGCGTCACGAAAGCTTCACGGCTGCTGCGCGCGAGCTGAACGTCACCCATGCCGCCATCAGCCGCCACATTCGCGAGCTTGAAGGCTGGCTCGGCGGCAAGCTATTCGTACGCACGGGCCGCGGCGTCGAGCTGACGGAGCGCGGCCGCGGTTACGCCTCAGAGCTGACGCGTGGCTTCGACGTCATCGCACAGGCGACGGAGAGCGTGTCGGGGCGGCGTCGCCGCCGGCGCCAGAAGCTCGCGGTCAGCGTCGAGCCGTCTCTGGCTGCGCTGTGGTTGGTGCCGAGGCTCGGCCGCTTCACCGCCGCCAATCCCGACGTCGATCTTGTCCTGGACTCGACGAGCCGCTTAGTCGACTTCGCACGCGACGAGGCAGACGTCGGCATCCGCTACGGCCGCGGCGGCTGGCCGGGCGTCACCGCCGATCTTTTGACCGGAACACATCTGACGCCGGTCGCGAGCCCGGCGCTGCTTGAGACCAAGAGAATCCGAACGCCGGCGGAGCTGCCGCCGGGCCTCCTCTTGCAGGAAGAGTCGCGCCGCTACTGGGATGAATGGCTGACCGCCGCCCGCGTTGCCGATCGCGTATCGCCCGAGGGGCCGACGCTCGGCCTCCACCTCACCATTCCCGCCGCCGAGGCTTGCCAGGGCTTTGCGCTCGCCGACGAGGTGATTGCAGGAGACGCGCTGGTCGGCGGTCGTCTCGTGCGGCCGTTCGGAATTGCGGTCGAAAGCTATGGCTACTTTCTCGTGCGCGGCGCGGAACGCAAGGAAACGCGCGCCATGGCAGCGTTTCATGCCTGGGTCGCGGCCGAGATTGCCGATACGCTCGAGGCCGTGGCCAAAACAAACGCTCTGTCCGTCGCGAGCGGCAAGCGCCGCACTGGCTAGCGCTCCGTGCTTAACGCTTGCTCCAGCGCAGCGCCAGCCAAAGGCCCGCGATGAGACCGACAAGCCCACCGACGGGGCCGATGCCGAACACCGCCGTCATGCTCCGCTCGCCCTCGAACTCCGTCAGCCCGAAAGCGCCGCCGAATGCGATCGTGGCGCACGCAGCAATAACCCATCCTGCAACGGTGCCGAGGAGCCCGGCGACGAGAACGATAACAGCTCTCATGAAAGATCCACGTTGAAACGCGCGGGGCCCCGACGCGCCGCATACCGATGATAACGGCTCGCGCGCGCGGTGTCGCCCGCGCAAATCGCGGGTTTACTTCTCCGCCTGGGCTCCGGTCGGCACCGGCCACACCTTGATCAGCCCATCGAACGAGCTCGTCAGCACATGCGTGCCGTCCGGGCTGATCTCGGCAGTGTCGACCTCCTTCGTATGCTCCGCCAGCACGCCGAGCGGCGCGCCCGTCGCCGCGTCCCACACGCGCGCGGTCTTGTCGTGCGCGGCGGTCAGAACCAGCCGCCCATCGCGGCTGAACTGCACAACCGAGAGGATGCGCTTGTGCCCGCTGTCGAGCGTCAACAGAAGCTCGCCGGTTTTGCTGTCCCAGATTTTCGCGAGCTTGTCGGCGGCGCCGGTGATGACGCGCGTCCCATCCGGGCTGAACGCGACGCGCAGCACCGCGCGCTTGTGGCCGGTATCGATGGTGCGCAGGAGCTCGCCGCTCTTTGCGTCCCAGATCTTGGCCGTCTTATCGGTGGAGCCGGTGATGATCCGTGCCCCATCGGGACTGAAAGCGGCAAAGCTCACCATGCCGGTGTGGCCGGTAAGCGTTGCCAGCGGCGCGCCAGTTTTTCCGTCCCAGACGCGTGCGGTCTCGTCGCTCGCCGCCGTCAGCAGAAGGCTCGAATCCGCGCTGAATGCACCCCACGTCATGTAGGCTTCGTGCCCGACGAGATCCGCGATCGGTGCGCCGGTCTTGCCGTCCCAGAGCTTCGCGGTCTTGTCGTGCGGTATGGTGACGAGGCGCGTCCCATCCGGGCTGAACTCCACGTGCTCGACCATGAGCTCGTGACCGCCGAGCACGGCGATCTCTTTGCCGCTCGCCGCGTGCCAGAGCCGCGCCGTGCCGTCGCGCGAGCCCGTGGCGATCAGCGTTGAATCGGCATTGTAGGTTGCGTGGCGCACGGCTTCGGTATGGCCCGAGAGGCGGAGCAGCTCCTTGCCCGTCCTCGCGTCCCACACGCGCGCTGTCCGGTCGGCAGAGGCGGTCAGGATGCGGCCGCCGTCGACGCTGTAGGTGGCCGACCAGACATCCGCATCGTGCTCCGAGATGGTCAGCACGGAAGCGATCTTGGCGTCCTCGGCTTCAGCGCCGGCATGCAGCGCCAGCACGATCGAGACGACGGCCGCGCCGAGCGCCGTGCCGCGGAAAATTCGAGCCATCCCGCGCTCCTCCGGTATGTTTTATTATATCGTTACTTTTAATCAGTCGTCGGACGCGAGCAAGACGTTTCGAACATTCCTCGCGGGATGATTTCGCCGCGTATTCGGGATGTTTTACCCGCTTCAAAGCGCGCGCACGCCGAAGCGCGCACCATTTGGTGCGCTCCTGAAACTCTGCAGGCGAAATGGTCGTCAGAGGATGAACTTGGAGAGATCCGCGTTCTTCGCCAGCTCGCCGACCCGGCTCGTGACGTAGCCGGCGTCGATAGTGACCGTATCGCCGTGGCGGTCGGAAGCCTCGAACGAGATCTCGTCGAGCACGCGCTCCATCACCGTCTGCAACCGCCGAGCGCCGATGTTCTCGACGGTAGCGTTGACCAGCACGGCTGTATCCGCCAGCGCTTCGATCGCGTCCTCGGAGAAGTTGAGCGTCAGGCCCTCGGTCGCCATCAGCGCCGTGTACTGCTTGATGAGGCTCGCTTCCGGTTCCGTCAGGATGCGCCGGAAGTCCTCGCGCGTCAGCGCCTTGAGCTCGACGCGGATCGGCAGGCGCCCCTGCAGCTCGGGCAGCAGATCCGCAGGCTTCGCCACGTGGAACGCGCCCGACGCGATGAACAGCACGTGATCGGTCTTCACCGGCCCGTACTTGGTCGAGACGCTGGTGCCCTCGATCAGCGGCAGGAGATCGCGCTGCACCCCCTCGCGCGACACTTCGGCGCCCGAGCGCCCTGTCTCGCCGCGCGAGCAGATCTTGTCGATCTCGTCCAGGAACACGATGCCGTTCTCTTCCACGGCGCGGATCGCTTCGCTCGTGATCTGCTCGTTGTCGATCAGCTTGTCGCTCTCTTCTTGGATCAGGACCTTGTGGCTGTCCTTGACGGTGACGCGCCGTGGCTTCGTGCGCCCGCCCATCATCTTGCCGAAGATGTCGCCGAGATTGACGGCGCCGACGGACGCGCCCGGCATCCCGGGAATGTCGAGCATCGGCAGGCCTGCACCCGTATCGGCAACCTGAACCTCGATGATCTTGTCGTTGAGCTCGTTGCCGCGCAGGCGCTTGCGGAAGGTCTCCCGCGTGCCGGGCGAGGCCGTCGGCCCGACGAGCGCATCGAGCACGCGCTCTTCTGCGTTCTTCTCGGCCTGTGCACGCACCTCCTTGCGCTTCGCTTCGCGCACGAGCTGCAGGCCGACTTCCACGAGATCGCGGATGATGCTCTCGACGTCGCGGCCCACGTAGCCGACTTCGGTGAACTTCGTCGCTTCGACCTTGAGGAACGGCGCGCCCGCGAGGCGCGCCAGCCGCCTCGCAATCTCCGTCTTGCCGACGCCGGTCGGCCCGATCATGAGAATGTTCTTCGGCAGCACCTCGTCCTTGAGCGACCCTTCGATCTGCTGGCGCCGCCAGCGGTTGCGAAGCGCGATGGCGACGGCGCGCTTGGCGTCGCCCTGACCGACGATAAAGCGGTCGAGCTCCGAGACGATTTCGCGCGGTGAGAATGTGGTCATGGAGGTTTCCGTCAGGCGGGAGGAATATAGGCTCGGAGCGAGCCGAGCGGCAGCAGCGGAAGGATGGCGCGGCGCAGCGACTTCCATCCCGCCGAGAGCCCGAGCACGAGCACGGCCAGGAAAAGCAGCGTCAGCGAAAGGCCAAAGCCTTCCTCGACGCTCTGCGTGATGAGATATCCGATCGCGATGCCGGCATAAGTGAGACCGGAAACGAGCATTGCCCGCCGGTCTATGACGACGGCGACGATGCCGAGTAGCGTGAAGACGATGAGAATTGCGACCGCCTGCGCGGCACCCATCTCCCCGACGTTGCCGGTCACGAGCGGCATCATGGCTTGCACGATCATCGGCGCGGCGAGAAGATGCAGCCAGAACGCGATGTCGGCGCGGCGCGTCTGCCGCAAGGGATCGCTGGCGTCGAAGCGCACGGCCGTCGCAAAGACGCCGAGGCCGAACAGCGTCGTGACGGTCCAATTGAACCCCCCCTCGGCCCTCGGAGCCACGAGGTCGATTCCGCCGCTGATGACGCAGAACAGGCCCATCGCCGCGATCGCCACGTCGATGGGAACGCGAAAGCGCCATTCGTGCACAGCAGCGGCAATCGTAGCGCCGAGACCGAGAAGCAGAGCGAAGTACCCCCAGGAGGGATCGGCATCAGGGCTCAAGAAGAGGCTGCCGAGCGAGAACGCAGCAAGCGCGGCAGAGCCTGCGAACATGATCGCGAGCGCGATCGACGGCAGCGCGAGCCGCATACGCCGCGAGAAGATCTCCGCCAAGCCCCAGGCGGCGACCATGCCGAGGATTGAGAATCCGCCCCTGGCCCCGAAGGTCCCCGACAGCGCGAAGAGAGCCGAGATCAAGAGGCCGACGCCGATGGTGACGAACACGTCGTTGAAGCCGCCGATCAGGCGGAACTTCTCGTCGTCGGGATCGGGCGGCGCATCGGCGGAGAGAGCCGCGCCTGCAGAAGATGCCCCGCGCGCGATCTCGCGCAGGCGCGCGGCCTGATCAGGCGTCAGAGCGCCTTCGGCTATCGCAGCCTCGATATGCTCGTCCCGGATCATGTCACCTCCCGAACCATGAGCGCCACCTCTACTCCGTGACCAGCTTCAACCCCACCAGGGAGATGATGAGCAGCGCCAGAAAGAACATGCGCCAGAAGGTCACCGGCTCGTTGAAGTAAAGGGCGCCGATGATAACGGTTCCCACCGCACCGAGCCCACCCCAGAATGCGTAGGCCGTCCCAAGCGGGATCGTCTCTGTCGCCTTGGCGACGAGAAAAAAGCTGACGGCTGCGAGCGCGAGCACCAGTGCCGTCGGCCACAGCCGAGTAAAGCCATCAGTGTAGCGGATGGTGGTCGTGAATGCGCACTCGATCACACCGGACAGCAACAGGTAGATCCAACCCATATGGGAAGCTCCAACGGAAGGCGGGAGCGACGAAGCGTTTCGCCGCGGACAGACGCTATTTCGAGGACGGCAGGCTTTCGACGACCAAGTTGGAGTTCGTGTAGACGCAGATATCGCCCGCGATGCCCATGGCGCGGCGCGCGATTTCCTCGGCGTCGAGGGGCTGGTCAAGCAGCGCTCGCGCGGCGGCAAGCGCATACATGCCGCCCGAGCCGATGCCCATGATGTGGTGCTCGGGCTCGAGCACGTCGCCGGTGCCGGTCAACACCAGCGTGATGTCCCTGTCCGCCACGATCATCATGGCTTCCAGTCGTCTGAGGAACCGGTCCATGCGCCAATCCTTGGCAAGCTCCACGGCCGCGCGCATGAGCTGGCCGGGGTACTGCTCGAGCTTCGCTTCGAGCCGCTCGAACAGGGTGAACGCGTCGGCGGTTGCACCCGCAAACCCGGCGATAACCCCGCCTTTACCGAGCTGGCGCACCTTGCGCGCGTTGGCCTTGATGATGGTGGCCCCGAGGCTCACCTGCCCGTCTCCGGCGATCACGACACGTCCATCCTTGCGTACGGTGAGGATAGTCGTCGCATGCCAGGGGGCGCCGGTGGGGCTGTGGGAGGGTTCTGTCATAGTCCTGTGCCGAAAAGGGGGACGTGGGGCAAGGCAGCGCTCTGGCCCAGGGTCCCCGAAGCTGATAAACGCTGGGGTTCGTTAAGGCAACCACGGCAGAGTGGTCGCCGTGCTTCCCGAAAAGTGGGGAACCGCTTTTCCGATAGCAAGCACGACGCGCGAACCAACCTGCCCCCAGAGGATGCACCGTGAAGCGGCAAGCCAGCATCGTCCGCAAGACCAAAGAGACGCAGATCAGCGCCACCGTCGATCTCGACGGCACCGGCGCGTCCGACATTTCGACTGGCATCGGCTTCCTGGATCATATGCTCGAGCAACTGGCCCGCCATGGTCTGTTCGACATCAAGCTCGAGGCCAAGGGCGACCTGCACATCGATTTCCACCACACGACCGAGGACAGCGGCATCGTGCTTGGACAGGCCGTGGCCAAGGCGCTGGGCGACAAGCAGGGCATCGCGCGTTATGCCGACGTCCATCTGCCGATGGACGAGACGCTGACGCGCGTCGCCATCGACGTTTCCGGCCGGCCGTACCTCATCTGGAAGGTCGCGTTCTCGCAGCCGAAGATCGGCGACATGGACACCGAGCTGTTTCGTGAGTGGTTCCAGGCGTTCGCACAGAACGCCGGCATCACGCTGCACGTCGAGAACCTCTACGGCGAGAACAACCACCACATCGCCGAGACCTGCTATAAAGGCTTGGCGCGCGCCCTGCGCGGCGCGGTGGCGTTGGATCCGCGGCAGGCTGGCCGCGTTCCCTCCACAAAAGGGATGCTGGCCTGATGCTGCGATTGCTCTTCACAGGAACGGGACGCGTGGCTGCCTTCACCGTGCACGAGCCGCCTGATCCCGCTGGCACGAAGCTGGAGCGAGCCGAGCAGCTTCTGTTCGTCCGCGATGGCTTCTCCTGGCGCGCGGCACTGTTCGGTCCGTTCTATTTCCTGTTCCGGGCCGAGTGGCTGTCGCTGCTGATCTATATCGTCGCCGCTGTCGTTCTGACCGTGCTGCTGCGCCTTCTCGGTGCGGGCGATCAGTGGACGGGCTGGACGATGCTGCTTTTGAATGTCATCGTAGGCTTCGAGGCCACCGACCTCAAGCGCTGGGCGCTCGCGCGCCGCGGATGGCACGAGATCGCGACCGTCGGCGGCCGCGACCAGGAGGATGCGGAGCGCCGCTTCTTCGAGGCATGGCTGCCGACCGCGCCGTCCGATCCCGCAGCCGAAGCGCACCACGGCACCGTGAACGCGCCGGGCGACGATATGACGTCGCGTATCGAAGCCGCCACGCGCCGCCTGTCCGACCGTCTCCGCAGCCGCTTTGCGGTCAAAACCTGAGCCTTTATGCAGCGCGTTGTCATCATCGATTATGGCTCCGGGAACCTTCACTCGGCCGCCAAGGCATTCGAGCGTGCGTCCCGTGAATCGGACGCGAACGCCGAGATCATCGTCAGCGCGCGCGCTGAGGATGTGCGCACGGCAGACCGCGTCGTGCTGCCGGGCGTCGGCGCCTTCGCCGATTGCAAGCGCGGCCTCGAAGCGGTTCCCGGCATGCGCGAGGCCATGGAGGAAGCTGTGCACGGCCGTGGCCGTCCGTTCCTCGGCATCTGCGTCGGTATGCAGCTTCTGGCAAGCCGCGGCCTCGAATTCGAGATCACGGATGGCCTGGATTGGATCGAGGGAGAGGTGCGCGCGATCGAGCCGAACGATCCGGCGCTCAAGATCCCGCACATGGGCTGGAACACGCTGGAAGCCCGGCGCGAGCACGCGCTTTTGTCCAGCATTCCGACCGGACCGAGCGGATTGCACGCCTATTTCGTGCATTCGTACCACTTCGTTCCGCAGGATCGCTCCGTGGTCGTTGCCGAGACCGACTACGGCGGGCCGGTGACGGCCGTGATTGCCAAGGGCAACGTCGCGGGCACCCAGTTCCATCCGGAGAAGAGCCAAACGCTCGGCCTCGCGCTCCTCGCCAACTTCCTCAAGTGGCAGCCGTAATCCAACTTTAAAACCGGGAGGGCGGGTGGACGCGCCGCCTCGCGCCGTCTAAGAGCATTCCGACGCAATTTCCGGATCATCGCTCATGACAGACGCGGTCGGCGCGAAGACGCGCCTCTTCGAGATCATCAAATCGAAATCGTTCGTGCGCGGTCACGTCGTGCTCGCCTCCGGCAAGGAGAGCGACCATTACTTCGACATGAAGCCCACGATGTTCGATCCTGAAGGCGCCGAGCTGCTCGCCGAGCTGATCTTTGCTGACATCGCCAGGACGGACGCCGATATCGTCGGCGGTCTCGAGATGGGCGCCGTGCCGCTGATCACGCCGGTCTCGATTGCAGCGCGCCGCGCCGGCCGCGCGCTGCCGGGCTTCTTCGTGCGCAAGACGGTCAAGGATCACGGCACCAAAAAACTGGTCGAGGGTCTGAGCGGTGTCGGGGGCAAGCGCGTCGCCATCGTCGAGGACGTGACGACCACCGGCGGATCGGCCATGAAAGCCGTCGAGGCACTCAAGGCCGCTGGCGCCACGATCGCGCTCGTGATCTCGATCCTCGATCGCGAGGAGGGCGCCACAAAGTTGTACGCTGACGCCGGCATTCCGTTTGCGTCCCTGTTCAAGGCCAGCGAGTTTTTGAGCAGCTGACCGTTGCTTCGCCGTGGGCTTGTTTCTGATCAAGATCAGGCTCGGCAAGATGAGTCACACACGTTACGGAAGCGGCGGTTGGGTGTAGCGGTTGGGGCGTAAACCGTGAACGCCTTGGGGTGAGCGCCGCCGCTTCTTATCCTGACCGCAGGATCCTCCCGACAGTGGTAAAGCGACCACCGCGCGAACGGCCTGACTCTGCTATGATTCCCAGCGAATCATGGGGGCCGCGCAACGTCGGGGAGGCAGATGTCGGGCGATTGCCGACTGGTCATCATCCGCTGGCAGGACAGCCGCCAGCCTTGCGGCAAGTGGCGCTATCTGTCGGATCTGTCCGAGCCGAAGCCGGTGGAGGTCGCGTCCGTTGGCTGGCTGGTGCGGGACACCGACGAGGTCAAGGTGCTGTGCCAGAACATTGGCGATTTGGGCTCCCCCGATAACGCGCAAGCGAGCGGGATCATGACGATACCCACTCGCTGCGTGCTCTCGATCGAAAAACTGACGGAAGAAGCCGGGCCAGCTACCGTCTTTGCTGGGACGACTGATTTTGCTGGCCACCGCGCTGGTTCTGCGGGTCTTGCTGCTGCTGCCGATTGCGATCGGACTGATTCAGAACCGACGCCGCAAGCGCTTGAATCTCTTCAGGCGTAACGGACTTTGGATTCTGCTGGGCACGTTGAGCGATGGCCGAGACTTGGGCCGACGTTTTCTCATTGGATGCCATAGGGAAAGTACTCCTCTACTTGACCAAACGAGCCGCGCAATAGCGTAATCGTCGGCGCGGCAAGGCATCTAGCGCCTTGCAGAGTTGCCGCTTCAAGTTAAAGCGGTGAGGCAACTCCCTTATCCACAAGTTTGCGCCAAGCGCTAAATTTGTGCCCAAGTTCTGGGCACGCGTTTGTCAGGATTTTTTCTCCGCGCCGTTGATGCCCAGCTCCCGGAAGCGGTCCATGGACTCGAGCGGTCCGAAATCCTCAAGCTCGTAAAGCCGCCTGAGTTCGATCTCGCAGTCCGCATTGTGCGGGTTCGGGAAGCGCTTGAACCAGCCAAGCGCCTCTTCGGTCGATGTGACCTTGATAATCGTGTATCCGGCGATGATCTCCTTCGTCTCTGTGAAGGGACCATCGATCAGTATGCGCTTGTCGCCCTGATATTTCAGGCGATAGCCAGCCGAGGTGGGACGCAGGCCATTGCCGTCGACGAGCACGCCGGCCTTCGCCATCTCCTCGTGATAATCGGCCATCGGCCCGGCCAGCTCCTCGGTCGGCATGGTGCCGGCTTCGCTATCGACAGTGGCCTTCACCAGGATCACGTAACGCATCGGTTCTCTCCCTGGACGAGTTTGCATGGCGCTCTGCCCGAACGACGAATGGGCGTGCGCGCGGCCGACATTTTTTCCTTGAGAGCCATCGCAAGAAAAAAGGGAGGCCAAAAGGCCTCCCTTTCAGGAGCAACGCCGGCACGGGGGATGGGGGGAGAACCGGGGTTCGCTCTACGCAGGGACGCAACAGACGCAACGAACGCGACGCGTACGAAACTTCAGCAGGCCTCCGCGAACGGCAGCTCCGGCTCGTCCGTGACGGGCTTCGTCATCGGGAAGGCGATGATGTTGGTGTCGCCGCCGGTCTCGACGCCGGCCTGGCGCCGCTTGAACCAGCGAATCGAGGTGTTGGTGAGGATCGCCTCGTCCTTGACGCGCTGGATCAAGAGCCCGTCCTCGGAATCGAGAATGCGCGTCAATTTGGCCTCCAGCGCCTCTTCGCTCTCCTCCGAGCGCACGTACCAGGTCTGCTCGAGCGGGCGGGCCCAGCTCTGGCCGGCGGCCATGATGGCCTGGGCAACGACGTGCTTGATGAGGTGCGGTTTCGCGAGGTCGTAGGAGATCAGATAGGTGCGCATGGGGGCTCTCCGTGGGCGAGAAGAGTTGAAGGACGCGGTGAGAACGTAGAGAGAACGTGGCATGAGTCGTTCACCACGTCTAGAGTCCGTTCGAATTTTGTTCTCTTGAGGGTCGGGGCGCGGTGAGTCCAAGGCGGAGGTTGCGGGCACAAACCCTCGATTTGCCGCCTGACGGACCGCAAAATCAACAAAACATGCTAAGAAATTCAAAGCAATAAGTCATATTGCTGCATGTAGAACTTGTGACCCGCAACCGCTAGTCGAAAAGGCTGAGCTGGGCAGGATGCGCGGTCTTTGAGACGCGGACGTGCGGCCCTGGATCGATGCGGTCCGCGAAGGCCGGGTGGCGTGCCTTGAACGCCGCGAGCGCCTTCGTGCGGCTCCCCGGAAAGCGATCCTCCTGCCAGATCTCGTAGAGGCGGCGCGGGTCGCATCGATAGCGGCGGATGAGGTCGATCGGGCGCACCTTGAGCCACCGCGCGATCCAGATGTCGATGGCATCCGCCTCCGTCAGGGATTGCGCCACCAGGGGATGGGGAGGTTTGCGGAAAGGACGCACGGACGGCATATGTTATGACTCGGACTTGACGCTCGACGACAAACTCTATTGATCGGGCAGGACCAAAGCAAACTGATGGCGGCGCACGCTGCCAAGGCGGCATGCCGACGGATCGCAACGGCCGCCACCATCTCAACACATCGACGCCACTGAGCGGGCTGAGGGGGAAGCCGAGTGATCCTATTTCCTGCCATCGATCTTAAGGACGGAAAGTGTGTCCGTCTGAAGCTCGGCGACATGAACGAGGCGACGGTCTTCAACGAGGATCCGGTCGCGCAGGCGCGCACGTTCGAGCGGCAGGGGTTCAAGTATCTGCATATCGTTGACCTGAACGGCGCCTTCGCCGGCAAGCCGGTCAATGCCACGGCGGTGGAAGGCATCCTGAAGGCCATCACCATGCCTGCGCAGCTCGGCGGCGGCATCCGCGATCTGATCACCATCGAGACTTGGCTCGCGCGCGGCATTCGCCGCGTGATCTTGGGAACCGTCGCGGTACGCGACCCTGCCCTCGTGCGCGAAGCTTGCAAGAACTTCCCGGGCCGCATCGCTGTCGGCATTGACGCCAAGGGCGGCAAGGTTGCAGTCGAGGGGTGGGCCGAAACCTCGGAGCTGTCTGCGATCGAGCTTGCCCGCCGCTTCGAGGATGTCGGCGTCGCCGCCATCATCTACACGGACATCGAGCGCGACGGCGTCTTGAAGGGCCTCAACCTGCCGGCCACGGCCGAGCTCGCGCGCGCGACGACGATCCCTGTCGTGGCATCGGGTGGCCTGGCTTCGATCGACGACGTGAAGGCCCTTCTCGCGCCGGAATATGCGATGCTGGAAGGCGCGATCACGGGCCGCGCGCTTTACGATGGCCGCCTGGATCCGAAAGAGGCGCTAGCTGTGTTGTCTGCGGCGTAACGGGCAAGGTCAATCGCCTCCGCCACCACCGCCGTCGCCACCACCGCCGTCCGAGCCTCCATGAACATCGCCGCCGGCGTCGGCGTGCGTGTCTTTGCTCGGCCTGGATGGCGCGCCGTCATAGGCCGCATAGGTCCCATCGCCCTGATAACCGCTTGTGTCTTGCCCGCGCCGCCGCGAGCCTTGGCGCGCGCGCTTGCGTCTGAGGAGGAAAGCGGCACCGACGAAAAGCACCAGAAGAAGCGGCCACGCGGGATACGGATCGAGGAAGCTCATGTGCTAAAAGGCCCGTTCTTGTGGCATTGCACCAGAATATGCTACCGGGCGAGGCAAACGGCAAACAGTGTCGTGCGATTGTTGGCGAGCTGAGACCTTATGCTGAAGACCCGCATCATTCCCTGCCTCGACGTCAAGGATGGCCGCGTCGTCAAAGGCGTGAACTTCGTCGATCTGATCGATGCCGGCGACCCCGTCGAAGCCGCCGCGGCCTATGATGCTGCCGGCGCCGACGAGCTCTGCTTCCTCGACATCACCGCCTCGCACGAGGATCGCGACGTCATCTTCGACGTCGTCGAGCGCACGGCCGAGCGCTGCTTCATGCCGCTGACCGTCGGAGGCGGCGTGCGCACGCTGGACGACATCCGCAAGCTGCTCGAAGCAGGCGCCGACAAGGTCTCGATCAACACCGCTGCCGTCTCCAACCGCGAGTTCGTGAAAGAGGCGTCGGAAAAGTTCGGCGCCCAATGCATCGTCGTCGCCATCGATGCCAAGCGAGTCTCGGGCGAAAGCGAGCCGCCGCGCTGGGAGATCTTCACCCACGGCGGGCGCAAGCCGACCGGCATCGACGCCATCGACTACGCGCGCGAGGTTGTGGCGCTTGGCGCGGGCGAGATTTTGCTCACGTCTATGGATCGAGACGGCACCAAGGCAGGATTCGATATCGAGCTGACGCGCGCCGTGTCTGATGCCGTGCACGTGCCGGTGATTGCGTCAGGCGGCGTCGGAACGCTGGATCACTTGGTGGATGGCGTGAAGGAAGGGCACGCTAGCGCCGTGCTCGCGGCCTCGATCTTCCACTTCGGCACCTACACGATCGGCGAAGCCAAGCGGCACATGGCCGAGGCGGGTATCGCTATCCGCAGCACCTAATCCGGCTGTTCGCTCAACCCTCCCGTCGGGGAGAGATGGATGGCGAACGCAGTGGCCAGCGTGTGATTTCCAGACATCAGGAGGCGGAAAGGCTGGCGACATCGTGGCTCCGCGAAAGCCGGGTGACGCAGCCTTCCAGCGCCGCCTCGAGATCGACCGAGGGCACAGGTTGGCTGAAATAAAACCCCTGCATCTCTTCGCATCCGGCGACGGCGACGCCCTCGAGCTGCTTGAGGCCTTCGATCCCCTCGGCCACCGGCCCCATGCCGAGCGTTTTCGCCAGCTCCGTGACGGAATTGAAGATCGCCCGGCTGTCGTGGCAGTTGGCCATCTCGCTGATGAATGACTGATCGATCTTGAGTTTGTCGAAGGTGAACGAGTGGAGGTGATTGAGTGAGGCGAAGCCGCTACCGAAGTCATCAAGTACAACGCGGACCCCGAGTCCCCGAATCTGCTCCAGCGTTCCGAGCGTGCGGGCCGCGTCATGCAGGAACGCCCGCTCCGTGAGTTCGATCTCGAGCCGCCACGCGTCGAGACCGGAATCGTCGAGGGCTCTCTGTACGCGCGTCGCGAGGTCGCACTGATCGAGTTCCACGGCGGACATGTTGACAGAGACCGGGATGTCGGAGGGCCAGCCCGCGGCGTCGTGGCAGGCCTGACGCAACGCCCAGTCGCCCATGGCGACGATCAGGCCCGATCTCTCTGCGATCGGAATGAAGGTCGCAGGCGGCACCATGCCGAGCTGCGGATGACACCAGCGCATAAGCGCCTCGCATCCCGTTACCGTACCGGCTTTGACGTCGACGATGGGCTGGTAGTGCAGCCCGAGCTCCCGCCGCGCGAGCGCCTCCCTGAGGGCACCGCTGAGCTCCATACGCTCGAGCGCAAGCGCTTCGATTTCCGCCGAGTAGACATGATGGCTGCTCCGACGCCCGCATCTCTTGGCACGATGGAGCGCCATGCCGGCCTTGCGAAACAGCGTGTCGTGGTCGCTACCGTGATCGGGCGCAAAGGAGGTGCCCACGCTGGCGCCGATTTCCACGTTGGAGCCAAGCACACGGTACGGCGCGTTGAGGGTCTCCACGATCCGGCGTGCGAAAGTCACGGCATCGTCGGGCCCGGCAATATCGAGTTGGATGATCGCGAACTCGTCGCCGCCGACGCGGCCAACGAGGTCGTTTTCACGCAGCGCGCTGAGCATGCGTTTTGCGGCGGCCTTCAGAACGGTATCGCCCGAAGCGTGGCCCTTCGCATCGTTGACCTGCTTGAAGAGGTCGAGGCCGATCAGGTGGACGGCAAGCTTACGGCCGGGTCCGAGCTGTGGGATCGACTCTTCGAGCCTCTCGCGCAGATGGAAGCGATTTGCGATTTCAGTCAGCGGGCAGTGGCGTGCGAGCCAGGTCATGCGTTCTCGCGCCGCCATCTTCTCGGTGACGTCCTCCTGAAGGTCGACCCAGCCTCCGTCTTGAAGGGGCTGAATGGTGACGTGTATGAAGCGCCCGTTTTCAAGCTTGTGCGTGTGGCTGAATATCTCGCCGTGCTTCAGCTCTGAGAGGTAGCGCGCGATCCAGCTTTGCTGTCGCTTAAGCTCGGAGGCGCTGCCTGAGCGGCCTTCTTTCGCAGCGTGATAGGCGATTATCCTCGAGAATGGCGTTCCGTCGAGCGTGAGCTCTTCGGGCAGGTCGTAGGTCTGACGGTAGAGCTCGTTGCAGACGATGAGGTTGCCATCGGCATCAAACATCGAGAGCCCGCGCGTCATAGTGTTGAGGGCGATCTCGAAGCGCGCGTTTAGCTGCGCAAGTTTGTGCATCTGCTCGAGAAGTTGGTAAGTGTCGATGCCCGCATCTGTTTGCACCGGGACGGTGTTGGCCAGCACGGGCTTGGGGCCAGTGAGGTTCAAAGGGATTGCTCCAGAAACGCCACACACTGCCGGGCAACAAGGTCGAACTTCTACGAGGAAGCCCATGTACGCGCAATTAATCTGCGGCCAAACCATCGCTTCACCCGCGACTTTGGTTGACTTGGCGTTAAAGCGCGACGCACGCCGGGCTAGACGGTCTTGTCCGGATAGCGGCAGATGTCATTGATGAGGCAGGCGGGACACGCCGGCCGCCTCGCCTTGCACGTATAGCGCCCGTGCAGGATCAGCCAGTGGTGCGCATGCACGCCGTATTCCGGCGGAACCTTCGCGAGCAAGTCTGCTTCGACCTGCAGCGGCGTTTTGCCGGTCGAGAGACCGATCCTGTTAGAGACGCGCAACACGTGCGTATCGACAGCCATCGTCGGCTCGCCAAAAGCGACGTTCATCACCACGTTCGCCGTCTTGCGTCCGACGCCGGGCAATGTCTCGAGCGCGTCGCGGTCGCGCGGCACTTCGCTGCCGAACTCGCGGATCAGTCTGTCGCTGAGTAGAATGACGTTCTTTGCCTTGGCGCGGAAAAGTCCGATCGACTTGATGTGATCGCGCACGGCCTCCTCGCCGAGCGCGAGCATTTTTTGCGGCGTATCGGCTTTTTTGAAGAGCGCCCGCGTTGCCTTGTTCACGCCCGCGTCCGTCGCCTGCGCGGAGAGCACCACGGCAACCAGCAGAGTGAAGGGGTTGGTATGCTCGAGCTCGCCCTTGGGCTCCGGGTTGGCGGCGGCGAAGCGACGGAAAATCTCTTCGATTTCAGCGGACGAGAGACCACGCGGCGTCCGAGGCTTAGACGGGCTCTTGCCCCGCACGGTCGCGGCGGCAGGAGTGACGGAACGGTCTTCGGAGGAAAGGCGCTTTGACAAGATTGAACCCGAAGCTAGGTTTAAGTCCATGGACGATAGCGGACCTCAAACCCCCGACGCGAGAGTCTTTCGCGCCATTCTCCACCCCCATCGCTCGCTTTCGCCGCGGGGGTTCCTGATTTTGATGCTCGCCATCGGCGGTGTGAGCTTCGTCTCGGGCATGGCTTTTCTGATGATGGGCGCCTGGCCGGTGATGGGCTTCTTCGGCCTCGACGTGCTGCTCGTCTACATCGCCTTCAAGCTGAACTACCGCGCTGGGCGCGCCTACGAGGAGGTCGAGCTGACCCCGCGGACGCTGACCCTGACGCAGGTGGCCCCGTCCGGAAAAAGCAAAAGCTTCGAGTTCAACCCCTATTGGGTACGGCTGCTGTTCACCGAGCGCCCCGACGGCGGCAACCACCTCAAGATCGCCTCTCATGGCCAGGAGCTGGAATTCGCACGCCTCCTGAACGACGATGAGCGTCGCGACTTTGCCGAAGCCTTGCGCCGAGCCCTCGACGCTGGCCGCATGAGCTATTCCGCCTGAGCGACTCCCCCGGCACGAACGGCACCGCCGGAAAAAACGAAGGTCGGACACGCCCCCCGGTGTGCCCGACCTTCCCCCCGCGTAGCTCGTTGCGCGGCTTTATGCGTCCGCAGGCTCTTCCTTGCCCGAAGCCAGAGCCGGAATGCGCGGCTCTTGAATCTCACGCTCGCGGCGGCGCGGCTGCGGCGGCTGGAAGGCACGGCGAGCGTGGAACTCGCAATACGGCAGACCCGTAACCTTGGTCTTGCCGCAGAAATGGAACTCGGCGTCCTGCGGGTCGCCGATCGGCCAGCGGCAGGAGCATTCGGTCAGCGTCTGGATCGTGCGGCGCTCCTTGAGCGGAATGACGAGCTCCTCGACAGACGGCGTGAAGGGTTCGGCCTCAGGCTGGTAGAGCGCACGCAGCGCCGGATTACCCTGCTGGGCGAAGCGGGGCTTCTGCTGCATACGTGCGCGCGCCGTGGTGGCAGCCCGTGCCCGCGGGCGATGCGATTTCATGCGCGAGGTCGTGGCGCGGCCGGAAAGGCCAAGCCGGTGAACCTTGCCGATCACGGCATTGCGGGTGACGCCGCCGAGGCGCCCCGCAATCTGGCTAGCGCTAAGCCCCTCTGACCAGAGCTTTTTCAAAAGCTCAACCCGTTCATCGTTCCAGGCCATGATCGTGCTCCCCATAAGCATGGGCCATCCGGGCCGAAGACCCGGAAAGCGGAGGCGCGCGAGAGGTCAGGGGCGGGCCACGCGATTGGCGAAACACACGCCAAGCGTGAGCAGAGCCACACCCTACTCGCAACGCAAACTGAAGATGACGCAGAGAACTAGAGCGGACCGGTGGGCAGAAACCCGAGACGATACAAAGGGTCCGAACGCAGGCCAGACAGGCAACACATGAGGGCCGCAATACAACGCGACATCTCGTGTCTGGACGGGATTAACCTACAATAACTTGATTTTCCTGTACAAGCGGCCCCCACGCACGCCGGGGGATTGACAGGGGACGCGTGGCTCGCTCGCCACAGAGTGAGTCGTGTGGCCCCAGCAAGTACGGGCAGTCCCGACTTTCCCCGAAATTATTGCTGACGCTCGCGGCACAATGATGACCCCCAAGCTTCCGCGGCGTTCGAGCCCGAAAATCACGCTGCAACGCTCGTTGACTTTACCACCCGGCGCGCGTATCACCCCTGCTTCGCGTGGCCGCCGGGAGGGCGGCTTTCGTCATTTTTGGGGAGCGGGATGGGCGCTATGTCCAAACCCCTCACAGGTAAGGCCGGCCCGACCACGCGCCCCGCAGGGGGCTCGTCGCCAGCCGTCATGGCCACCTACGCGCGCCAGGACATTGTTTTCGCGCGCGGCGAAGGCTGCTGGCTTGAGACCGAGGCCGGCGAGCGCTATCTGGATTTCGGCTCCGGGGTCGCCGTCAACGCATTGGGTCATGCCCATCCGTATCTGGTCGCGGCTCTGACGGAGCAGGCCGGCAAGCTCTGGCACACTTCGAACCTCTATCGCGTTGCCGGCCAGGAGAAGCTGGCCGAGCGCCTTGTCGCAACGACGTTCGCTGACCGTGTTTTCTTCTGCAATTCCGGGGCGGAGGCATGCGAGGGCGCCATCAAGGCAGCCCGCCGCTATCATTTCGTCGCCGGAAACACCGAGCGCACGCGCATCATCACGTTCCATGGTGCTTTCCACGGGCGCACGCTGACGACGCTCGCGGCCGCCGGAAACTCCAAGTACCTCGAAGGCTTCGGCCCTGAATCGCCGGGCTTCGATCACGTCCCCTTCGGCGACCTCGAAGCCGTGCGCGCCGCGATCGGACCCGAGACGGCCGCCATCATGATCGAGCCTGTGCAGGGCGAGGGCGGCGTGCACGTCGCGACCGCGGAGTTTCTTCAGGCCCTGCGCACCCTCTGCGACGAGGCGGGGCTTCTTCTCGTGCTCGACGAGGTTCAGACCGGCGTCGGACGCACGGGCAAGCTGTTCTCGCACGAATGGACCGGCATCACGCCGGACGTCATGGCCGTTGCCAAGGGCATCGGCGGCGGGTTCCCGCTCGGCGCCATACTGGCGACGGAAGCCGCTGCGGCGGGCATGACGGCGGGCACCCACGGCTCGACCTTCGGCGGCAACCCGCTGGCGACGGCTGTCGGCCAGGCAGTCCTCGACGTTGTTCTCGAGCCCGGATTCATCGAGGCCGTGCAGCAGAAAGCGCTACGCTTGCGCCAGGGTCTCGCGCGCCTCAAGGACCAGTTCCCCGATCTCGTGACAGAGATCCGCGGGCAGGGTCTGCTGACCGGCATCAAGGTCACGGCTGCGCCGGCCGATGTCGTCGCCGCGGCACGCGAGCAGCGGCTCTTGCTCGTCGGCGCAGGCGACAACGTGGTGCGCGTTCTGCCGCCACTGATCGTCGCCGACCATGAGATCAGCGAAGCTGTCGAACGCCTGTCGCGCGCGCTCGCCAACATTTCCGAGCCCAAAACCTGAACTTCAACCCCGGATCTGGAGCCGGCCGCAGGCCATGGCCAAAGCAACCGCTATTCGACATTTCCTGGATCTCGACGAGATCGACGCCAAGACGCTGCGGCGCATCATCGATGCGGCCCACGCCATGAAGGCCGCAGGCAAGCGCGTCCCCGTCAAGCTGCGGCCGAAGGGCATCGAGGACGATGTCCTGGTTCTGATCTTCGAGAAGCCGTCGACGCGCACGCGCGTCTCGTTTGACATCGCCATGCGTCAGCTGGGCGGCCAGGCGATCATGCTGAACCAGAACGATCTGCAGCTCGGCCGCGGCGAAAGCATCGCCGACACAGCGCGCGTCCTGTCGCGCTACGCCGACGCCATCATGATCCGCGCCAACAAGCACGAGACGCTTCTCGACCTTGCCAAGCACGCGACGATCCCGGTCATCAACGGTCTGACGGACAAGACGCACCCGTGTCAGATCATGGCCGACATCATGACCTTCGAGGAACACATCGGCCCTATTAAAGGGCGGACGGTCGCGTGGGTGGGCGATGGCAACAACGTCGCCGCATCGTGGATGCAGGCGGCGGCGAAGTTCGGCTTCGCGTTGCGCGTGGCCTGTCCCGAGCAGCTGGCGCCGAAGGATGACATCGTCGACTGGGTACGCCGCGAGAAGGCGGACGTTGCGGTCATGACCGATCCGGCAAAGGCCGTGCGCGGCGTCGACTGCATCGTGACCGACACCTGGGTCTCGATGGGCGATACGGACGGTGCGCGCAGAAAGCATCTTCTGAAACCCTACGCGGTGAACGATGCCTTGATGGCCAAGGCCGCCAAGGGTGCCATCTTCATGCACTGCCTACCGGCCTACCGTGGCAACGAGGTTTCGGAATCCGTGCTCGAGGGGCCGCAGTCGGTAGTCTTTGACGAGGCCGAGAACCGCCTCCACGCGCAGAAGGCCATTCTGGCTTGGTGCCTCGGCGCCGGCTGAACCACCTCCGGTCGAGCACCGCGTGGCGATGTGGCGAGCCCGTACGCTCAGAGCGTACGGAGGGAGCCCGATTGCTTCCCAGCTTCCCGAAAAGGTGCTGTAAGAGCACGCGGGACGCACGCACGGGGAGGAACGCTCTGAAATGACCGTCTATTCCATTGTCGGCCTGGCGCTCGTGCTGGGCCTCGGGCTGGTTGGTGTCCTCTATTCTGCCGGCGCCGCCGAGCCGCTCGGCCTGCTCGCCGCGGTCGCCATCGTCAACCTGCTGTTGTTTGCCGTCGCTGCTAGCGAGCGCCGATCGTTGCGGGCCTCGGGCGCCTCGCGCAGCCTCGTCGAGAGCGCAACGGCACGCGGCATGGGGCTGATATGGCTGTGGGGCGCCGCCGCTCTGGTGCTGATCTACACAACCGTGCTGTCCTGGCGCGAGTGGACACACTTCTCGGCCGCGTTTGCCGGCGCCGGCCTCCTCTGCCTCGGCTTTTCGGCGCTGCTGGCCAAGGACGCGCGCCAGGGCCGCGAGGACGCAACGCTCCTGCGCCTCGGCCGCTATTTCGCCATCGCTCAGTTGGTCGGCATGATCGCGACCCTGATCGGCCTAGTCGTCGATCCCGACAAGGAGATTCTTTACGCCACCGATAACGACTGGGCCGGCAACGGCATTTTCCTGTTTGGCGCCGTGGCGTTGGCGCTTGTCTCGGCCTACGCCTTGATTGACGCCAGGAAGGATTCCCCCTAGTCAGGGGCTCGCATGAGCCTCAATCAGCACGGGCGCCCCTACGCGCCAGGAATCTCGCTGCGACCGCTTCTTCCTTGGTTGCTGCTGGCCTCCGCCTTGGGCATCACCATGATGGTGCTCGGCGCCGGGCGCGGCGACCGGGTTCTGCCGTCGCTGTCCGCGGGGCTTCTGATCGCGTTCGTCGTCGGCACCGGGCTCGGCGTCAACGCTCCCCTCTGGTCGAAGAGCACGGGCTCCGCCGCCCAGCCCGACGGGCTGACCTCCATCCGCGAAGCCCTGAGGTGCAATGTCTGGCTCGCGGCCTTGGTTTATGCGTGGGGCGCGTCGGCTCTCTTTGCCATCTATTCGCTGTCCGATCTGGTGTGGCGCCACGCCTTTCAGTACGCCTCCGGCGCCGCCGTCTTCGCAGCAGGCATCGGTCTCTACGCCTTGTGGCTTGGGCGATCCAGCAACCGGCATGTCCCGCCGTTGGCGCTGACGATCGTGCACGGCATCGCGGCCGCAGGCGGTCTCGCCTATCTCATCGGTGCCGACAAGCTAGCGACCGTAAAAGGAGACTGGGCCGCCAACGAGGTGTTCCTGTGGGGCAGCCTCGCCATCGTCGCGCTCTGCATCATGTCGCTCGTGACGCAGACGCGCATCAAAGCATAACGCCCAGCCATCCCGCTTTAGCTGTTTTTGAAAGCGGCGCGCCGCTTCTCGAGAAAGGCCGCCATGCCTTCCTTCTGGTCGTGCGTCGCGAACAGAGCGTGGAACGTACGCCGCTCGTAGCGCATGCCCTCGGCAAGCGTCGTCTCGTAAGCGCGGTTCACGCAGTCCTTGGTCATCATCGCCGCCGTGAGCGACATCGACGCGATGGTCTCCGCGGTCTTGAGCGCGTCGTCCAAAAGCTCGGCAGCTGGCACTACGCGCGCGACGAGCCCTGCCCGCTCGGCTTCGGTGGCGTCCATCAGGCGCCCCGTCAAACAAAGCTCCATCGCTTTCGATTTGCCCACCGCACGGATGAGCCGCTGCGTGCCGCCCGCGCCTGGCATGATGCCAAGCTTGATTTCGGGCTGGCCGAACTTCGCACTGTCCGCGGCAATGATGAGATCGCAGCTCATGGCGAGCTCGCATCCGCCGCCGAGCGCAAAGCCCGCCACCGCCGCGATCACGGGCTTGCGGGCGCGCGATATGCGCTCCCAGCTGCCGATGAAATCCTCTTTGTAGGCCTCGATGTAGGTCTTGGCCTGCATCTCCTTGATGTCGGCGCCGGCCGCGAAGGCCTTCTCCGACCCCGTGACGACGATGGTGCCGATGGCTTCATCCGCCTCGAAGGTGTCGATGGCCTGGTTCAGCTCCCCGATCAGCTGGTCGTTGAGGGCGTTGAGCTGGGGCGGGCGGTTGAGCGTAATAAGTCCGACGCGACCGCGCGTCTCGACGAGGATCGTGTCATAAGCCATAGGCACCGGCTCCTGTTGTCTGTCAGCGCTGGCACACCGGACAGAAGAAGCTCGATCGCCCGGCTTGGGTGCTGCGTCGCACAATGCCCCGGCAGCCGGGCCGGATGCAAGGCTCGCCCTCGCGATCGTAGACGCGGAACGTGTTCTGGAACGCGCCCGCCTGCCCGTCGGCCTGGCGATAATCGCGCAGCGTCGATCCGCCGGCCGCGATGGCGGCCCGGAGCACGGTCTTGATGCTCGCAACGAGGCGCGTCGCGTGCGCCGTGGGCTTGCCGCCCGCCGTCGCCAGCACGGACGCTTGCCGCGTGGGCTTGAGCTCGGCGCGGAAAAGCGCCTCACACACGTAGATGTTGCCGAGCCCGGCCACGATCCGTTGATCCATGAGGAAGGCCTTGAGATCACTGCGTCGGCCTTGCGAGCGCGTGGCGAGATAGGCGGGTGTCAGATCGTCCGAGAGCGGCTCGACGCCGAGCCCACGCATCATTGCGTGCTGGGCAAGCTCGGCTTCCGGCACCAGCAGCATGTAGCCGAAGCGGCGCGGATCGGCATAGGTCACGCGCCCGCCGCCGCGCATGTCGAACACGGCGTGCATGTGTTTCGGCGCGGTGCCCGCGTCATACTCGTAGTCGCCGAGCAGGTGTGCCTCGGCTTCTCCCGGTGCCTGCACATGAAAGCGTCCCGTCATGCCCAGGTGCATGAGGAGCGCTTCCCCCGTCGAAAGATGCGCGATGAGATACTTCGCTCGCCGTTCGAGGCGCTCGACACGCGCACCCGTGAGCCGCCGCGCGAAATTTTCGGGGAACGGAAAGCGCAGGTCCGCGCGGTGCGTCGTGACACGCTGGAACGTACCGCCGAGCAGCACGGGCTCGAGTCCCATGCGCACCGTCTCGACCTCGGGAAGTTCGGGCATCTCGCATTCCAACCAGTGGACGGCGAGCTAGTAGCGGGCCCGATGCGGCGGGACAAGCTTCGTTTGACGCGGCACGGAGACCTAGCGCACCAAGAACAGCGGCCCGTCGAGCCCCTCTGCGAAGGGCGCCACATGCTCTTCGGAGGGCGTCAGCAGGCCGCCGAAGCGCGTGATGACGAAGCCGGCGCCAGCGCGCCGCAAGAGCGCCGCCACGCTATGCGGCGTGTGCGTCGCCATATCCAGAACTTCGAGCTTGAGCCGCGAGGTGGCGCCGAGCGCCAGCCGGATCTGGCCTTCGAGCCACTCCTGCCGCGTCTGGCTCTGCTCGAGAAGCCAAAGACGCGCATCGCCCCCTGTGGCGGTCGCAATCCGTTGCGCGGCGCGCATCATCGGCACCGCGCGATCCAACTCTTCGACGATGGCGATAACGGGCCCCGCCGTGCGCTGTGCCTTGGGACCCGCAACGACGACGCCTGTCGTCGCATGCACGGCCTCGAACACTTCCGCGAGCCCGGCGCCCAGATGGCCGGTGCCCGTGCCGTTGCGCACCGTCGTGCCAACGGCGACGACGTTCCACGGGCCCTTTTCGGCACAGACCTCGGCCAGCGCCTGCGCAGGCTCCGCGCGCACCACGCGGGCAAGTGCCTTCACCTCCGCCGCCCTTGCACGGGCAAGCACCTGGCGCTGCATCGCAGAGGCATGCGCCTTGAGATCGCGCGCCAAGGCATCTGCTGACATCGTGCGCGTCTGTCGCCCCGAAAGCGAGACCTCGCGCGCAAACGGCAGCGAGGCGATGTCGAACAGCTGCCGATCCTCGATGAACAGGCTCTCGACCTCGGACTCGAATGCCTGCGCCAGCCGCAGCGCCGCATCGACCGCCGCCTCCTGGATCTCGCCTCCGCCGCCCAGCCATAGCACCACGCGGCCGCGTTGCTCCTCGGCGTTGGCGACGTGCGCGATCATTGCGAGCCTGCGGTGTTTGTCGTCGTGCCGGCACCGGAGAAGGCGCGGGCCCGCTCGGCGAAAGTCTTGAGCCGCGCCGCCACACGCCCGCTGACCGTGTCGGCGCCGAAGCGCCCCTCTGAGTTCTTCTCGCCTGCATCGAGACCGGTGAGCAGCGAGATGCCCTCGTCCACCGTCTTGATCGCATAGACCGAGAAGCGGCCTTCGCGCACGGCCGCCACGACATCCTCGCGCAGCATGAGGTTCTGCCGATTGGCCTCGGGGATCAGGATGCCCTGCGTGCCGGTGAGCCCGCGCGCGGCGCAGACGTCGAAGAAACCTTCGATCTTCTCGTTGACCCCGCCCACGGCCTGCACTTCGCCGAGCTGGTTCACCGAGCCCGTCACCGCAAGTTCCTGCCGGAGCGGAACGTCGGCCAGCGCCGACATCAGCGCGAACAGCTCGGCCGCCGAGGCGCTGTCGCCTTCGATCGTGTCGTAGGATTGCTCGAACACCAGCGTGGCTGCGAGCGCGAGCGGCACCTCCTGCGCGAAGCGTCCCGCGAGGAAGCCCCACAGGATCATGACGCCCTTGGAATGCACCGGTCCGCCGAGCGCCACCTCGCGCTCGATGTCGGTTACGCGCCCCTGCCCGATATGCACGCGCGCAGTGATGCGCGCCGGCCGGCCGAACACGAGCTGACCTTTCTGCACGAGCGAGAGCGCGTTGATCTGCCCGGCTTTCTTGCCTGCCGTATCGACCAGCACGATCCCGCGCTCGACAGATTCCTGCACCTGCTCGCGCAGCCTGTCCGTGCGCCGCGCCCGCTCCTTCAGCGCCCGCGCGATGTCGGTAGCGGTGGTGACCTTGCGGTTGTCGGCCTCGGCCCAGTAGTCGGCTTCCCGCATCAGATCGCCGATCCGCCCCGCATCGATCGAGAGCTTGTCGCGATCCTCGGCGACGCGCTGGGCCTCTTCCATCAGGCGTGCGACGCCGCTCGCGTCCACGGCCTTCAGTCCGTGCTGCTTGACGATCGAAGCCACGAGGCCGGCGTAGGTTCGGTCGGATTCCGCGCTCCGCGCGAGGCTGTCGTCTAGATCCGCTTGCACTTTGAACAGTTGCGGAAAATCGGGGTCGGTATGCTCCAGCGTGAGCAGTGCGTCGCTGTCGACGAGCAGCACGATTTTGATGACGAGCGGAATGGGATCCGGCTCGAGCGTCTCGACCTTGATCCCGTCCGGCTGCAACGCGTTTTGCGCGATGCGGATCTCGCCCGTCTCAAGCGCGCGCTTGAGGCTCTCCCAGGCACCCTGCATGCCGAGCAGGCGGCGGGCTTCGATCATCAGTGCGCCGCCGTTGGCGTGGTGCAAAGCGCCCGGGCGGATGGAAAGGAAATCGGCGACCAGATCGCCAGCCTGCGCCGCGTAGCTGACGGTGCCGACGAGGTTGTGAAGCGTCGGGTTGCTCGCCTCGCGAACGGGCGCACCGGCCTTGTCGGAGTTGCTGGTGACGAGCACGTTGACGAGATAGCGGCGAAACCGGGGCACGTGCTCAGCCGGATCGACCGTAGCCGCGACCGCGCGTTCCTCCACCTCGGTGGCGAGCAGTGCCGCGTTGCGGATCAGGTCCTTTTCGACGTCGGCGAGGTACGAGGCCACGTCGGAAACATCGGAGAATGCCGACGAGAGCGCATCCAGCGTCTCTTCGACGACATGGCGCGCCACCTCGTCATTGAGGTCTGTGAGCTGCTGGCGCCGCCGCTTCTCAGCTTTCGGCGCGCTGGCGAGGATCGCTTCGAGCTCCGTCTGCAGCGCCGTAATGCGGGTTTCGACATCGCGCCGCATGGCCTCGGGAAGCTGGCTGAACACCTCCGAGCGCACGACCTTGCCGTCGTGCATCGGCGCCATGCCGAAGCCAAGAGGCGTGCGCAGCACGGCGATGTTCTGTTGGGCGGCTCGCGCGTAGAGGGCTTCGAGCGCGTCCTCCTGTCCGCCGCGGAACTCCTCGTCAATGGCGCGTCGCCGCGCCCGATAGTCCTCGGAGGAAAATGCAGCCGGCAGTGCCGAGACGAGCTCCGCCACCACAGCGCGCATGCCGTCCGCGAGCTTGGGCCCGCGCCCCGGTGGCAGCGAGATGGCACGCGGCCGGCGCGGGTCCGCGAAATTGTTCACATAGATCCAGTCGGAGGGAGTCTGCGAGGCCGCCGCGACCTTGGCCAGATGCATCCGCACCGCGCCGCTTTTCGCGGAAGAGGGTGACCCCACGACGAAGATGTTGAAGTCCCGCGCCCGCATGCTGAGGCCGAAATCGATGGCCGCCAGTGCGCGCTCCTGGCCGACGAGCCCGCCGACCGGCTCGAGGTCCGCGGTCGTCTTGAAGCCGAGCGACTTTCCGTCCACGCTTCGCCGCAACTCCGTCGCCGCAAGCGGTTGAACGCCCGATTTGACCTCGATGACCGGGCCGGTCTTACTGGGTCGGTCGTCGGTTTCGACCGACGGGTGGGGCGCGGATTTGCTCTTTGTGAGCCGTTTGAAGAACATGCGAATGTCAGTCTCACGGTATCATTGAAACGTGGAGCGAGGCAGCCCCTGGTATGGCCTCTGATGACATGCCTGGCCAGCAAACGGCGGCCGGTAGAATACGATCAACAGGCAAGGCGTAGCCACAACGGGAAGCTAGGATGGCAATGTTTCGCGCCCTAATGGCAGATCGATGACCGACTCAGAGGACGATGTGGACAACGCGGTTAACCGCCTGGAATACCCGCAAACCTCCCTCGGTGGGCCGCAGTCCGCGGCGGCGCGCGAGATCTGCCGCGGCGTCGTGCGGGTGCTTGCGGCGCACGGACTGACGGCCATCGCCGAGCTGCCGCTTCCGAACGGCCGCCGGGCTGACGTTGTCGGACTGGGTGCCGACGGCATGATCTGGATTGTCGAGATCAAGTCATGCCTCGAGGATTTCCGCTGTGACCGCAAGTGGCCCGAGTATCGCGACTATTCCGACAGACTGCTGTTTGCCGTGGCGCCGGAGTTTCCCCTCGAGATCCTGCCCGACGACACCGGGCTGATCGTGGCCGATCGTTACGGCGGAGAGATTCTGCGTCCCGCGCCGGAGATCCGGCTTACGGCGCCCAAGCGCAAGGTGATGACGCTGCGCATCGCCCGCGCGTCCGCGTCACGCCTGTGCACGCTGCTGGACCCCACGCTCCCGGCCGCCGTCGGCCTCAATATCTCGGACGCGTGAGCAAAAGCAAGCGCGCTCCGGAAGGAGCGCGCGATGCTCGCAAGGGCTTGGCAGTCGCGCGCCTACTTCGGCGCGCGCTTGGCGAGGATACGCTGCAGCGTACGACGATGCATGTTGAGCCGGCGCGCCGTCTCCGAGACGTTGCGGTTGCACAGCTCGTACACGCGCTGGATATGCTCCCAACGGACGCGGTCCGCCGACATCGGGTTCTCTGGCGGCGCGGCCTTGGCGTTATGCGGCGCGAGCAGCGCGTCGGTGACGTCGTCGGCATCGGCAGGCTTGGCGAGATAGTCGACGGCGCCGAGCTTCACCGCTGACACGGCGGTCGCGATGTTGCCATATCCGGTGAGAACGATGATGCGTGTATCCGGCCTGACCCGCGTCAGCTCGGCAATGACGTCGAGCCCGTTTCCGTCCTCGAGCCGCATGTCGACGACGGCGAAGGCGGGGGCCTGCTGCTTGATCAGGTCGATGCCCTCGGCGATCGAGTGCGCGCTGCGAACCTCGAAACCGCGCAGCTCCATGGCGCGCGCCAGCCGCTGCAGGAACGGGCGGTCGTCATCGACGATGATGAGCGAGCGGTCTTCCGGCAGCTCGTCTTTCTGGAATGATAGGTCTTCGGTTACCACGGCACACCTCCCGAGCTTGCAAATATAATAGCCGAGAACGGTTCGCAAACATCACCTGCATAAAAAGGCACCGTGAGTAGGGTGAATTTTGGCGTTGTGGATACAGTGTTTACGCGGGCAAAACGCGCGAGGCGGGGCGAAAAAACAGCTAACTAGCTCAAATCAAATCGGAAATTGGATCATTTGGGCCCGGTGGCTCGACCCTGCGCGCCGGACGCGGAATTTCCGTCTCTCGATTGGCGATCGGAGCCTCGAAAGCGGCCCTTGGCCAGGAGATGCGTACGATCGCCCCGTGCTCGGGCAGCGCGCGGTTCTCGAGGTTGAGGCGGGCGCCGGACCGCTCGAGCAGGGTTTTGGCGATAAAGAAGCCTAATCCCATGCCGGCCACCTTGGTGCCGCTCCTGCGCTCTTTGCGCCCATCCGACCGCGTCGTGACGTAGGGCTCGCCGAGGGTATCGATGACGTCCGGCTTGAACCCCGGACCGTCGTCCGCGATCACGACGGTGACGGACTGCCCGTCCCACTCGCTGCTGATGTCGACGCGCGCCTGAGCATAATCGGCCGCGTTCTCGATGATATTGCCGAGGCCATAGATCACCCCGGGACGGCGGCTGGCAAGCGGATGGCGTGCGTCTGGCCCGGTCGCGGTCTCGGCGGGCGCGGTACGGATCTTGATCGAGGCGGCGCCGTCCATATAGGGCGCCGCCGCCTCGTGCAGCATTTCCTTGACCGTCAGGCTCCCATGCAGCGGATCCTCGTCCGGCGGATGGCGCGTGAGCTTCTGCAGGATCTCGCGGCAGCGTTGGGCCTGGCTGCGCAAGAGCAGGATGTCGTCGCGGTGCGGGTTATCCTTGGCGATCTGCCGGTCGAGTTCGTTGGTGACCAGCGTGATCGTGGAAAGAGGTGTGCCGAGCTCGTGTGCGGCCGCTGCCGCGAGTCCATCGAGCGCGTGTAGCTTTTGCTCGCGCGCCAGCACGAGCTCCGTCGCCGCAAGCGCGGCCGACATCTGGCGGCCCTCTTGCGTCAGGCGCCACACATAGATCGCGAGGAACGGCATCGAGGCCGTGACCGCCGCCAGGATGCCGATCTTGTAGAGGAATGGCAACGCGAAGGGCGGCTCCACATACCAAGGCAAGGGCATGGAGTGGAAAGCGAGCAGCCACGTGCACGCCAGGGCCAGAAGCCCAAGGCCGACCGTATAGACGAGCGGCAACGTCGCAGCCGAGACCGTCACCGGGGCGACGATCAGCATGGTGAATGGGTTATCGATGCCGCCCGTGAGGTAGAGCAGCGAGGCGAGCTGGATGATGTCGTAGGCCAGCAGTCCGGTCGCGAAGTTCACCGACAGGCGGTGGCGCGCCGGGTAGCGGATGGCGAGGAACACATTGACCCACGCCGAGACCGCGATCACGGTCAGGCAGGGGCCGATCGGGAGGTCGAACCCGAACCAGAAATAGACGACGCAGAGCGCCAGGATCTGCCCGATGACGCCGACCCACCTGAGGCGCACGATCGTCTGCAGCCTCAGCTGGCTGTCGCCGCTGAACATGAATTTGGCTTCGAGCGCTCTGTTGAGACGTGAGGGCACGGGCGGCTTTCTTCTCTCGGTATCCTGCTGCCTGAAAGATCGGCAACTCTAGCACGGCTTGCAAGCGGGCGTGGTATCGTCCAGATAGGGGAAGACGGAGCAGGAGCGGATGCAACTAGCGCCACATGCCGACCGCGGGAGACCGGATGACCAAGGACACCAGCCGACCGAAGATCGCAGGCGCCTCACGCCGCACGCTGCTTTTGGCCCTTTTATTCGGCCTCGCGGCAGGCGTCATGACGGCCGTGCTGTTGGCGGCCATACCTTCGGGCACGTCCACGGTGCAGACGACGGGCAAGGCGCTGGTCGGTGGCCCGTTTACCCTGACCGACGGTTCTGGCAAGCGCGTGACGGAGAAGGACTACGCGGGCCGTCCGCTGCTCGTCTATTTCGGCTTCACCCATTGTCCTGACGTGTGCCCCGCGGGTCTGCAGGTCATCGCCGCGGCGCTCGACAAGCTCGGCGACAGGGCGAAGAGCATAACGGCCGTCTTCATCACCGTCGATCCCGAGCGCGATACGCCGGAGGTGATCGGAAAATATGTGGCGAGCTTCCACAAGGACATTGTCGGCCTCTCGGGCACGCGCGAGGATGTTGCCGCCGTCAACAAGGCCTACCGCGTCTATGCCAAGAAAGTTCCCGACGCTGAGAACCCGGGCGAGTACAACGTCGACCACAGCTCCTTCATGTATCTGATGGACGGAAACGGCGAGTATGTGCGCCACTTCCCGCACAGCGTTGATGCAACTGATCTTGCCGACACGCTGTCGAAGGCGATAGACAACCCGACAGCGCCCAGTCCTGGCGCTTAGTCAGATGCCTCGAATCAGTGCATTCTGACGATGGGGGAGAAAATCAAGAACCCAGCAAATACGGCCTGGGCGGCTTTTCGCCGCGCTTCCGTCGGTACGATTTGGCCTCCTCGCGCGTTATGGGCAGGGACTGGTACTGGCGGTCAGATGCTGACTGCACGAGATCGGAGCAAGCGATCGTGCTTTATCACCTCTACGAGCTGAGCCATGCCGCGATGAAGCCGGCCCGCGCCGCGGCCGAGCATCTGCGGCTGCTTATCGAGAGTCCGTTCAACCCAATTTCGCATACGCCGGCGGGACGCCACGCGTCCGCCGCGTTCCAGGTCTTCGAGCGCACCACGCGTCGCTACGAGAAGCCGGAGTTCAATCTTCCAACCACGCGCATCGGCTATCGCACCGTTGCCGTAACGGAGGAGGTAGTCTGGCAGCGCCCTTTTTGCCGGCTCATCCATTTCCGGCGTGACATGCCGATGGCGCAGCGCGCCGCCGATCCGAAAATCCTCCTCGTCGCGCCGATGTCGGGCCACTTCGCGACGCTCCTGCGCGGCACGGTCGAGGCGCTGCTGCCCAATCATGAGGTCTACATCACCGATTGGCAGGATGCGCGTTCCGTGTCGCCTTCTGCCGGGCGCTTCGGTCTCGACGACTATGTCGACTACGTGCGCGGCATGCTCGCCGCCTTCCAGGGCGACGTGCACGTTTTCGCCGTCTGCCAGTCGGCTGTGCCGGTGCTGGCCGCCGTCTCGCTGATGGAGGAGGACGGCGATCCGGCCTCGCCGCTGAGCATGATCTTCGCCGGTGGTCCGATCGACACGCGTATGAGCCCCACCGCCGTCAACGACGTTGCGGTCTCGCGCGGCACCGATTGGTTTGCACGCCACGTCATCACCAGCGTGCCGTGGGGATACGAAGGCGCCGGGCGCGAGGTCTATCCGGGCTTTCTGCAGCTCTCGGGATTCATGTCCATGAACCTCGACCGCCACGCCAAGGCCCACAAGGACCTCTTCTTCCATCTGGTCGACGGCGACGGCGACTCGGCGGAGAAGCACCGCGCTTTCTACGATGAGTATCTCGCCGTTATGGATCTCACGGCCGAGTTCTATCTCGAGACCATCGATCAGATCTTCGTGCGCCATGCGCTGCCGCAGGGCGAGATGATGCATCGCGGACGGCGCGTCAATCCGGGCGCCATCCGCCGCCCGTCGCTGATGACGATCGAAGGCGAGAAGGACGACATCACCGGCCTCGGCCAGTGTCGTGCCGCCATCGACCTCTGCACGGGGCTGCCGATCGAGAAGAAGATGCACATCGAGTGCGAAGGCGTCGGGCATTATGGCATCTTCAACGGCTCGCGCTTCCGCACCGAGATCGCGCCGCGCATCGCCCAGTTCGTGCGCCTCTTCGATCCGCGCTCGGCACTGATCCTGACGCGTCCCGTTACGCCGCGCCGCGGCCTCGTTGCCAAGCTGGTTGGCGGCTACGATCCGTCAGCGGTGGCCTTCACCTTTGCGGCGGCCGTTGCCAACGACCAGGGACTTACGCCGCAGCCGGCGGGCACGGCGGGTGTCGGATTGCCGTAGCGTTACGGAATCCAACCCTTGTCGAGGTCCATGGCTTGGCGGGCTTTCGAGGCGCCGTCGCGGTCGAACAGCACCGCTGTCCAAGCCAGGTGTGTTCCCGCCTCTTCCGACGAGCGCGAGCGCAGTGTCACGAGCAGGCTTTCGCCGGCCTCGACACGCACGGGCGCGCGTAGCGGAAAATAAAGCTGCTCCCAATGCGTCTTCGGCGCGTTGGGCGCCGTCGAGAGCATGATGCCCTCGGCGAGATCCGCTTCCCACCAGTAGGCGATGCCGTAGATGGTTTCGGAAGCATCCAGCTTCCAGGAAACCTCGCCCTTGCGCGTGCCCTTCCTGTCGGAGCCGAGCGTGACCGTATCCCACACCTTGGCCGCGCCGCCGCCCGCGAGAAGCTCGTCCGGCGAGAAGCTTCTCACGTAGACATTGTTGAGGCTCATCTCGCGCGCGTCCGAGAGATCGACGCAGAACCCTACCTCGTCCCACACCGTGAGCTCACGATGGATGCGATCCGAAATCACCGGCACGGCGAATTGCCGGATGCGGGCCGGGATCATCACGCCGCCGTCCTTGAGATGACGCAGCTGCGCATCCGCCAGCGTGTCGATGATATTCTCCTCGAACGCATAGTTGCCGAGCGTCTCCGAGACCACGACGTCCACCCGCGGCGGATCCTCCATCTCGGTCGAGTGGCAGGGCATGAGATGGCACGCGCGAGCGCGGTTCTTCTTGATCGTCTGGGCGGCGACGCCGGCGACTTCCGCCGCTTCGTACAGGAGCACTTCCGGCGCGCCGAGCTTCGCCGCCATGAGTCCGATCAGCCCCGTACCGGCGCCGATGTCGGCAACCGTCGTCTCGCCCGGCTTGATCACGCGCTTGAGCGCGTCATGGAAGGCTTGGTTGCGCACGCGATCCGCGATCAGCGTGCGATGGTATTCGATGCGCATGCGGCGTCTCTCGACTGGAACACCCTGCGGAGCCCTTGAGTGTTCAGGCTGCGGCGGCTGGGGAAACGGGTGCCGTTGTGTAGCTGAGACCGTGGTCCTGCGCAAAGTGCAGCATCGCCCGCTCGGCGAGCGCCGTGATGGTCAGCAGCGGATTGACGCCCAGAGAGCGCGGGATCACCGCGCCGTCGATGACGTAGAGGCCGTCATGCACGCCGGTTTCGTCCGCGCCGGGCGAGCCGTCGAAGACCCGGCACTTGTGATCCACCACGCCCTCGCCGCGCTCGCGCCCCATGCCGCAGCCGCCGAGCGGATGCGCCGTTGCCGGCTGATGCCCCATGACCGTACCCGCCAGCGGGTTCTTGACGTATGAACCGCCGCTCGCCGCCACGAGCTCGGAAAGGATGGCGTCGAGCCGCGCGTAGACGGGCTCGTCCTTGGCGCCCGGCCAGGCCAGCGCCAGCCGATCATCCTCGAGCGCGAAACGGCCCGAGGCGCTGTCGTGCGAGACGGCGAAGAACGTCTGCAGATGCGCGAACGGCCCTTTGTAGACGCCGCTGACGAGACTCGACAGCGCGCCGAGCAGACGCCCGTTCGGCAGGAACATAACCGGCAGCACGGAGGCGAACGCCGACGGCAGCGCACCCTCCTGCACGTGGAGCTGATTGGCCAGCGTCTCCGCGTCGCGGAACTCGAGCTGTCCGGATACTGCCACGCCGACGTCGAGCCCCTCCAACTTCGCCGGATGACCGACGCCCACGGCGTTGACGACAGGCTTCGCGCCATAGCCGAAGGCGATGATGTCGCCGTTGGCGGAGAAGCGATGACCGAGCTTGTCCGAGAGCTTGAGGCCCGCCGCGCGTGCGCGCAGCAGGATCTCCGTCGAGCCGAGCGTGCCGGCGGCGAGCACGACGACCGGCGCCTCGATCGTAACCTCCGGGATACTGCGGTCAGGTCCCACGGCTTTTGCCGCGACCTGCCAGATGCCGTCCGCGCCCTTGCGCACGACATCGACCTTGAAACCGGTGAAGAGCTCGGCCCCATGCCGTGCCGCATCCGGCAGATAGGTCATCGCCACGGTGTTCTTTGCGCCGACGTTGCAGCCAGCACAGCAGTCGCCGCACCGCGTGCAGGCCGGCTGCGAGAGGCCGGCGGGATTGAGCGTTTCCTCGAAGCTCACGGCGACTGGCGAAGCCACCGGATCGCCGTCCATGCCGCGCCCGGCCGCTTCGAGCACGGAGAATTTCGTCATCTCGCGGAACCGCGGATCGGTCGCGGGACGGATCCACTGCCGGGCGCGCCGGAACCCTTCATCGAGCGTGCCGTCCTGCACGATCTGCCCCGGCCATGCTTCGTCCGCGAACACGCGCCGGTCCGGCACCAGCGACACGCCGGCGTTGACGAGCGAGCCGCCACCGAGCCCGCAGCCCACCAGCACGTGCATGTCGCGGCCGAGACGCACGTCATAGATCGCCTGCTCGGATCCGGTGCGGAAGTTCTGGCCCGTGACCTGGAACTCGTTCTTGAGCTCGGAGAATTTCTGCGGAAACGCCCCGGTCTCGATCTCGCGCCCGCGTTCGAGCACGGCGACACGCTTGCCCGCGCGCGCAAGACGCGAGGCCGTGACACCGCCGCCGTAACCCGAGCCGACGACGATCACGTCGTAGCGCTGCTTCAGCGCGCTGCCAGGCAGGCTTAATCTCGGCATCCCTCTATCCCGTAACGACTTTCGGCCTCGGCCGGCTTTGCTCTCCGCTCTGCAGCGTGCCGACCCCCCGCAGCCGCTCGCTGTCCCGGACGTAACGCTCCGTTGGGGTACTCCGCCGGCCCACGGCGCGCAACGCGGAGCCGCACGTTGCGAACAATCGAGTGCGGGATGAGGCTTTCGCGTAACGATCGGCAGCGGTTTCGCAGGGCGGGAATGGAATTCCGCCCCAATCGGCTGTTTACTCACGGCCTCCTGATCGGCGCCATGTGTCCGGGCTCGCCGAGACCCGGCTGGCGCGCACCGCCTTGCGGCCGCGTGTTCCGCGTCGACTGGGAATCTGAGGCTGTAGCTCAGCGGCAGAGCGCCCGGCCATGCCGGGAGGTCGAGGGTTCGAGTCCCTTTAGCTTCTCCAAACGGCTAGCTCAGTGGGTAGAGCACGAGACTGTTAATCTCGCTGTGATGGGTTCGATCCCCATGCCAATCGCCTCCAAGCGATCTCGACTTCTGGGAGCCGGTCGTTGTTCCTGCCCAAGCATCGTCATCAAGGCTTCGGCCGAGATGGCGGGGCGGCGGCAAGCGGCGAAGCGCTCCGTGCCCCGCGCGGATATCGCCTCGCGGCGAAGCCGGAGCGGCGCGTATCGGAGGCGGGCCTGCGGGCTTGCCCGAGAGCATGTCGCGGAAGGCCGAGCCGCGTGGCTGAAGCGGGGGCCCGCGTCATCGTTGTGGAAGAGCGGCCGGCGACCTGCTGGCCCTAACTAAGAACGAAAAGGAGGGGCACGCTCAGAGTGCCCTGACTGCCAACAGGTATCCGGAGTTTCCCATGTCCCGCCTGAGCTTTTGGACCACGGCAATCGTGAAGGACGAAGAGCGCGCCTTCCTCTACCGTGACGGGCGCTTCGTGCGCCTGCTCGAGCCGGGCCGTTTCGTCGAGTTCGATCCGTTCCGCCAAGCGTCCGTCGAGATCGTGAAGGTCCTGCGTGCCGAAATTGCGCCGGAGCGCGCACGCATGTTCGCCAAGACGGAGCCGGATCTCGCGGACGAGAATTTTGCGATCGTGCAGACGGGGCCGACCGAGGTCGCCATCGTCTCGCTCGACGGCGAGCCGAAGCACCTCGTGCTGCCGAACACCACGCGCGCGTTCTGGAAGACGCTGACGGCTGTCGATGTCGAGGTCATAGACACCGCGTCGACATGGCGCGTCGAGAAGCGCCACCTGGACAGACTGGATGCGGCGCGCGCCGGCGGCGCGCTCGTGACGACGGTCGTCGAGGCGAGCGAAGCGGGCCTTCTGTTTGTCGACGGTGTTTTGACGGAGCGGCTTGTACCGGGCCGGTACGGGTTCTGGTCCGTCGGTCGTCAGGTGCGCATCGTCAAGATGGACCTGCGCCCGCAGCCGCTCGAGGTAACGGCACAAGAGATACTGACCAAGGATCGCGTCGGCATCCGCGTGACGTTGACGGCTTTCGCGCGCATCGTCGATCCGGAGAAGGCAGCGCTTGCCGCGCCCGACGTCAACGCCACGCTCTACCGCTTGATCCAGTTCGCGATCCGCGAGGCTGTTGCCGCGCGCACGCTCGACGAGATTCTGGCCGCGCGCGATACCATCGACCGCGAGGTGCGCGCCTACGTGACCGAGCGCGCCGCAGATCTCGGCGCCGAGGTCGGAGAGATCGGTGTCAAGGACGTGATCCTGCCGGGTGACGTGCGCGAGCTTTTGAACAAGGTCGTGGAGGCTGAGCGTGTCGCCAAGGCGAACATCATTCGCCGCCAGGAGGAGACGGCCGCCACGCGGTCGCTCTTGAACACGGCGAAGCTGATGGAGAACAACTCGCTGCTGTTGCGTCTGAAGGAGCTCGAGGCGCTGGAAAAGCTCGTCGAGAAGGTCGGCCGCATCGATCTGCACACGGGCTCAGGAGCGGGCGGCTTCGACGCGCTGCTCTCGAACCTCTACAAGCTCGGCGAGAAAGCTGCCGACGGAAAATAGCGTGAGGAAAGAGCTCTGGTTTTCTCGCCGGTTTTGCGGGGCACTCGGTCGTCGCGGGCAAGCGCTTCTGGGGGCCGCGGCCTGACGATCCCGCCCCCCTGTTCCGACACGGGTAGTGGGGCATCTGGCAGTATCACAAACGCGGCCGCCGCTTGGGCCGTCGAGGGCGATCTCGATCTCAACGTTTTTCGCGGAACGCAAGCAGAATTCGACACGTTCGCTCAGGGCGTGAAGCCGCAATTAACTCCCCGGAAGGTGCGGCTCTAAACGCCGTTGAAATTCATGCCTCCCGGGCCGATATCACGTCCTGCGCAAACCCCCGCGCGAGACCGGAGGAAGAACACCGATGCATGTCACAATCGACGACGCAAAGAAGATCATCGAAGCCGCCCGCAAGGAGGCGGAAAAAACCAAGACAAAAATGTGTATCGCCGTCGTCGACAGCGGCGCTAACCTGAAGGCGTTTCACCGCATGGATGACGCGTGGGTGGGCTCCATCGACATTGCCATCAAGAAGGCGAAAACGGCGGTGTTCTTCGGTATGCCAACGGGCCAGATCGGCAAGCTCTCGCAGCCGGGCGGTCCACTGTTCGGCATCGAGCATTCGAACGATGGACTGATCACCTTCCCGGGCGGCCTGCCGATCGTCGACAAGGAAGGCGTGCTGATCGGCGCCATCGGCGTGTCGGGCAGCTCGGTGGAGAACGACCATCAGGTGGCTGCGGCCGGCATCAAGCCAGTCGGTGTCTCGGAGCTTCCGGAGCATCCCTGGCGCACTTGATCGCTTTCAGTTTCTGCGTGGTTTCGGGACCCCTTTCGCCGTGAAGGCGGGAGGGGTTCTTTGTGTCGCCCACCGTGTTGACGATCCGCTAACCATAAAACCAAGAATCCGGAAAATTCATTGAATGCAAAGCGTTTGAGCAACGCAAAACAATTTGTAAACGGTCGGCCTACTGATAACGGCTGGTAAACGGACAAAATAGACCAAACCGGAGTCAACAGTTGCGCGGACGTTACCGGACGACTCCTTTCGCGACTGTCAGGTGCTCAAGTGCCGGGCATTGTTTAAGCCATGTTTTTGATATGGAACCATTTTGTCAGATGTCTGAGAAGGAGGTCATTAATTAGCCGCCCGGAATACTCACGCCTGTACAAAGTGTTGGGTAGTGGGTTTCGGCAATGAAGCGGCGGACGACAGAGAAGCGAACGAGTATGCGCGGGCGGTGGCCCTTGCGCGCCGCGCTCAAGGTTTTGAAGGGCGATGCCGCCATCCGGCACGGTGCCCCCGCTTCGGCTGCTGCCGAATCCACGGAGGTGGAGCGCGCGCTGAAGCTCGCACGCAGCGCAGTTGAACAGGCCCGGACAGCCAATTCGCGCCTGCGCGAAGCAATCGAGATCCTTCCGCAAGGTATCGTATTCCTCGATGGTGAAGGCCGCTACGTGCTCTGGAACGAGCAGTACGCACGCATCTACCATCGCTCCGCAGACCTCTTCAAAGTAGGCGTCAAGCTTGAGGACACGTTGCGCATCGGCGTCAGCCGCGGCGACTATCCCGCAGCGAAGGGGCGCGAGGAGGAATGGATCGCCGAACGTCTCGCCCAGCTCAGGCAGCCGCGCGAGCGCCACGAGCAATGGCTCTCTGATGGCCGCTGCCTGATGATCGAGGAGCGGCGCACGAGCGACGGCGGAGTGATCGGCATTCGCGTCGACATCACGGAGCTCAAGGAGCGCGAGGCTTCGTTCCGCCTGCTGTTCGAGGCCAACCCGGTACCGATGTTCGTCGTTGCCGATTCCGACAAGCGCATTCTGTCTGCCAACGCCTCTGCGCGTGATCATTACGGCTATCCGGATGATGATCTCATCGGCAAGCCGGTTCAGGCTTTGCATCGCGACACGGATTCGGGCCGGATCGGGCAGCTCTACAGCGCTGATCCCGGTATCATGGCTGGACATGTATGGACGCACCTCAAGCGTGACGGAACCGCTATCGAGGTCGCGATCTTTTCTCAATCGATTGTCCATGATCGCACGCCCGCCATCCTGGTTGCGGCGGTCGACATCACGGAGCGTCGGCGTGCCGAGGCGCAGGTAGCTTACCTCGCGCGCCACGACTCGCTGACCGGCCTCGCCAACCGCGCGGCTCATCTCAAGCATGCCGAGAAGATGCTGACTGGACTCAAGGCCAAGGGCGGCCTGGGTGCGTCCTTGTGCTTGGGGCTCGACAACTTCAAGTCCGTGAACGAGACGATGGGGCCGGGTGCCGGCGACCTGTTGCTTCAGGCCGTCGCGCGGCGCATCGCCAACACGCTACGCCAGGAAGCCACGCCCGCACGTCTCGGCGGCGACGAGTTCGGCATCATCATGCGCGATGTCTCGGACCCCGAGGAGGTGAGCGCCGTCGCGCGCAGGCTGATCGATGTGGTCAGCACGCCCTTCAAGATCCAGGGCCAGGAGGTCACGATCGGAGCCAGCATCGGCATCGCGGTTGCGCCGGGCGACGGCGAGGACGCCGAGAAGCTCTTGAAGAACGCCAACCTCGCGCTGTCACAGGTCAAGCTGCGCGGCAAGGGCTCGTTCCGCTACTTCGAAGCGGAGATGAACGCGCGCGCACAGGAGCGCCGCAGCCTGGAAGCCGATCTGCGCCAGGCCATCGAGCGCGGAACGCTCGACGTGCACTACCAGCCGCTGGTCTCGCTGAAGACGGGGCGCATCACGGCAGCCGAGGCGCTGGTGCGCTGGTCGCACGAGGGGCGCGGCTTCGTCTCTCCGGCGGAATTCATTCCCATAGCCGAAGAAGCAGGCCTGATCTGGGCGCTCGGAGAGTTCGTTCTGCGCCGCGCCTGCCGCGACGCGGTCACCTGGCCGCAGGATGTGCGGGTGGCCGTCAACCTGTCGCCGATGCAGTTCCGCTGCGGCAACGTGCGCGAGATGGTCGAGAGCGCGCTGACGCTGACCGGTCTCGCACCGGACCGCCTCGAGCTCGAGATCACAGAATCCCTATTTCTCGATCGGTCGACCCACGTGCTCGACACGCTGGCAGAGCTGCGCAATCTCGGCGCGCGCATCGCTATGGACGACTTCGGCACCGGCTATTCGTCGCTGGGCTATCTCTGCAGCTTCCCTTTCGACAAGATCAAGATCGATCGGTCGTTCGTGGAAGGTATCGCAAGCAACGTTGAGAAGCAGGCGGTGGTGCGCGCGATTGTCGGTCTCGGAGAGACGCTCGGCAAGGCGACGACCGCCGAGGGTATCGAGACGGACGCGGAACTCGCTTGCCTGCGCAGCATCGGCTGCGAGCAGGGTCAGGGCTACCTGTTCAGCAAGGCGCGCCCGCAGGAAGCCCTGCTGCCGTTCCTGACCAAGCGCAAGCCCCGCCGCGTCGCCTGAGCACGCGGCGGAGCCTCAAGACCGCTAATGGCTGGCTTTACCGGAGATGCGATCGGAGAGCGCAAGCAGAACGCTCGACACCACGAACACGACGTGCACCACGACCAGCCAGAAGATCTCGCGCTCCGAGACGTTCTGGATAGACATGAACTGCTTCAAAAGCTGGATCGCCGAGATGGCAACGATCGACGACAAGAGCTTCAGCTTGAGACCCGAGAAGTCGATGGTTCCCATCCACTCCGGCCAGTCCTTGTGCCCGCTGTGATCGATCTTGGAGACGAAGTTCTCGTAGCCCGAGAAGATCACGATGATCAAAAGCGAGCCCATCAGCGTCAGGTCGACAAGGGCCAGCACGCCCAGAATGACCTCGCTCTCGGTGGATGAGAAAGCGTGCGCCGCGAGGTGGATCAGCTCGCCGATGAACTTGATGAAAACGATCACGATGGAAATGGCCAGGCCGAGATAGAACGGCGCCAGGATCCAGCGGCTGGCGAAAATGGCCGTTTCCAGCGCCTTCTCGAGCTTTCCGCTCTGCGAGTCCGACATTCCGGGTCACTCCCTCAAATTTCGCTCCTGAACGAGGGGGTGTATGACACGCGCAAAGAGCGTGCGGCAAGCGCCTCAGCGCTGCGTGACAGTCTGCCCGTCGACCGGCGTGCGGTCGGTTGTCGCGGACGTCGTATGCTCTTTGCCATCCGCCGTGACGACCAGGGGCTCCGGACAGTGCGTCCTGAGCGCACCCAGCATCAACTCGCCACGAGCCCGTCCGCGGCGGCCACGCTTTGCCTGCGGCTCCTCGGCGGCCGCCGCAGATTTCGGCAGCGCGTCCTCGACACGGTATTCCCCTTTGCAGACGCTGACCCGCGGCGGCCGCTTCGTGCGCTCGAACGACGCGTAGCCTTCCTTCAGCGTTGCCCAGAAATCGTGCCACGGGCTGTCGGCGCGCGCCGACAGCGCTGCGTCCGTCATGCGGAACGGAAACACGTGCACGGGAATATAGCGCTGGCCGTCGCCGATCGCCGCTTTCGCCAGTCCATGGATCTCGCTCATCACCGGGTTGGTCATGGCGAAGCACCCGACCGAGGAACAGCCTCCGTGCATCAGGATATACGAGCCGTCGCGGTTATGCGCGCGATCGAATGTGTTCGGATACCCGAGATTGATGGCACGCGGCCACCGGCCGATATGGCGCAGTTGCCGGCTGTTGATCGCATAGAAGCCTTCCGGCGTCTGCTTGTCGCCTTCTCGCAGCTTGGGGCCGAGCGTCCCCGACCAGTGGCAGATCGGGTAAGTCGCGAACAGGTGGAAGCGGTCGCCCTTCTCGAGCCAGACCTCGAGCTCGCTCGTTTCCTTGAAGATGCGCATCAGCATCGGCGCGCCGGGTTTCACGCCGGCTTCTTGCAGGCGCTCGGCGAGACGGTCGACATCGGGAGTCCGGGAGAGTGGGATGCGACCGTCCGCAGCGGCCCGCTGGCGCTCGATGCGATCGGGCGCAACGTCCTTGAGCTCGATGGTGATCGCGTGGCTGTTGCCGAGGCCCCCGAGGAGAGTCACCGCGACGAGGCCGGCGCTGGCCGCCTGCCGTACAGCAAACCGTCTCAGTTTCCGCATCCCGCCAGCCATTCCGCCCTGCCTAGAAAGCTTTGCAATTCAAAGCATGAGCGAAGCGGCGACGAAAGCCTGCCGTGGCGGTATCGATAATTCGGCATTGCCGGCGAACCCGTGAAGCCACAGTCGGCGATGCAAGATGTGGAAAACTGAAGACGTTAAGGCGCAGACGTTGTCGCCGCGGGACAGCCCGCCCCGATCGGCGCCGAGCCGTCATTGCCTTCGCTGCCTGCCTGGAAGGCGTAGCGCTTGCCGCACACACTCACCTTAGGCGGTAGCTGGCTCGCTTCGAACAGATCATAGCCTGTCTTGAGGTCGGCCCAGAACGGCGCCAGCGATGAAGCCTCGTGCCGCCCCAGGTTGCGCTCCGTCATGCGGAACGGAAACACCTGCACCTGGAAGCGCTGCTGCCCACTCTTGAGTGCGCTCGTCACGAGCTGCCAGATCTCGTCTATGACGGGATTGGTCATCGCATAGCATCCGATCGAGCCGCAGCCCCCGTGCACCATCAGGAACGATCCCGTGCGTGCGTGCGCGCGGTCGAAGGCGTTCGGAAATCCGAGGTTGAAGGAGCGATGCCAGGCGCTGTTCGGATTGAGCGCCGTCGCATCGACCGTATAGAAGCCTTCCGGCGCCTGCCGGTCGCCCGTCTTGAGCTTGGGACCGAGCTCCCCCGACCACTTGCAGATCGGGTAGGTCGCGAAGCGGTGGAAGCGGCCATCGCGCTTCATCCAGAGCTCGAGCTCGAACTCGCGCTTGAAGATGCGCATGAAGATCGGGTCGCCGACTTTGAGTCCATGCGCGGCGAGGCGGCTGTCGAGATTAGCGAGGTCTGGCGTCCCCGGCAGCGCCACGCCATACGACGCGAGCATCGAGCGCCAGTGCCGCTCGATACCGATCCAGACGCGCTCCGCCTCGACCGGGCGAACGGAAGCGAAGATTACGGCCGAGATGGCAAGCGCGACGACGAGCAGAAAAAGCGCACGCAGGATGCGCATCGCGGCCCGCATTATGGATTGAAGCCGAGCGCCGAGGCGCCGGGCGGCATGCCGCTGAGCGTGGGCACGGAGCCTGTCGTGCTCGCGTAGGCAGGAACAGATTGCGCGCGCGTCGTGGATGCGACTTCCGAGGCGTCACGCGTCTTCGGGCCAGGCACGGCCAAGCGCTCCGAGGCGAGCTTCCACTCCGATGGCCGCGGCGTGAAGGCCTGCAGATTGGGCCGCAAGAAGCGCGGGCAACGACCCAGCGGATCGATCAGCTGCGGCTCCGCCAGCACGGCGTTAACGACGTAGCGGCGCTCGCAGACCGCGATCGCCGGCGGGATGCGGTTCGCCTCGAAGAAGTCGTAGCCTTCCTTGAGCGTCTTCCAGAAGGAGTACCACTGGTGCTTCTTGAAGCGGTCGAGCTTCTCCTGCGTCATGCGGAACGGGAACGCGTGCACCTCGAAGCTCTGCTGGCCGCTGCGGAAGGCATCGCGCGCCAGCGCATAGATCTCCTCCGCCAGCGCGTCGGTCATCGCATAGCAGCCGGCAGACTTGCATTTGCCGTGGATCATCAGCGCCTGCCCGGTGCGTCCGTGCGCGCGGTCGTAGGCGTTCGGATAGCCGAGGTTGAAAGCCAGATAGAACTTGGAGTTGGGGTTCATCTGCGTCTGGGCGATCGTGTAGAAGCCCTCCGGCGCCTGCTTGTCGCCTTCCTTGATCTTCGGCCCGAGATCGCCCGACCAGTTGCAGATCGGGTAGGTCTTGAAGTGATAGAAGCGCCCGTCGTCGCGCATCTTCCACACTTCGAGCTCGGATTCTTCTTTGAAGATGCGCACGAAGATGGGGGCGCCGGCCTGCATGCCCTTCTTGCCGATGAGCGAGACGGTCTCGGGCGTAAGCGGCTGCTCGGATGGCGGCAAAAGCGCGGGCACACTGGAGCAACCCGCGGCGACACACGCAAACCCCGCCGCAAGCGCGAGCTTGACGCGGGAGACAAGGGTGTCACCGAGGATGTCTAGACGCACACGCATTCCCCCCTTGGCGCATACGAACGACCATCCGACCGCAACCGTAAAGATTGCATTAACGTTACGGATTCCTGAGACTTTTCAGGACGAACGCACGCAAAGTCAAGTCTTGCGACGGATTACGGCGCACATGCGGCGGTACGCGGACAATATACGGCTGAGGCCGATGTTACAGCTGGCGGCCGATGTTGAGGAAGCGCTCGTGGCGCAACCGCCTGATTTCTTCTGGGGATTTCCCGTCATACTCGGCCAGCGCCTTGGCGATGGCGTCGCCAGCGGTCTGGATCGCAAGCGCTCGGTCCCGGTGCGCGCCGCCCACGGGCTCCCGGATGATGACGTCGATCACCCCCAGGGTGTCGAGATCCTGGGCCGTGATTTTCATGTTCGTCGCTGCGTCGATGGCCTTCGACGAATCGCGCCACAGAATGGAGGCCGCGGCTTCGGGCGAGGCGACGGTGTAGATCGCATGCTCGAGCATCAGGATCTTGTTGGCGGCCGCGATGGCAATGGCGCCGCCCGAACCGCCCTCACCGATCACAAGGGCGATCAGCGGCACCCCGATGGCGAGGCACTTGTCGGTCGAGCGGGCGATGGCCTCGGCCTGACCGCGCTCCTCGGCGCCGATGCCGGGATAGGCACCCGCCGTATCCACCAGCGTGATGACCGGCAGGTTGAACCGGTCGGCTAGATCCATGAGCCGCACCGCCTTGCGGTAGCCCTCGGGGCGCGCCATGCCGAAGTTGTGCCGGATGCGCCCTTCCGTATCCGAGCCCTTCTCGTGCCCGATGATGACGACAGAGCGCCCACGAAAGCGGCCGAGGCCGCCCATGATCGCCTCGTCCTCGGCGAAGTAGCGGTCGCCGGCGAGCGGCGTGAAATCTTCGATCAGCGCAGAGACGTAGTCGAGCGCGTGCGGCCGGTCGGGATGGCGTGCCACCTGCGTCTTCTGCCAGGGCGTGAGCTTGCCGTAGGTGTCGACCAGCGCCGCCTTGGCCTTCTGCTCGAGCTTCTTGATCTCCTCCGAGATCGACACGCCCTCTCCGTCCTCGAGAGCCTTGAGCTCCGAGACCTTGCTCTCGAGCTCAGCGATCGGCTTTTCGAAGTCGAGATAGGTGCGGACAGGGATTTGACGGTCGATCTTCGTGGTTTCCAAGCGGGGGCCTCATGCGGGCAGCGAGGTACGCGGGCAGATTATCCGGAAAGCAGGCGGCACGTTGACCTCCTGGCGGATTTTCTGTCAACCCCCACCCAATTATTCGTAAATGGGCCGCAGCTCTGGTGGTTAAGTCCTGCGCGCTAGGAGCTTTTCTTCGCCAGGGGATGGTGCTCGGTGACAAGCCGCTTGAGCCGCTCCTCGAGCACATGGGTGTAGATCTCGGTGGTCGAGATGTCGGCATGCCCGAGCAGGCTCTGCACGCTACGGAGGTCGGCTCCCCGGTCGAGCAAATGGCTCGCGAAGGCATGTCGCAGCACGTGCGGGGAGACGCGCTCGGGATCCAGACCCGCCGCAAGCGCCGTGTCCTTGAGGTCCTGCGCGAACCGTTGCCGCGTCAGGTGACCTTGGTCGCCGCGCGAGGGAAAGAGATAGCGCGTATGGATCATCGGCGCGACGCCGTCCTCGGGGGTGGAGCCAAGCGCCAGATACCGCGTCAGCGCCGTGCGTGCGTTTGCGTTGAGAGGCACGAGCCGCTCGCGTCCGCCCTTGCCACGGATCTGGAGCAGCCGCGGATCGCCCTTGAGCACGCTGCGCGGCAGCGAGACCAGCTCGGAAACGCGCATGCCGGTAGCGTACAGCATCTCGAGCAGGCAGTGATGACGCACGGCGCGCACGAGGTCGCGCCCGGTGAGCCCCTCCACTGCGCCGGCCGCCGTCGCGATCAGGCGGTCCACCTCGTCGACGGAGAGCGTCTTCGGCAACGCACGCGCTTTGCCCGGTGCCTTGAGACCTTCCACCGGGCTCTCCGCAACGACGCCCTCGGCTTCGAGAAATTTGTACAGCTGGCGCACGGCGGAGAGCCGCCGCGCCCGCGAGGTAGCTTTCAGCCCTGCAACGGAAAGCTCCTGCAGATAACGCGACACCTCCGCCTTCCGCACATCCGCGATCTCGATGCCCGCGTTTGCGAGAAAAGAGGTGAAGTCGGCGAGGTCGCGGCGATAGGCGTCGAGCGTATTCGCCGCCGCGCCCTTCTCTGCGGCCATCATTTCGAGAAACGCCGCCACATGCTGCCGATCGTCTGTCATTGGCCCACCGTGCGCGGCCAAGCTTCAAACAGCGCTTCGAGCGCGAGCTGGCGTGCCTCGGCCTTGAGGCCCGCGCGCTGCAACGCCCGCAGCGCATCGCCGAGCGCAATCATGTGCGCGCCGTCCGCGCCTTGTGGCCCGATCGTGCGCATGACCAGGAGGACGGTGCGCCCGAACTGCTTCTTTGTCGAAGCATCCGCGAGCTCGGACAACACGCCTGTATCGGGAAGATGCCCGCCTGCGGGTTGCGGCGCACGCCCGGCAAAATCCCACAGCGGCATCGGCACGGCGATATCGAGCGCGTCGAGTACCGTCACGATACGGTGCAAGAGATCGGGCGGAATCCGCCCCCGCGCGGCAAGCGTCTCGACGGCCGCGAGGCTACGCCCATGGCCGCTTGTCACGGCCGGATCGGCGATATCTGCGAGCGCGATCCAATGCGCCAGCGGGTCTGAGGGACGGTTGGCTGTGTAAGGCGCGTCGATGAAGGCGGCCCAGCGTCGGGCGGCCTCGAAGTTGCCCGCCGACAGATTGACCTCGACGCCCGTCTCCGCGAACCAGCCGATCTCCGGTGCCGGTTCCAGCGATTGTGTCGGCCCCGCCATGAGCTGCAACGACTGCCAATAGAAACCCGCGCGCCGCGCGTGATCGAGAAACGCGCGAATGAGGCGCGATTTCTTGAGCGGCGTCTGCTCACCCTCAGCCGACTTGAAGAGCCCCGCGCGTTCGATGGTGCCGGCGTCTCCGCCCGCTCCCTCCGCGCGATAGAGCGGCGACAGTTCCTGCGCGGGAAGCACATTGATCTTGGCAGCGGCTTCACCTGCCGCGAGCCGCACGTCGGCCGCCACGCGTGGATCGTGCGCGAGCCCCGCGAGCAGCGCCGGCTGCGCTGCAGAAATAAGCGCCCCCGCGTCCGCCTCGCCTCCAAGCGCTGCGACGCGATAGTCGAGGAGCGTGAGAGGCGTATCTTTCGGGATCTCGGGCTTGAGCCCCCCGGCAATCGCGTCCAGGAGGTCGGCACCGACGAGCCCCAGATCGAGCTCCTTGAGGATGCCGGCCTGGATCGCGGCCGCGGCTTTGTCGCCCGACGCCACCGCGCAGATGCCGTTGATGAGGATGACGTCGGCCTGCATCGGCTTCGGCAGTCCGGATTGCGCCGACCGCAATCCGCGCGCGATCTCGCAGCCGCGTTCCATGTTGCCGAGACCGATCTCGCTGCGCGCTGTCAGCGCCAGCAGAAGAGGATCGCTAGAGGCTTGAGGATCGCGCGCCAGAACGGCGGTCACTTCGTCGATAAGGCCGGAGCGCTCGAGCGCCTCGATACGCAACGCCGTGAAGCGCGCGCCATCGACACCCGAGACCGGAACCGTGTCTGATCCGATCAGCCGCCGCCACAGGCCCTGCAGCGTCGGCGACTTCGGCGGAAGCTGAAGACCGGCTATGGCTTCTGCGAAGGCTTCCGCGGAAAGCCCGTTCCAGAGCTCGTGCGGCAGCCCTGAGCCGTCCGCCGACATGACGGGGTCGAGCTCCTCGCGGATCACGCCGCGTGCTCGCTCCTCGTAGGCGGCCGGCGCCGCCAGGTCTTCGCGAAGGACAGTCGGCGCGCGCTCCTGCGCAGCTGCGGCTGCTGCCAGGGGAAGCAACAGGGCGGCCAGGGCCGGACGCAGCCAAATCGAAGGGCGGGGCGCGTGCGGCCAGCCGGTCATGGGGTTGTTTCAGGCTTTCGAATCTTGACCCCGGGTACCACTTTCACCACCTCGTGCTGCTCGGGCTCGAACTGGTGCGCAAGAATGTACAACCCGGTCGAGATCAGGGCCACCAGCGAACCGGTCGTGATCAGGAAGCGGAAAAGGCTCGGCATCTTAAGGATTGCGCTCGGATGACAGCGCCCACGATGGAAACGGCGGCCTCGGTTAGGTATGTCCGGGCCCAAGGTGGCGCGATTATGGCTGATAAGTCCTTACCAAGATCAAAGGCAGGATCGGCCTCCGCCGTCAATCGGCTCGCCTTGGGGCGGCAAGTTGCAGTATGAGTGACGCGGCCCTGATGGCCGATGCGGAAAGTGCCCTACGGGCGGGCGCGTAGGCCGATCCGAGCCGTGGAGACGCATGGAGCAGGACAAAGACATCGTCGAGAGAGTGCGCCAGGCGCTGGGGCCGCGCTCGCTCGTACTTGTCGGGCTGATGGGCTGCGGAAAGTCGTCCATCGGCAGGCGCCTTGCCGCGCGCCTCGGCCTGCCCTTCGTCGATACCGACGACGAGATCGAGCGCGTCGCCCAGAAGTCCATCAGCGAGATTTTCGCCGACCATGGCGAGGCCTTTTTTCGCGACCGGGAGGCCAAGGTGATCGCCCGGCTGCTCGGCAACGGCCCGCAGGTGCTCGCCACCGGCGGCGGCGCCTTTATGACCCCCGAGACGCGCGAGCAGATCCGCGAGGCCAGTATTTCCATCTGGCTCCGCGCGGAGCTGCCGGTTCTCATGCGCCGTGTCGGGAAGCGCGACTGCCGACCGCTGCTCAAGGGTGGTGATCCCGAGCAGATCATGCGCGACCTGATGCGGAAGCGCTATCCCGTCTACGCCGAGGCGGATTTGACGGTCGAAAGCCGCGAGATCCCGCACGAAAGCATCGTCGGAGAGATCGTTCTCGCCCTGTCGCGCCACCCCGCATTGGCGCAACCGACCACGATCTGATACTGGACCATGATCGCTTCCTATACCAACGACCACAATCGCTTCAGGGTCCAGTCCGAGGCGTGAATCATCGGTCCCAGCACAAGGACCACGATCGCTTCAGGCCCTATCAGCCTGAGGCGTGAATCGTCGGTCCCAGCACAAGGACCACGATCGCTTCAGGCCCTATCAGCCTGAAGCGTGAATCGTCGGTCCCAACAAGAAACCCTTGAAAGCCGCACCCAAAGTCCAGAGATCAAGCCTATGCCGACCCTAGCCCATTCCATGGCCGCCACGACCCGAGCCGCCCGCACCGTGCCGGTACCGCTCGGCGGGCGCTCCTATGATGTGCTGATCGGGCCGGATCTTCTGACGGAGGCCGGCCGCCTCGTCGCCGGCCGCCTCGGCAAGGCCCGTTGCGGCATCGTCACCGACGAGAACGTGGCGCGCCATCATCTCGCTGCCCTGGAAGCGAGCCTGCGCGCCGAGGGGCGTCACAAGGGCTCCATCGTGCTGCCGGCCGGCGAGCCGACCAAGAGCTTCGCCGCGTTGGGCCCCTTGTGCGAGCGCCTTTTGGAAATGGGTCTGGAGCGCGGCGACCTCGTCGTCGCCTTCGGCGGCGGCGTCATCGGCGACCTTGCCGGCTTCGCGGCCGGAATCCTACGTCGTGGCATCCGCTTCGTGCAGATCCCGACCTCGCTGCTCGCCCAGGTCGACAGCTCTGTCGGCGGCAAGACGGGCATCAACACGCCCCAGGGCAAGAACCTGATCGGCGTCTTCCATCAGCCGTCACTCGTCATTGCCGACACCGACGTTCTGAAGACGCTGCCGCAACGCGAGATGCGCGCTGGATACGCCGAGGTCGTGAAATACGGTCTGCTCGGCGACGCAGGCTTCTTCACCTGGCTGGAGCAGGCCTATGAGGGCATCTTCGCGTTCGACCAGGAAACGCTCGTCACCGCCATCGAGACCAGCGTCAAGGCCAAGGCCGCCATCGTCGCGCGCGACGAGCATGAGACGGGCGACCGCGCGCTGCTCAACCTCGGCCACACCTTCGGCCATGCGCTCGAAGCCTGGACCGGCTATTCCGATCGCCTCCTGCACGGGGAGGGGGTGGCCATCGGTACGTGCCTGGCATTCCGCTTCTCGGAGAGCCTCGGTCTCTGCCCGGCCGGCACCGCCGAGCGCGTTGCGCGCCACATCGAGGCCGTTGGTTTGCCGACGCGCATCGCCGGCATCCCGGGCGGCAAAGCCGATGCAGACGAGCTGGTCCGCCTCATGGGCCAGGACAAGAAAGTGCGCGACGGACGTTTAACCTTCATTCTTACGCGCGACATCGGCGAGGCCTTCATCTCGCGCGACATTGAGGAGGCGCAGGTGCGCGCCTTTCTCGCCGACGAGATCGCCGCCGCCTAGCCCACGGCACACGCCGCCTTGTGAACGCGTCCTTCGGTCCGCGCTCGAGAGCCGCTATAACGCCAAGGGAGAGGCAGCCTTGGTGTAAGAATGACGTTCGAGATCGGACTTCTGCTGGCGATCATCATCCTCGTTGCGGTGAGCGCTGTTATCAGGCTTGGCGAGACTGCACTCTCTGCTGTCTCGCGGACCAAGATCCATGCGCTGGAGCAGGAAGGGAGCGCCCGCGCGGAGCTCGTTGCCCGCCTTCTCGCATCTCCGGAAAAGCTGATCGGCGCCGTGCTCATCGGCGGTACGCTGGCCGATATCTTGGCTGCGGGCCTCGCGGCCGTCCTCGCCGTGCATGTGGCAGGGGGAGCGGGTCTTGTCTGTGCGGCCCTCCTTCTGACGCTCGTGATCGTGATCTTCGCGGAAGTCCTTCCGAAGACCTACGCCCTCGCCTATGCGGATCGCGTCGCGCTGCTCGTGGCGCCGTTCATGCGCGTGCTGGTAGCCACGCTCGGGCCCGTCACGCAGGCAATCGAGCTTGTCGTGCGCTGGGTGCTGGCGTTCACGCCCGGCAAAATGGACGACAAGGCAAACATTCTGGCCGCGCGCGAACAGCTCCGCGGTGCGATCGACCTGAGGACGAGAGAAGGCGGCGTTGCGCGCCACGACGCGCACATGCTGGGCGGCGTGCTCGATCTGGGCGAGCTTCAGATCGCGGATATCATGATCCACCGCACCAAGATGCAGACTTTCGACGCCGCCGATCCGCCGCAGGTCATCCTCGACGAGGTCTTGCGCTCCCAGCATACGCGCATCCCGATCTGGAAGGATCAGCCGGAGAACATCGTCGGCGTACTCAACATCAAGGACATCCTTGGCGCTCTCGCCGCCTCGAGTTGGGACGTCGCCAAGCTTGACATCATGAGCTTCGCCACGACGCCCTGGTTCGTGCCCGATACGACCACGCTGAAGGATCAGCTCGCCCAGTTTCTGAAGCGCAAGGCGCAGATGGCGCTCGTCGTTGACGAGTACGGCGAGGTGCAGGGTTTGATCACCCTCGAGGACATCCTCGAGGAGATCGTTGGACAGATCGCTGACGAGCATGATGCGGCCGAGAGCCACATCCGCCCGCAGGCGGACGGCACCGTTAACGTCGACGGCACTGTTCCAATTCGCGATCTCAATCGCCATATGGATTGGGACCTGCCCGACGATGAGGCGACCACCATCGCGGGGCTTGTCGTGCATGAGGCGGAGCTGATCCCCGAGCCCGGCCAGGTGTTCACGTTTTACGGCTACCGCATCGAAATCCTGCGCCGAAGCCGCAACAAGATCGCGGCGGTGCGCATCAAGCGCCTCGACACCCAAGACGCCGGTACGGCTTCGAGGAGTTCGCGTCGGCTCGTGCGCACCGGTGAGGCGCGATGATGCTGCGGTAACCGCTTAAGGCGTGAGCCGATCGGCCGCTAGCGCAAAGGCTCGCCTGGCGCGTAAGTGGAAAGGGCAAGCGCGTGAATGCCACCCTTGAGCTCCTCGGCGATGATGTCGTTCACCATGCGGTGCCGACCGACGCGTGACACGCCGGTGAACCTTGGCGACACGATGAGAACACGGAAATGACTTTCGCCCGTGCCAGGCGAGTTGCGATGTCCCGCATGCAACTCGCTTTCGTTGACGATGTCGAGCCGCGTTGGCTCGAGCGCCACCATGAGCTTTTCACGTAGACGCTCTTCTGCCGACATGTCGCAGTCTCCGTACATAGTGAGGAATTGGCGCGCGACCGTTGTGTCAAGCCCGAGGTGCGTCTTGTCTGGTCGCCAGCGGCAGACCATAATCTAGGACATGAAGCTCAATTCCAAATACTTCGATTCGATCCGCGTCGGTTCGAAGCGTCAGGCGGCTGACGACGCCGACCGCAAGCACCCGGCTTGCCAGTGGAAGGGCTGCGGCCGTCCGGCGCCACATCGCGCGCCAAAAGGGCGCGGCCGCGACGGGGAGTATTTCGCGTTCTGCATCGATCACGTGCGTGCCTATAACGCCGCTTACAACTATTTCGACGGCATGAGCGACGCCGAGGTCACCGACTTCCAGAAGGATGCCATGACCGGCCACCGCCCGACCTGGAAGGTCGGCGCGAACTCATGGGCGCATGGCACCGGCCAGCGCATGTCGCGGGGCGCGGCGGACACAGGTTTTCGGGCCCACGACCCCCACGACCTGTTCGCTGAACGGGCGCGCCAAGCCCGCGAAGAGCCGGCGGACGCGCGCCGGCGCCAGCTGAAGCCGCTCGAGAAGAAATCGCTGGACGCCCTGCACCTGCCGGAGACCGCATCGAAGGACGAAATCAAGTCTCGCTTCAAGGAGTTGGTCAAACGGCACCACCCCGACGCGAACGGCGGCGATACGCGCTCGGCGGACACGTTGCGAGAAATAATCCAAGCCTATAACTATCTTAAGAAGGCGGGCCTCGTCTGAGCCAGATCGTGGCCCGTTTTTCGCGGGCGGCGCTGGGAGGGCGTAGGCCTTGTGTATAACCCTTGCGGGCCCGCATCCGGCAACGGACGCGGAACCGCGAGCCCACCGGGGGCGCGGCTTGGCATGCGCCCCGTGCCCGAGAACAGGTTTCAATGCGCGCGCAAACATCCACGGCTACGACGACCTCTCCGACGCCCGGCCTTCCGGACATGAAGCTTTCGGTCCGCCAGGTGTTCGGGATCGATACCGACCTTGAGGTGCCGGCCTACTCGAAAGCGGACGAGCACGTCCCCGACCTTGATCCGGATTATCTCTTCAATCGCGAGGTGACGCTCGCAATCCTGGCGGGCTTCAAGTTCAACCGTCGCGTGATGATCCAGGGCTACCACGGCACCGGCAAGTCGACCCACATCGAGCAGGTCGCTGCCCGCCTCAACTGGCCGTGCATCCGCGTCAACCTCGACAGCCACGTCTCGCGCATCGATCTCGTCGGCAAGGACGCGATCGTGCTGAAGGACGGCAAGCAGGTGACGGAGTTCCGCGAGGGCATTCTACCCTACGCGCTGCAGAGCAATACCGCACTTGTGTTCGACGAATATGACGCCGGCCGGCCCGACGTCATGTTCGTGATCCAGCGCGTGCTCGAGGTCTCGGGCAAACTGACGCTGCTCGATCAGTCGAAGGTGATCCGCCCGCATCCGGCATTCCGCCTGTTCGCGACCACGAACACGATCGGCCTCGGCGATACGTCCGGCCTCTATCACGGCACGCAGCAGATCAACCAGGGCCAGATGGACCGCTGGTCGGTCGTCGCCACGTTGAACTATCTGCCGCACGACGACGAGGCACGCATCGTGCTGTCGAAGGTCAAGGGCTGGAACAAGTCGGATGCCAAGCGCAAGATCGTCTCGTCCATGGTCCGCGTTGCGGATCTGACGCGCCAGTCGTTCATCAACGGCGACCTGTCGACGGTGATGAGCCCGCGCACCGTCATGACCTGGGCCGAGAACGCCGAGATCTTCAACGACGTCGGCTTCGCCTTCCGTGTCACCTTCCTGAACAAATGCGACGAGCTGGAGCGGCCGCTGGTCGCCGAGTTCTACCAGCGCGCCTTCGGCGAGGAGTTGCCTGAGAGCGCCGCCAACGTTGCCCTCGGCTGAGAGGGAGCGCTTGAGCGCCGCCGTTGATGGATCAGGACCGTGAGCATCGAGATGCACTGGCCGCCGCGGGCCATACGGGACCTGTCGGCACGGTGCTCTTTTGCTCCTTGTTGGCCGTGATCGGTGCGCTGTTTGGTTCGGTGGCGCTTGCCATCCTATGGAGCCTGGCGGTACCCGCCAACACGCAGGCTGAGAACACCGTGCTCGGCATCGCCTCCGGCGTTGCGCTCGGGATCTGGATCGGCCTGATCAAGATCCGTCGCGGCAACCTGGAAGCCCGGGAGGAGGTCGAGGACCGAGCCTGGCGCCGCCTGGCGCGCCACCAGCAGTCCGACAGAATGCCATGACGCAGAATTCGAAACGCCGTGAGACCCCGTCCGAGCCGCTGAAGCGCGTGCTGGGCCTGACCGTGCGCGCCATCGCCGGCGATCCGGAGGTCGAGGTCACCTACGGTCCGACCAAACCCGCGCTCGAAGGCAAGCACGTGCGCCTCGTCGAGCCATCGCGCGTGCCGTCGCGTGCCGAGGTTGCCGTCCTGCGCGGCTGGGCCGACAGCTTGGCACTGACCGCTGCCTGCCACGACGACGCCGTGCATCGCCGCCTCGCCCCTGCCGCTGGCGCCGCGCGTGAGGTGTTCGAGGCCATGGAGCGCGCGCGTGTCGAAGCGGTCGGCGCCAACCGCATGAGCGGCATGGCCGACAACCTCGCGGCGAAGTGCGAGGACGAGTTCGGTCAGGGCCGCTTCGAAAACATTTCGGATCGCAACGAGGCCCCGCTCGGCAGCGCGCTGGGGCTTCTCGTGCGCGAGCGGCTGACGGGGCGCGCCCCGCCGGAAGGTGCGCGGGCTCTGGTCGATCTCTGGCGTCCTCACATCGAGGAGCGCGCCGAGGGCGTCTTCCATCGAATGAAGGGGGTCGCCGAGGATCAGGAGAGCTTCGGTCGCCTCGTGCGCGACATTCTTAAGGCGCTCGACCTCGCCGAGGATCTCGCCGAAGGCCAATCCGAAGAAACCGAGGAGCAGACCTCCGAGGAGCAGCCGGACGCTGGTGAGGCCGAAGCGGAAAGCGAAGATCAGGGCGGCGAAGGGGCCGAGGAGGAGCGCGAGCAGGAGCGCTCGGAAGGCGAAGCCGGCGAGTCCGAGCAGCCGATGGAGCAGCCCCAAAGCGACGATTTCGATGCCGACGCCGACGAGCCGGACGGCCTCGAGACGAGCGAGCCGTGGCGCCCCAATGTGTCGGTTCTCGATAACCCAGAGCCCTTCGGCTACAAGGTCTACACACGCGCCTACGACGAGGAGGTCGCCGCCGAGGAGATCTCCAATCCCGAGGAACTCGAGCGCCTGCGTACGTTCCTCGACAAGGAGCTGAAGTCGCTCGCGAGCATCGTCGCGCGCTTGGCCAACCGCCTGCAGCGCCGTCTGCTTGCACAGCAGAACCGCGCCTGGGACTTCGACCTGGAGGAAGGCGCCCTCGACGTGGCGCGCCTGACGCGCATCGTCACCGACCCCATGCATCCGCTCTCGTTCAAGCGCGAGCGCGATACCGATTTCCGCGACACTGTCGTCACATTGCTGCTCGACAACTCCGGCTCCATGCGCGGGCGGCCGATCATGGTGGCGGCCTGCTGCGCGGACATCCTGGCGCGGACGTTGGAGCGATGCGGCGTCAAGGTCGAGATCCTGGGCTTCACGACCCGGGCCTGGAAAGGCGGCCAGTCGCGCGAGGATTGGCTCGCCGCCGGCAAACCGTCGACGCCCGGCCGCCTCAACGACCTGCGCCACATCATCTACAAGACGGCGGATGCGCCGTGGCGGCGCGCCAAGCGCTCGCTGGCGCTCATGATGCGCGAGGGACTTCTGAAGGAGAACATCGACGGCGAGGCGCTGGCCTGGGCCTATCAGCGGCTGATGGCACGCTCCGAGCAGCGTCGCATCCTGATGATGATTTCCGACGGCGCCCCCGTCGACGACTCGACGCTGTCGGTGAACTCAGGCAGCTACCTCGAGCAGCACCTGCGCAAGGTCATAGAGGAGATCGAAACCCGCTCTCCTGTGGAGCTGATCGCCATCGGCATCGGCCACGACGTGACGCGCTACTACGCACGTGCGGTTACGATCTCCGATCCGAGCGAGCTCGCGGGCGCCATGACGGACAAGCTGGTCGAGCTGTTCGAGGAAACGCCGAAGGGAATGCCGACGCGCGCGCCCGGCCGCGGCCGCCTGCGCCGCGCGAGTTAGGTCGCCACGTGCCAACAAAATCCAAGAATGTCTGCTTGGCCGTTGTGATTGCACTCGCAACGGCCCTTTCGGGTTCGGGCGCTGCCACGGCGCAGAAGAAGCCCGATACGTCCGGCATGGAGACGCACGCGATCGAGGTGCGCGCTCGCCCGATCCAGCGCTTCTCGCGTGGTGGTGCTGACAAGGGCGCCAAGCTCTCCCCGCGCCTCGAATGGCGTGGCGGGCTGGTGCTTTCCTCGCCCTCGCGCTACTTCGGCGGCTGGTCGGGTCTCGCGCTGGCCGGCGACGGCAAGAGCTTTGTCGCCGTGTCGGATGCCGGTGCCTGGATGACGGGCAAGATCGCCTACGATGCGTCCGGCAAACCCGAGGACCTTCGCGATACCCGCATTGGCGCCCTCCTCAACAGGAAGGGCGGCCCGCTCGCCCGCGAGCGGGAGCGCGATGCTGAGGCCCTCGCGCTCGCCGGCGGCACGCCGTCGAACGGCACGGCCTACATCGCCTTCGAGCAGGTCGACCGCATCGGCCTCTTCAAAATTGAAAAGGGTAGGCTCGGCAAACCGTCCTCGTATCTCAAGATGCCGAGAGAGGCGGCGCGCATGCGCATGGACGGCATCGAGGCGCTGACGGTGCTCGCGGGCGGCCCCCGCAAAGGAGCGCTTGTCGCCTTCGCCGAGCATCCCTTGCGCGGAGAAGACGTGCATCGCGGCTGGATCTGGCTATCCGACACGCCCCGCGGCTTCACCGTCGCGGGCATCGAAGGCTTCGGTATCACCGACGCCGCAAGCTTGCCCGACGGCAGCGTGCTCGTACTGGAGCGCCGGTTCCGTTGGCTGGAGGGGCTGCGCGTGCGCCTGCGCCAGATCGATGCAGGGAGCATCGGCCCTGGCTCTGTGGCGAAGGGCAAGGTGCTGCTCGAGGCGAACCATGCCTCGTCCGAGATCGACAACCTCGAAGCCCTCGCCGTCTCGACGGGAGAGGACGGCGAGACCGTGCTGACCTTGATGTCGGACGACAACTACAATCGCTTCCTGCAGCGCACAGTGCTCCTGCAATTCACGCTGCATGAGGAGGCCGTGGCAGAGGCCTCCGGAGCAGCAAAAGCAAAAGGCCCTCCCGCCGCACAATGACCGCGACGGCATCTGCCCTGAAGAGCGCCAGAGACGAGCAGCGCTGAGCTGTTTTCACGTGAGTCAAAGGAGACACGCGGACGACGCGCGCGTCACATCGAGGTGCCGACCACGAGCGTCCAGAAAGACTTGAACTCCGTCTTCGGGTCCTGCACCAGCGCAAGCCCCATCTCCCGCCCGTCCGCGAGCAAGAGGTTCTTGTTGTGCCCGGGGCTTTCCTTCCAGCCACGGAGCACCTCCTCGAAGGTCACCTGCCCTGTGCCGACGTTCTCGGCCGCGACGCGCGGCTTGTAGCCCGTCCGCTTGACGCGATCCCACGGGTTCGAGCCGTCGGAGCCATAGTGTGAGATGCGGTCCCACTTCGCGAGGTCGCGGCTGTGCGCCTTTGCAGCCTCGCTGAGCGCCGGATTGAGCTTGAGCGGTTTCAGCCCATTCTCGGCGCGATACTGGTTGATGAGGTCGCGCGCACGCTCGGGATTGAGCGCCGTCGCGGTGTAGTCGCGGTCCGAAAGCGCTCCGCGCGGGGCTTTCTCGAACGAGCCGCGCGGCGCCTTGTCGGGCGTATAGGCAGCCACCTGGGTACCACCGCCGCTGAGCGACGAGCGCGAGCTGCGGTCGATGGAGGCTGTCGTGGTGCCGGAGCCGGTGAGGCCGGAGCTGCCGCGCGGGCTGAGCGAGGCGCTCTCGCTGGGTCCGTTGTATCCGGAAGAAATGGCGCCCGTGTTGAGGCTGCAAGCCCCAAGGGCCAGGGAGGCCACGAGGAGAACCGGTAGGGCGACGCGATACATTCCCTTAACTCCCGCAAGTGGACGCGCGGTATAGAGAGCCAACATTCGCAGTAAGGAGTTAACTCGTCGTTAAGATTAAGCCGGGCTTGCCCGGTGGTTAACGAGGGAATGAAATGGCTGAAGTCGGACTCCCCCCATCTGCATCCCCCGAAGCCCGTTGGTAATTTTGCCAACGAACATGTCGCCAATTGGGCAGCCGCGAAAAAAGACGAAGCCCAGGATGCGCAGATGCAACTCATCAAAAAATGAGTCGCGCGTGCCCCGGAATCCCTTGGAACTCAAGACGCTCTCCCTCACTATTCCTGAATCGAGCCGCTGATTCGCGCGTACGGCTTCCCCATCATTGTTAATCCAGCCCGGAGGCGTACGAGAATGTCGGCGCTTGGCAGCGGTGCTCCCATTGCCGGGCCGCGGCGCGGAGGCGCATCCGCGACCGGCCATCTGATCCTCGTCCGCCTAGCGGCAGACGGCGGCGCCACGCGCGCCCAGGTGGCGTCCGATCTGGCGTCGCTGTTCACGCATAAGCTTTCGCCGGCCGACTGGCGCCGCCTCGCCGAGAAGGAGATCGGCCAGCTGATCGCCCGCGGGCTTGCGGTCGAGACCAAGAACCGGCTGACGCCCACGGAAGCCGGCGCCGCCGATGCCGCCCGCTATCTCGGCCAGAAGGTCTGGGACCCCAAGCCGTGGGCGGAGCTGCGCGATATCGCACTGATCGCCAAGGGGCTCGGCCTCGAGAAGGAACCGGCCGCGCGCCTGAAGCCACTGGCCCGCGTCGAGGGCCTGCGCGCGCTCATCGTGCAGAAGGCCTTTGCGCTCCCCGGCAAAAAGAATGTGCCGCCAACCAAGATGCGCGCCCAGTTGGCCGTCGTCGCGCTTGAGCGCGCTTTCGGCAACCGCATCAAGGCAGGCTTCGGTAAGGGCTCGGCGTTATCCGCAAAGGCGGGCCGCCTGCTCGCCGGCCAGCTCTCGCAGACCCCGCGCGCCTTCGCGACCGACGCCAAGCTGATCGCCGAACTCGCGGCCGAGCACGCCGGCGGCAAGGATGCGACGCTGGAAGGGCTTCGTATCGGCATCCTACGCGGCCTTGGCGCGCGCGCGCTCGAGGCAGGCACCGCCGAGGCGGGCGCAGTGGAAGCCGAGCGTGCGCCAATGCCTGTCGTCGTCGCGGCGCCGGCTGCGCTGAAGCCCGCGGCCAACGACCCGGCGCCCACCGCCGAACGCGCGCCTCAGACACCGCGCCCCGATCTTCCCGAATTTGCCCGCGCCGTACAGAAGGCCGCCGCCGTCCGCGCTGAGGGATGGCCCGGCAACCGCAAGGCCTACATCTCCCACGTCTGGGATGCGATCCGCGTAAGTCACCCTTTCTGGCAAGTCTCCGAGATTGAATTCAAGTGCATGCTGGCCGAGGCGCACCGTGCGGGTGCTCTCGTGCTTGCCAATGCCGACCTCAAGGACAAGCGCAACATGCAAGCGCTCGAGAGCTCTGCCGTTCCCTACAAGAATACCGTTTGGCATTTCGTGCGGGTCGAAGAGTAAGGCCCGATTGGTTTTTTGGAATTGCGTTGGAGACCGGTGACGCATGCAGCAGGACGTTGTCGAGGCCGTGGGCGCGGACAAGCTGTCCCAGGCTTTTGAGCACAGCATTACCTGGGAGGACGACATCTGGCGGGCCGATCCCGTCGACGTCCCCGAGGTGCACGTCAAAGCCCGCCGCAAGTTCTCCGACCTGCTGTCACAGGTGACGGCGGGAGGCGCGAGCGCGGCTACGCAGTCGCGCATTCTTCTGTTCCACGGCCAATCCGGCGCCGGTAAGACGCACCTGCTGCGCGCGCTGCGCACGTCGGCGCATCGCGAGGGCAAGGCCTACTTCGGCTACGCGCAGATGACGCCCGACGTCTCGAACTACGCCGACTATTATCTGCGCCGCCTCGTGCACTCGCTCGAGAAGCCCTACGACCCCGACAACGATAGCGAAAGCGGCATCTCGCGTCTCACCGTGCGGCTCGTCGAAGGCTCCGAGGTGCTCTCTAAGGCCGATCTCAAGTCGCTGCGCGACGGCTCGCTGTCGGATGATGCACTGGCGGTGCTGATCCTGCGTCTCGCCGACGAGATCGTCGCCAGCCCCAAGTTCCGCGACCTCGAGCTCGACATCAACATCGTGCGCGCGCTGCTTTACCTCGAGCGCAAGGATCCGCGCATCGACCAGCGCGTCCGTCAATATCTGTTCGGCCGCCAGCTGACGCAGCTCGCGCATCAGGCCGTTGCCGCGCTCGACCCGAACACGGGCGAGGACCGCGCCTTCGAGATCATCACCGCACTCGGCATGCTGATGTGGACCGTCGACCGCTCGGCGCTGGTGTTCGCCATCGATCAGGTCGAGGACCTGCGCTTTTTCGAGGATGCCGAGGAGCGCTTCCAGAAGGCTGCGCGCGACCTCATTCAGATCGCCAACCGCCTGCCGACCGCCATCATCATCATCTCGTGCCTGGAGGATTTTTATGGCCAGGTGCGTGGCGTGCTCGCCCAGTCGTACATCGATCGCATCGAGAAGTCGGGCCCCGTGCCGCTGCTCGAAAGCCGCACGCCGAACGAGGCGCGCCTGATCATCGCCAAGCGCCTCGAGCGCATCGCAGAGCAAGGCGGCGGCCTGGGCTTCCCGGACCCTGCACAATACTTCGGCCCGGACTTCTTCGAGGAGTTCGGCGGTCTCTCGACGCGCCGCCTGCTGGAGCACGCGCAGAACCGTCTACGTGACAAGACCGCGACCGACGAGGACGACGAGCCCGAAGCCGATCAGGGCTCCTGGACGTCCACGCTGGCCTCGGTCCTCGGTGGCTTCTTTGGCGGCGGTGACGAGCAAGGCGACACGCGCCCGCTGTCGCCGTCACTCGACTATCGCGAGGCCTGGGATCGGTTCCAGAACGCGTCGGAAGCCGAGATCCCATCCGACGAGAATGAGTTAATAGACGTCTTCGCGTCCGCCCTTTCGCTCGCCAAGGAGGAATGGGGCAGCGCGATCAAGATCGCCGTCGGCCGGCTCGAAGTGTCGGACGAGGTGCCGGGTGTCGACGTCCGAGTCACGCACAAATCCGGCCACATGAGCGAGTTGCGCGTCTTCCTTTGCAACCGCCCGACGCAAGGCGGTGGCCTGAAGCGCCAACTCGACAAGGTGCTGCCGATGACGGCCGGCAAGACCTGCGTCATGCTGCGCGCCAGCGACTACCCGCCGAACAAGAAGAACCAGACGGCGCAAGCCTTCCGCAAATTCCGCGAGGGCGGAGGCCGGCTGTTCACGATCCCGATCCCCGAGTGGGAGCGCATGATGATGGTGCGCGAGTTCCACGCCCACTATCGTAACGACCCCGGCTTCCAGGCCTGGTTCGAGGACGCCAAGCTGCTCTCGAACATCATCTCGATCATCAGCGTGCTGCGCCTCGACCTCCTTGGCCGCCAGCTGCCGCGTGCGGCTTCGCGCGAGGTGGAAACCACGGCGCACAACAAGACGGCCGCTCCGGCTCCTGTCGCCGTCGCCGCGCCGCGTCCGTCGGATCCCGCCTTGCCGCCGCCCTGGTCGCTCGGCGAAAATCCGGCCGAGCCGCTGCCCGCGAACGACGACGAGCTGCCGATGTCGGTCATCCTCGACGAGACCGGCACCCACGGCAGCAGCATCCTCGCCGGTCGCGAGATCGGCACCCGTGGCAAGCCGGTGACGCTGAACCAGAACGTGCTGAAGCGCCATGCGGCAGTGCTCGGTGGTTCCGGCTCCGGTAAGACGACGCTTGCGCTGTGCCTGATCGAGCAGCTGCTGCTGAAAGGCATCCCGGCCGTTCTGATCGACCGCAAGGGCGACCTCTGCAGCTACGCCAACCCCGACGTCTGGCGCGCAAACGACGACGAGTTCGGCGAGCGCCGTGGCGAGCGTGAGCGTCTGGCCGACGCCATCGACGTCGCGGTTTACACGCCGGGCCGCTCGTCGGGCCGCCCGATCTCGATCACGCTGCTCCCGAACGGCATCAACGAGCTGCCCGACCACGAGCAGCAGCTGCTTGCCAACCTGTCCGCGGCGGCCCTCGGTGACATGCTGCACTTGAAGAACTCGGCGACGCACCAAAAGCAGTCCGGCACGCTGTCTGTGGCGCTGCGCATCCTGGGTTCGCGTCACAGTCGCGAGGTGACGCTTGGCGACCTGATCCACTTGCTCGAGGACGAGGATCCGGAGCTCACCGATCTCACGCAGCGCATGGACCCATCGGGCAAGATCCGCCGCGACCTCGTCGCCCAGCTTGACAGCCTCCGCCATCGCAACGCTGCCTTGTTCGAAGGCGGCGGCGAGAGCCTGACCATGGAGAGCTTGCTGGGCCTTGGTCCTTATGCGCGCGAGAGCCGCACACGCCTCTCGATCATCTACACGGGCTTCCTCGGCGACAACGAGAACATCCTGTTCTGGGTCTCGCAGTTCCTGTCGGAGGCACTACGCTTCTGCCAGCGCAACCCGAACGACGAGTTGCAGGCCGTCGTCATGTTCGACGAGGCGGACCTCTACATCCCGGCCAATGCCAAGCCGGCAACCGCCGAGCCGCTGCAGAGCTTGCTGAAGCGCGCTCGCTCGGCCGGCCTCGGTCTGATGCTCGCGACGCAGTCGCCGGGCGACCTCGACTATAAGAGCCGCGATCAGATCACGAGCTGGTTCATCGGCCGCGTGCGTGAAGACACGGCGTTGCGTAAGCTCAAGGCCGCGTTCCAGAGCGAGAGCGGTCTCGATCCCGCCGCGGTGCTGCCCGGTCAGACGGTCGGCGAGTTCCACCTCGTGCAGGAAGGGCTCGTGCGCTCGATGAAGGCGCAGCGCTCGATGATCGAAGCCGAGCAGGTGCCGTTCGATCGCATCGAGCAGCTCGCCCACGAGACCAAGGGACAGGACGAAAGACAGCTCCGCCTGTTCGACGCGCTGCGCAACTTCTCTGCCCGCCGCTGAGCGCCCACTGGACGAAAGACGTGTGGCGCGTCGGCAACGAAATCCGCCGCCCTGATGGGGCGCGACCCGCGTTCGCGCATGGTGAAAAATTGCGCGCGAGAGATAATTCAGGACCGTTCCCCTGCGGAAGCTTCTGAAGCAACATAAGAAAAATATTAAGATCCACCGACGGCATTGCGGCGCAACATGACGCCCTCGCCGCCGCGAAACGATATTGTGGCGAAATTGGGAATGGCCAGTAGAGCAGATATATTTTTTGTTGTATTATATTTTTGTTTCGCGGGTGAGGGGTCACCGCGAAACGGAACTGGCACCGGCGAAGGGTGGGCGGCTTTGCGCGGTGTGTGAGTAGCGTGCGGGGTTTGTCGTGTTATGTTTGCTCGATCATTTTTAATGCTGGTGGCAGCCACCTTATTGGGCCCGGCTGTCGGTGTCGGACTTTTTGTCCTCCTCAACACCATGTAGCAAAAGATCGCCGCATTCCTTGATGCGGGCACGATTTATCGTGTCTCTCAAGGCGATTTGGCATGGTCTGGTATTGCGGCGGCATTTCCAATGAAAGCCATGGCGCGTCGTCAACGCGGCGACGAGGTGGCCGGCTTCGCATTGTTTTGGCCATTAGCGGCGAATTAGAACCGCGCGCGGCCCATTTGCCCGCGGCTTGGAGGGCGGCCCTTTCGATTATTGGCTCGGCGCCGCCCTGGCCGAGCGACTCCCGCCGTGTCCTTGCGTTCAGCGAATCCGGATTTGTCACGCGCCGCCCGGCCGCATAGTGTCCGGCGCGCATGCCCCGCGCTGCTAGCCCTCCACGCGGCGGACACTCCATCTCACGAAGGTCCAGATAAGCTTATGAGCAAACCCATTCTCCTGGTGGCCGCCGCGGCACTCGTCGATCCCGACAACCGCGTTTTGATCTCCAGGCGGCCGGAGGGAAAGTCGCTCGCCGGCCTGTGGGAGTTTCCGGGTGGCAAGGTCGACGCGGGAGAAACCCCCGAGGAGGCGTTACGCCGCGAGCTGATGGAAGAGCTCGGCATCGATGTTTGCGAGACGTGCCTCGCGCCATTCACGTTCGCGAGCCATACCTACAATGAATTCCACCTCTTGATGCCGCTGTTCCTCTGCCGCAACTGGGAGGGTGACGCGGAGCCCCGCGAGGGACAGGAGATCGCCTGGGTCCGCGCAAAACGCCTTGCCGACTACCCGATGCCGCCAGCCGATGCGCCGCTGGTCCCCTGGCTGCGCGATCTCCTGGGCTAGGAGCGGACGCCATGCAGGTCGATCTCGAGCGCGGAGTGTGGCGGCCGGCGACGGAGCGGGACCTTCCGGCTATCGTCGCCATCGCCGACGAGATCCACGTCGCCTATCCGGAGGACGATGCGATCATTGCCGAGCGACTGCGTCTGTACCCCCGCGGTTGCGCGTTGCTCGAGGTCGCAGGCAAGCCGCTGGCCTATACCCTCACCCATCCCTGGCACTACGCCGAGCCGCCCGCTTTGAACGTCATGCTCGGCGCGTTGCCCGAGCACGCCACGACCTATTACATCCACGACATCGCGCTGTTGTCCGAGGTGCGTGGCATGGGGGCGGCCGGCGCCATCGTGAAAGCCATCATCGCCGAGGCCGAGGCGGCCGGAGCCCCAAACCTGTCGCTCGTAGCGGTGAACGGGTCGGTGCCGTTCTGGAGCCGCTTTGGCTTCGTCGTCACCGAGGAGCCGGCGCTGACGAAGAAGCTGCTGACCTACGATGCCGACGCGCGCTTCATGGTCCGCCGGATCGCTGGTTAGAGCTTCCGTTCCGGCACGCCAAGCGCGTCCGCGAGCCGGCTCTGCGCCGAGCCTGGTTTCAGCGGCTTCTGCTGGCTCTCGTGCGGTGCCCACGCCGTCAGCGTCAGGATCTCGAACGTCGCCGGCACGCGCCCACCGGGCAACGCGAACCGTTCAGCATAGATCTCGGCAGCGCGCATCAGAAGCCCGCGCGTCACCGGCACCCGGCGCCGGTCGGCCAGCATGTTGGAGGCACCCATGCCCTTGATATCGCGCATCAGCGCGATCGGGTCGGCATAGGTAACAGCCACCGTTTCGGAATCGGCGACGGGCAGCGCAAAGCCTGCGCGCTGCAACAGCCCCCCAAGGTCGCGCACGTCCGCGAACGGTGCCACGCGCGGCGACGCCCCGCCTGTGAGTTCGGCTTCGGCGGCGAGCCAAGCGTCGCGCAGCTCGAAGAGCGTTTGCCCGCCGAGCAGGGCCGCGAGCAACAGTCCGTCGGGCTTCAGCGCGCGGCGGACCTGGATCAGCGCGCCAGGCAGATCGTCGAGGAGATGCAGCGCCAGCCCCGAAACCACGAGATCGAGCGACTCCGGCGCGAACGGCAGTACGTCGAGCGCTGCCGCAACGCGCGTACCCGGCGCTTTGGCCAGTAGCGCCTCCGCCGGATCGAGTGAGATGAGACGCCTGACGTTGGGCAAGTCCCCGATGCGCCGTCCCACGACGCCATGGTGCGAGCCCAGATCGACGGTCACGCCGAAGTCGCGCCGGACGATGGCGAGCCGCTCGGCCAGATCGTCCGCGACGCGCGCGAGAAGAAAGTCGTGCGACGCCGCCTCGCTTGCGGCCCGGTTGCGCCGGGAGGTCAGCAGGGAGGTGTCGAAAATGGCGTGTGGCTCGGACATCGTAAGGATACGGAAGCTTTTCGTTGCAACGCGCCAAGCGTGGTATCGGTCGGTTTCAGTCTAGACCATGATTGCTTCCGACCCTACCAGTCCGAAGCGTGAGTCATTGGTCTGATCAAGAGTATGAGCGCGTTCGCGCTCTAGCATGCGGCCCGGGAGGGCGAAGCGTGGCCGAGTGGAGCACGGAGAACGACGCCGGATCGGACGGCATGCCCGCGCCGCCGGGCCTGTTCCGCCGGGCGTTCAGCGCCTTGTCCGATCTCGTCATGCCGCCGGTTTGCCTCGTCTGCCGCGAGCCGATCGGCGCACACGACGCACTTTGCGCCCGCTGCTGGCGCGACATCGAGTTCATCCGTCCACCGCTGTGTGATCGGCTCGGAACGCCGCTTCCGTTCGACACCGGCGCCCCGATGATCTCTGCGGCCGCCGCAGCCGATCCGCCGCCCTACAACCGGGCCCGCGCCGTCGCGGCCCACACTGGCTCCATGCGCACGCTGGTTCATGCCCTGAAGTTCCACGACCGCCACGACGTGCGCCGCCTTTTGAGCAGATGGCTCGTCGAGGCCGGCCGGGAGCTGCTGGTGGAGACGGAGATAATCGTACCGGTGCCGCTCGCCCGCCGCAGGCTCCTGGCCCGGCGCTTCAACCAAGCGGCCGTGCTGTCGGCCGAGATCGCGCGCCTGACGGGCCTGCGCCATGAGCCGCTACTGCTCGCGCGGACACGGGCGACGACAAGCCAGGTCGGCCTTTCGCGGGGGCAGCGTCAGCGTAACGTGGCTGGCGCCTTTGCCGTCACCAGCCGCCTCGCGGCACGTGCGCAGGGACGCAACATCTTGCTTGTTGATGACGTTATCACCACCGGTTCGACGGTTGGCGCGTGCGCGCGGGCCCTGCGCCGCGCGGGTGCCGCGCGCGTCGACGTGCTCGCCCTGGCGCTGGTCACGGACCATGCCCATAGTCCGTCGTGAAGGCGGTAAACACTGGAAAAATGCCGCAAATCGGTGTGACATGACGCAGAGCCGCACTTTCCGGCCGAAAGCTTAGTCGCTACATTTGGATAAGAGGATCGCTTCGGACCTGTCCGCAGCGGGGCTCGATCGGATCAACACGGATTTTGAATGCGGCCGGCGGACGAGGACGCTCGGGAGACATGCCCAAAGTCACGATCTACACCAGCACGCTTTGCCCCTATTGCCACATGGCAAAGGAGCTGTTGCGCGCCAAGTGCGTGTCCTTCGAGGAGGTGGACGTGACGGGCAAGGCCGAGCTAAGGGCCGAGATGACGGCCAAGGCCGGGGGGCGCTACACTGTCCCGCAGATCTGGATCGGCGATCGACACGTCGGCGGCTGCGATGACCTGATGTGCCTGGAGCGCAGCGGCAAGCTCGATCCTCTTTTGTCCGCGAGCCACTAAGCCAATGCCCACCGATACGACGACCTTCCGTGCTGGCCTCGTCCAGATGTGCTCCGGACGCGATACCGCGCGCAACGTACGCGACGCGTCTGCCTTGATCCGCGAGGCGGCCGCGGGTGGCGCGCACTACGTTCAGACGCCCGAATGCACGAACATCATGGAACTCGATCGCGAGCGCCTGTTCGCCGCCACCGAGCCCGAGAGCGCCAATGCCGGCCTGCAGCAGCTCGTTGACCTCGCGCGCGAGCTTAAGATCTGGCTGCACCTCGGCTCGATGGTGATCAAGGCGAGCGAAACAAAGCTCGCCAACCGCGCTTTCCTGATCTCGCCCAAGGGCGAGGTGACGGCGCGCTATGACAAGATCCATATGTTCGACGTCGACTTGCCGAACGGCGAGATTTACCGCGAGAGCAAGAACTATGAGCCGGGCACGCGCGCGGTCGTGGCTCAGTTGCCGTGGGGCGGGCTCGGCTTCGCGATCTGCTATGACCTGCGCTTTCCCTATCTCTTCCGCGCGCTCGCCCATGCAGGCGCGTCGTTTTTGACGGTGCCGGCCGCCTTCACGCGCGTGACGGGGGAAGCCCATTGGGTGGCGCTGCTGCGCGCGCGCGCCATCGAGGCGCAGTGCTTCGTCCTTGCCGCGGCGCAAGGTGGCGTGCACGAGCACGGGCGCGAGACGTTCGGGCACAGCTTGGTCGTCTCGCCGTGGGGGCAGGTGATTGCCGAAGGCGGCGTTCACCCGTCAGTCATTTTCGCCGATATAGAGTCGGGTCTTATCGAGGACGTCCGGTCACGGGTGCCGTCCTTGCGGCACGACAGGACGTTCGAGATTATTGCGGCGGATGGAAAAACCGGCGCGGAGGTCGTGTGATGATCAAGTTCAGCCTCGTGTGCCGGGACGGCCATGAGTTCGAGGCCTGGTTCAAGAGCGGCGCCGCCAGCGAGATGCAGATCGCCGCCAAGCAGGTCACGTGCCCGCATTGCGGTGATACCGCTGTGGACAAGGCCGTAATGGCGCCGGCCATCGCCCGTCGTGAGGATCGGCCCGCGGCGGCGGCGGCCCGCCCGGCCGCAACGCCGCCTCAGGCGTACGTGCAGTTCCTGCGCAAGGTTCGCGACGAGATCCACGCCAAGGCGGAATACGTCGGCGGTCGTTTCGCCGAAGAGGCACGGCGTATCCATTTCGACGAAAGCGACGCGCGCGGCATTTACGGCGAGGCGACGGCCGAAGAGGTCAAGGAGCTGGCCGAGGATGGCATCCCGTTCATGCCCGTGCCGCGCTTGCCCGAGGACCTGAACTAGTCTCCTAGATCAGCAGCCGAGCGCCGTGCGTATGCGCGGGCCGATCTGGTCGAGCGGCAGCACTTCGTCGGCGCCGCCCATTTCGAAAAGCGTGCGCGGCATGCCGTAGACCACGCACGAGGCTTGATCCTGCGAGATGTTGAAGCCGCCGAGCTTGTGCAGCTTGGTCATTTCAGCGGCGCCGTCGCCACCCATGCCCGTAAGCATGACTCCGAGCACGTTCTTGCCGAACGCGCCGCGCGCGCTCTCCGCCAGCACGTCGACCGACGGCTTGTAGAGGCTCTCGCCGTGGTCCGCACTGATCCGGATTTCGGTCGGGGTCACGCGCGTCTGCATGCCGCCGGGGGAAATGTAGATTTTGCCTCTGGTGAGCGCCATTCCATCCTCGGCTTCGACCACCGCCGGCTTGCAGAGATCGTTCAGACGCTGTGCCAAGGCCTTGGTGAAGTTGGGCGGCATATGCTGGGCAACAACCACGGGAACGGGAAGCGTCTCGGGAAGCTGCGAGAGGACGGTCTGCAAGGCCTGGGGCCCGCCCGTGCTCGAGCCGATAACGCAGATCTTGGCGTTGATACGCGCGCCCGCGGCTGCCCGGGAAGGGGGCGCGGGGCGCAAGGCGACGACGGGCTTCGGAGCGGAGGCGCGGGTTTTCTGCGCTTTGGCCTCTACGGCAGCCAGAAGCTTCTCGTGAATCCGATCAACGCCGCGCGACTTCGGAATGAAGTCGACTGCGCCGAGCGCAAGCGCTTCGAGCGTAATGGCGGCGCCTTGCTCGGTCCGGGCCGAGAGCATCACCACCGATGCCGGGCTCAGACGCACGATCTCGCGCAGCGCATCGAGCCCGTTCATGACCGGCATGTCGATGTCGAGCGTCACCACGTCAGGCTTGAGCGCGAGTGTCTTCTCGACGGCGTCCCGCCCGTCCACGGCGGTGCCGACGACCTTGAAACGCGGATCGGATTCGATCTTCGGCGGCAGCACGCCGCGCATGAAGGGCGAATCGTCGACGACCAGCACACGGATGAGCGGATGGGACATGCGCGCTTCCTTGTCGGCTCCGGGTGCGAAGGCCGGGCCTGCTTCTTATTGGGCTCTGACGCATGCGCGAAAAGCGCGCAAGGGTCATCATCCAAACGCATGGTTAACCCGGGAGAGGTTGCGATTCCGTTACGCCGTGCCGCAGGCGCGCGCCGCGGCGGGTCGGAAACGGGCACTTAACACTATCGCAAGCAATATGCTCGCATACTCACTAGGCATTGCAGAGCGCGGCGCGTTCGGCCTCCGTGGGTTGGCCGTTTGTTGACGCGATGTCTTTTTAGGGGATGTGGGTTATGAGCGCGAACGACATGCCTGTACTCGTCGTCGACGATTACAGCACCATGGTGCGGATCATCAAAAAACTCTTGAAGCAGATCGGTTTCGAGAATGTCGACGATGCCTCGAGCGGCGAGGCGGCGCTCCAGAAAATCAAATCCAAGCAGTACGGCCTGATCATCTCCGATTGGAACATGGAGCCGATGACCGGCTACGAGCTTCTCAAGGTCGTGCGCGCAGATCCCGAGATGGGCAAGACCCCGTTCATCCTCGTCACCGCCGAATCCAAGCAGGACAACATCAACGCCGCCAAGAGCGCCGGCGTCTCGGGCTACATCATCAAGCCGTTCAACGAGAAGGTCCTGAAGGAGAAGATCGACCTCGCGCTGGCTGCTCCCGTCGCGGCCTGATCTCAAAACGACGGGCAAAGACTTGAAGACCCCGGACCTCGTGGTGCCGGGGTCTTTTATTATGCGCGCCAGGGCCTGCGCCTTACATGTAGCCGCGCTGCATGAGGTCCTTGGAGTGCAGTACGTCGACCACGCTCTCGCCGTCCACGACGACGATGTGGGCGATCCGCCGCTCCTTCATCAGCGTGACGGCGCTGCTCATCAGATCCTCGACGCTGACTGCGACGGGCCGGGTCGTCATGATTGCCTGCGCCGTTTTGGAGAACATGTCGGGAGAGAAGGCGCGTCTGAGGTCGCCTTCGGTGATGAGGCCGAGCAGGCGGTTCGTGCCGTCCTCGGTGACCACGACGCACCCGCGCTGGCCTTCTGCCATCTTGATGACCACGTGCCCGAGGAGTTCGGTCGGCAGGACCGTCGGCACCACATCCTTGAACTCCTCGGTGTAGCGACGCACGGACGAGAGCAGGAGCCCGAGCCGCCCGCCGGGGTGCAGCTTTCCGAAATCGGCGTCGACGAAGGCGCGTCGCTCCATCAGCAGCACGGCGAGCACGTGTCCGGCCGCCAGCGTGATGATCACCGACGATGTCGGTGCGAGATTGTTCGGGCAGACTTCCTTGACCGGCGGTAGGCGCAGACAGATATCGGATCGCTGCGCCAAACGGCTTTGGTCGTTGGAGGTCATGCATATGACTTTGGCGCCGTTGGCGGCGCAGAAGTCGAGCACCGGGAACAGTTCCTTCGTCATGCCGGAGTTGGAGATCGCGAGCACGACATCCTGCCCAGTGATCATGCCGAGATCGCCGTGCGAGGCCTCGGCGGCATGCAGGAAGAACGAAGGCGTTCCGGTCGAGGCGAACGTTGCCGCGAGCTTGGCGCCGATGTGCCCCGATTTGCCGACGCCTGTGACGATAAGACGTCCCACGCAGGCCTGAATAAGCCCCACTGCCTTGATCAGGTTGTCGTCGAAGCTGTCGCGCAGGAGCGACATGGCTTCGATCTCCTGGTCGATGATGGAGCGAGCGCGCTCGAGAGCTTGGGCCGCGTGTTCTGCTCGTATCGTCATTGCCAGGAGGGGGTTCGCTGCTGAGGGAGAGGGTTACTGATCATCGCCGCTTACCTCTGTCAAGAAGCCCGGCTGAGCGGAAATCCCCCGGCGCGGCAGCGTTATGCTCGATCGACATCTAACTCGGCGCGTGGAAATATGAGAGTTTTGTGACGGACGTTCAAATACAAACAGACGTAATAATACATCGGCGTATGGCCGTATTGTTTGCTAGATAAGGACTCTTGGAGGAGAGACACGCGGGGGTGGGTGAAGTGGGCAGAAGCACGGGGGCGAGAAGGCCGTCTCTTGTTCGCCTTCGCGACTGGATTCTGGCGCTGCCACGCTACCCGAAGCGCGCCGCGCTCGTCATCATCGATCTTCTGACGCTCTCTGCAGTCCTGGTCGCGGCGCTATGGCTCCGTTACGGCGTGATCTTTATGCCGCCGAACGTGATGACGGGGCTGTTGCTCGCCGTGGGGCCGGTGCTGACGACCGCCATCCTCTGGCGGTTCGGCATCTACCGGCTCGTGACGCGCTTCATCGGCCGGCGCGGTAACGTTCAGATCTTGGCTGCCGTGGCGCTGTCGGTGCTGATCTGGGCGCTGACGCTCTTTATGCTCGGCCAGCATGGCATCCCGCGCACCGTCGTTATCACCTATGGTCTCGTAGGCGCATCGGCGATCATCTCGATACGTGCGCTGATCCGAACCCTCCTCGATGCGACGGCTGGCTCGAGGTCCGACATTCGTGCCAGAAAGGACGCCGCAACGCTGATTTATGGCGCCGATCAGGTCGGCATCGCGTTGCTGCGCGCGATCCAAACAGCGCGTGATCGCCACGTTGTCGGTTTCGTCGATTCCTCGCCGAATCTCTGGCGCCAGTACGTCAGCGACCTCAAGGTTTACCCGCCGCACCGCATCGGCCGTCTGATCGAGCACGAGAAGGTGCGCGAGGTGTTGATCGCGCTGCCGGGGGATCGCCGCCAGGAGCGTCGGCGCGTGCTCCAGGAGCTCGAGCGGTTCCCGGTTTCGGTGAAGATCCTCCCGACCTACGAAGATGTCGCGTCGGGCCAGGTGAGTCTCAACAGCCTGCGCGCCGTCGAGGTCGGCGACATTCTTGGCCGCGACGCTGTCACGCCCAACGTCGACCTCATGAACCGCTACACGACGGGTCGCTCGGTTCTCGTCACAGGAGCCGGCGGCTCGATTGGCTCGGAGCTCGTCCGCCAGTTGGCTGTGCGCTCACCCCGCGTGCTCGTGCTTCTCGATATTTCCGAGAGCGCGCTTTACACGATCGAGCTTGAGATCCGCCGGCTATTTGCCGACAAGCCGGATCCTCCGGAGCTCAAGGCCGTGCTGGGCTCCGTTGGTGACTCCCGCCTTCTCGACCAAGTCGTCGTGGAAAACGGTATCGAGGTGATCTACCACGCCGCGGCCTACAAGCACGTGCCCATGGTCGAGGTGAACGCGTTCGTCGGGCTCGATAACAATGTCTTCGGCACCGTGGTCGCTGCCCAGGCCGCGAGCAGGCACGGCGTGGAGCGCTTTGTTCTGGTATCGAGCGACAAGGCCGTACGCCCGACCAACATCATGGGTGCCAGCAAGCGCCTGGCCGAGCTTGTGCTGCAAGCCGAGGCTGTCGGCAATACGTCGACCGTGTTTACGATGGTCCGCTTCGGAAACGTGCTCGAAAGCTCGGGCTCTGTGGTACCGTTGTTCCGCGAGCAGATCCGCCGCGGCGGCCCCGTCACCGTCACGCATCCGGATGCGACCCGTTTCTTCATGTCGATTCCCGAGGCGGCCAGCCTCGTCATCCAGGCTGGGGCCATGGCCAAGGGCGGCGAGGTCTTCGTGCTCCACATGGGCGAGCCCGTGCGCATCGATGATCTGGCGCGCCTCATGGTTCGCCTCACCAACCTCGAGGTGCGCGACGCGGCCAATCCCGAGGGCGACATTGAGATCGCCTACGTCGGATTGCGGCCCGGCGAGAAGCTCTACGAGGAGCTTTTGATCGGGGGAGCCGCGCATACGGAAACGACCGAGCACCCGCGCATCTTCAAGTCGGATGAGCCGAGCCGCATTCGCTCCGAGCTCTATCACGAGCTGGGGCTCCTGAAGCAGGCCATGGAGATCCGCGACAAGGCGGCGGTCCAGGCCATTCTGACGCGCACCGTCGAAGGCTACCGGGCGAAAAGCGACAACGCCCCCTCGCCGCAGGACACGCTGCGGGAAATCGGCACACAAACCATCCATTAAGCTGCCGGGCAAAGCCTCTCTGCGTCATGCTCACCGGATTGCAACGTTGTATTGCACAAAATATTGCGCCCCAAGGAGCGATTGGGCATTTTGATCGGCTATAGTGAAGCCCTCCTACGCCGAAGCCGGAATTGTCATGGGCCTCGAGGCCATTACCCCCGCAGAGATCGTCGCCATCAAGCTCTCGCTCCAGGTCGCGAGCGTCGCGGTCCTCGCGAGCTTGCCGGTGGGCATTCTGGTGGCCCACGTGCTGTCGCGCGGGGCGTTCAGGGGCAAGGCCGTGCTGGATGGCTTCGTGCACATGCCGCTCGTACTTCCGCCTGTGGTGACTGGCTACGTACTACTGATCCTGTTCGGCCGCCGCGGCCCTATCGGTGCCTTCCTGGATCAGACGTTCGGCATCGTGCTGTCGTTTCGCTGGACCGGCGCGGCGCTTGCCGCCGCAGTCATGAGCTTCCCGCTGATGGTACGGGCTATTCGCCTCTCGTTGGATGCCATTGACCGCCGCAGCGAGGAGGCCGCCGCCACCCTCGGGGCGTCTCCCCTTTGGGTGTTCGCCACCGTGACCTTGCCGCTGGCGCTGCCGGGGATCATTGCCGGCACCGTGCTCGCCTTCGCCAAGGCGCTCGGCGAGTTCGGCGCCACCATCACCTTCGTGTCCAACATCCCCGGCGAGACACAGACCATTCCGTCCGCAATCTACACTTACACGCAGACGCCCGATGGCGAAGCCGGCGCCCTGCGGCTTTCGTTGATCGCGGTCGCCATCTCGTTCGCGGCCCTCATCGCCTCGGAGCTTCTGGTCCGTCGCTCCACACAGCGAAGGGCCGGTTTCGAATGATCAGCTTCGCGTGTCGCCTCACTCGCCCGCGGTTCGTGCTCGACGCGGCGTTCGAAACGCCCGGTGGCTGCTTGGCGCTGTTTGGCGTCTCGGGCTCCGGCAAATCCACGATCGCCAGGCTCTTCGCCGGCATCGAGCGCCCGGACCATGGCCGCATCGTCATCGACGGACACGTGCTGGTCGACACCGCGGCCCGCACCTGGGAGCCGGTCCACAAGCGGCGCATCGGCCTCGTCTTCCAGGACGGCCAGCTCTTGCCGCATCTCTCGGTACGCCAGAACCTTGCCTACGGCCGCTACTTCGCGCCCAGCGACGCAGCGGGCGTTGCGTTCGACGAGGTCGTCGATCTGCTCGGCATCGGCCATCTGCTCACCGCGCGTCCGCCCACGCTGTCGGGCGGCGAGCGCCAGCGCGTTGCCCTCGGACGTGCGCTGCTCGCCAAGCCGCGCTTGCTCGTCATGGACGAGCCGCTGGCCGCCCTCGACACGGAGCGCAAGCAGGAGATTCTGCCTTTTATAGAGCGCCTGCGCGACGAGGTGAGGCTTCCGATCATCTACGTCTCCCATGCCGTCGACGAGGTCGCGCGCATCGCCAACCGCGTAGTGCGGCTCGCTGCGGGGCGCGTCGTTGCCGAGGGAACGCCGTCCGAGGTCTTCGCCGCGCACGTACCGGAGACACCCGCCGAGCGCTTCGAGACGGTCTCGTTCCTGTCCGCCACACCGCTGCGCGAGAGCCCCGAGTTTGCCGTGTCGATCCTGGCCCATCCGGCCGGCGAGATCGTGATCCCCGCGCAGATCGGCCCGGACGCCAGCACGGTCCGCGTCGCCATCCAGGCAACTAACGTGTCGCTTGCAACCGAGCCACCCCGCGGCCTCAGCGTGCGCACGGTGCTCGAAGGCCGCGTGCAGGCGATCACAAGCGGATCAGGCCCCTCGGCCGTCGTCACCGTCGAGCTCAGAGGCGGCGACAGAATCCAGGCCTATGTCACGCGTCAGGCTGTCGCTGCACTGGAAATTTCCGAGGGCAGGCCGATTTACGCCCTCGTAAAGACCGTTTCGATTGACGAGCGTGGCTTGGGGCGGTTCGATGGCGGGAAAGGCAGCAAGGTAAGGTCGCAATGATGGGCATGCTCGATCTCGGCCCGGACGCCCGGGCAGAGATCCTGAAGGTATTCACTCAGGCGGTATCGCGTGCGGGTGCCATCATCCTCGCCCATCGCGCGCAAGGCTACACGGTCGAGACCAAGGCCGATCTCTCGCCTGTCACCATCGCCGATCGTGAATCGGAGGCCGCGATCCTGGCCGAGGTTCACCGCGTGCTGCCGGGCATCGCCGTCATCGCCGAGGAATCCGCTGCCAGGGGCCTCGAAGGCTTCGATGCCGTGGAGCCGTTCCTTGTCATCGACCCCATCGACGGCACCAAGGAGTTCATCGAGGGCCGCTCGGAGTTCACGGTCAACCTGGCGCTGATCGTCGACCGCAGACCGATCATCGGCATCATTTACGCGCCGGCGCTGGAGTCTCTCTACGTCGGCGCGTTCGGCGACGCGTGGACCGGCTGGCTCGCCCCCGGCGAGGATTTGCGCGCGCTCCGCGGCCGCCGCCCGCTGCGCTGCCGGCAGCCCGAGGCTGAGCGCTTCGTCGCCGTCGCAAGCCGCAAGCACCTCGATGCCGAGACGCGCGCCTTCCTCGACGACCTGCCGGGCGACGAGTGCATCTTTCGCGGCTCCTCGATCAAGTTCTGCATCATTGCCGACGGGCAAGCGGACATGTACCCGCGCTTCGCACCGACGAGCGAATGGGATACGGCGGCGGGTGAGGCGATCCTCGTCGGAGCCGGCGGCTCCCTCAGAGATCTTGAGGGAAAGCCGCTCGTCTACGGCAAAACCGAAACCGGCTTCCTCAATCCCGGCTTTATCGCCCGCGGCCTCGGATAAGCCCTGTCGACAGTCTGCTATCGATGAGTCACTAGAGATGTTCTTAGGGAATTTGCATCTACGAAGCCGATGAGAGGCTCCGGACCGTCAAAAAGGTTCCAAACGCCTCCTATTCTCATAGGACAAATGAACCCCTTCAGCGACGACCCCGGGGGTGGGCCTCCCAGCTCTGGATGCGTGGGAGGCGTCCGTCATCCAGTTTCAGATCCCGTGAGCGCTCGGTATTTTCAGGCGGATGCATGCCTGCTTCACTGTGCTTTTGTTGTTCCTTGTGAGGTCGTGGGAACAGCCCTATCAAGTGCGGATCTGAAATATGCATCCAACACCCGTCCTCGATATGCTCAGGGCGCCCACATCTTGAACACGCGCGCCGGTTATTGGGGCGTCCTATGTATTCCCATCGGTGAACGCCGACC